>NZ_CP059902.1:325000-397500 GCF_014127105.1 Devosia sp. MC521
CTCCCCGGAGGGGCGAGGTGAAGGTAGGCTGCGATTTCTGATACCCCCTCACCCTCAATCCCTCCCCGCAAGGGGGAGGGAGGCAAAGCGGTGTTTGTTGGGGGAGAGGTGCCTATAAGGCCCGGCTTTGCAAGCGGACCATCTCGCCTGATCGAAGAGGTCAGAGCCCTGCGCCAACGGCGGAGGTGGGAAGCGGCTTGGGTACAGCGTGGGGCAACGGAAATGCTCCGCGCAAAGTGTGCGCGGAGCTGAATTTTAGGCCTTTAGGGGCAGGCCCAGGGTGATCAGTTCCGACCGCAATTGGCCAGGGTCCTTGAAATGGATACCCTTCATGCCAAACTTGCGTGCGGCAACGATGTTGGGTTCGCTATCGTCGATGAAAACGCAGCTGTCTGGGGCGAGAGCATAACGATCACAGAAGGTGCGGTAGATGCGTGGATCGGGTTTGACCAGTCTTTCGAGCCCTGAGACGACAACGCCATCGAACTTTTCGAGGAACGGCCATTCACCCAAGCAGGTCATCCACTTCTCCCAAGAGAAGTTGGTAATGGCAAAGGTTGGGACGTCCTGTTCAATCAGTTCGTTGTGGATGTCGATAGTACCCTGAATGAAGGGACCAAAGGTCTCTTTCCAGCGCGTGTCAAAGGCTTGAATTTCGCGCCAGTATTTTGGAAAGCGAGTAACGAGCTTGGCAACGCCTTCAGAATATTTTTCGCCGGCGTCGAACTCCAAGTTCCAATCGCTGGTGCAGATCGTCTCGTGGAACCACTGCGCGTCTTCTTCAGTCTCAAAGAGCTTGCGGAACAGGTACATAGGGTTCCAGTCGACGAATACGCCGCCCAGATCGAATACGGGAATAATGTGGTCGTCCATGATCGCTTAGCTTTAAGGAATGGTCCCTGCTTCTGCCATGCAGTGTTGCATTGGGCAAGCAAGGCTATGGGGAGACGATCACACCCGTGGTGGTGCGGGGGATGTGATAGCTGGTGCGGTGCAGTTGCACCGTCTGATCGACAACGACAGCAAAGCTCGGGCTGTATTCATAGCTGGTTTCAGCGACGATGACCACACGGCCAAGAGCGAGATCCGTCATCTCTTGCGGTAGTTCTATTGTAAAACCCTCTGCGGGCACGATTTGGCCGTCGGTATACTGCTTAGACCATTTGACCACAGCCTCTCCGGCCGCTGACACTTCAACGCCGGCAATTGTCTGAACGACAGTTGTGCTGTCGTAGGGATGCATAATGCCACTGGCCGCCTGGAAATAGTCTTCCAAAGTCCCCTGAGAGAGCGTGCCATTGGTACGCGCTACAAGATCACCGAGAGCACTGGCCGCAGTTTGGACTTTGCGGTCCAAGATGATGAGCGTGCTGCCCTCGACTGAGCCCAGATAGAGAACGAGCATGATCGGCATCGCGAGCGCAAACTCAACAGCGGCAACGCCGTTCTCGTTCGATAAGGTTTTGGCGACGAGAGAGCGGAGTTTGGAGCGCGCGCGCATCAGAAGGGCTCGTTCATAAAGACGAACGTCGAGCCAATGAGGCGCGTCCCATCCGCTAGGTTAGCGATGCTCAAAGGGCCAAGGGGGATCGGAACGGGATAGCGGAAGTAGGCTTGTACCATGACAACGCTGGACGCCCCTCCTGGGGCCCAAGTTTCTGGTGTGGTCCAATCGCACTCGGCTGGGCAGGTGATGTCGACGGGTATTGTTGGAGCGGTGCTTTTAAAGGTCTGGATCGTATCGACGCGCAGATGCATGTCCTGACAATCGCCGAAGAGCCCATAAAGGCGGTCACATATCTGCTTTTTGTATTCGGCTGTGCCCTGTTTTTGCGCCTCTCCAATGCGTACATAGCGCGATGCGTCGATGACCGCGCTTTCAAGGACTTGGCTGGATATGAAGACCAGGGAGGTTTGTAAGATGGCAGCGATAAGCCCAAAAAACGGGATGGCCAACAGAGCAAACTCCACGGCGGTCGCGCCACGCGTGTCGCGGAGTGCGGCATAGAGAAGTTTGCGCCGTGAGCTGGCTCGCACCATTGAAGGGATGTCCTGAATTTGTCCCTGAGCAGGGTAGACTGCAGAACGCTAACGAGCCTTTCTGCATATTTGCGCAAATTTGATGAAAACGAGACCGTTCAATTGGCCGCTGATTGGACCAATTGCGCGGAGGCCAGTGCCTGTCCGGAGAAATTGGCATCGTCGCCCATCATGACGACAGGTTGACACACCGGGGCGCAGGACAGGCTGGTCCGATTGAGCCCCTGATAAACTGTCATCACCCCAGCCTGCAATTGCGTGACCTCTACAAGCGTGTCCGCAATCGGTTCGCCCATGGCGTCTAGGATGATGAGATTGGTTTGGCCGTAGCTTTTACCGGTGAGAACCAAAGTTTGAGGATCTTGGATCGTCACGTCTGCAACGCCGGGGTTGCCAACGATGACCGTCGCGGCTGGTGCATTGATGCGCAGAACGCGCGCCATATTTGCTTGTACAGTAATGGGTGAGCCGTCTTGGGCCATAATGGGGAATGGAATGCTCACGGCAATGATAAGCAGAGTAGTTGCGAGTGTGCGGGGCATTCCACCAAATCCTGAAGTTACTGTGGTCAGAGTGAATCTGGGCGAGAATGGTAAATACAAGGCAAATTTATGGGAAAATTTATAGTGAGGAAGCGGGCTGTCGAATAGATCGCGTTCTTATTGGGAATTCTGTCCCGTAAAAATTGTTCTGATTTTATCGCCTTGTGTGCGGTGTTGGTGAAAAACACGGCGATTGTGTTAACCAGAAAAACACCAAGACTACATGAGTACATTCGTAAGTTGTTGCTACCTAATGAGGATTAACTCTCCTTCAACTTGGCATGGGTAGTTTGTAGTCATGTTCAACCTGTGCTCGTCCCGTTGTGGAGAGCACGCCATGATCGCCGATGAGGAGCTTGGGTATGAAGATTTTTGCACGTTTTGCTAAGGACGAGTCCGGCGCAACCGCTATTGAATACGGCCTGATTGCGGCGCTTGTGGCCGTAGGGATCATTGCCGGTGCTTCTTTGCTTGGAAACAACCTAGGTTCGCTGTTTAATAATATCGGCGGCCGTCTTGGAAACGTTCAGGTGCCAGGATAAGCGCTAGAACAGATATAGTTTAAGGGGGGGGTTCGCCTCCCTTTTTCTTTTTGTCGGGGCAAGTTCTAATTGTCTTACTTTGGAATTTTCTATTTTCCAGCCTTGATGTTTTTTGCCGCTATTTCGGATCTGTTCACGATGCGGATCCCGAATTGGCTGGTGTTGGCCGTAGGGCTTGCGTTCTTCCCCGCTGCGATCATTGCCCAAATGCCCTGGGAGGCGATTGGCATTCATGTGCTGTGCGCCTTTGCGGTCTTGGTCGTGGCCTTTGGTCTCTTTGCCCTCAACGTAATTGGTGGTGGTGATGCCAAGTTTGCAGCCGCAACTGTACTGTGGTTGGGCGCCGGGCAAGTGCTGCCATATCTCGTCTACGCTAGTGTATTTGGTGGCATCCTAACTATCCTCATTTTGTTCTTAAGATCACTCCCTCTCGAGGTGTGGATCACTCGGTATGAATGGCTGAGTCGATTGCATAACCGGAAGAACGGGGTGCCTTATGGCATTGCATTGGCAATTGCCGCAGTTTTTGTTTACCCCGAAACTTTGATCTACAATCTCCTGGTTCAAAGCTGAAATTGATCAATATCTTTCTGGACTTGGCATAGTTGAAGCGTGTTCGTTTGGGTGCGATATAGAGGTGCGATTTTGAAGTATCTCAGATTGTTAACCTTAGTAATCAAGGCCTGATTAACCAAGTTTTGACCCTTTTATTTCATGGTCTACAAAGGAAGCTGGCCTTAGCCCGCTGAGCCTTTGGGGGGGTCATGAGACCGGCGCGAATCATTCTCATTGCTGTCGCGTTGATTGCCGGTGGCCTCGCCGCCATCTTGGTTACCCGCGGCGGCAGCACACCTGAGCCGTCTGCGCCGCAGGCAGTTGCCACTCAAATTGTTCCTGAAGCGAAGGTGCAGGTGCTTGTCGCAAGCCGTGGGATCGGCGTGGGTGAACGCCTGCTCGCCGAGAGCACCCAATGGCAGGATTGGCCTGAACAGGCGCTGCGGCCCGAGTTTGTGACCGTGACAGCCATGCCAGAGGCACAGACGGAACTCATCGGTGCAATCGCGCGGTTTGAACTCTTCCCGGGTGAGCCAATTCGTGAAGCCAAACTGGTACGATCCGATAGCGGATATTTGTCGGCTGTGCTGGCACCAGGAAAGCGCGGCGTTTCGGTGGCGGTCTCTCCAGTGTCGAGCGCTGGCGGCTTTGTCGTACCGAATGATCATGTCGACGTTGTGCTCACCACCCCGACCGACCTTGGGCAACAGTCAGAACTGATCCTTTCCGATGTTCGCGTTTTGGCTATTGGCACGCGCCTCGGCGAGATGGGGCAGTCTGGGGGCAGTGAGGACCCCAATAACACCACCCCGCCCACGACCTTCGTGTCAGACACGATTGCCACCTTAGAGCTGGACCCGGGACAGGCGGAAACGCTGATTAATTCCTCGACCCGTGGCCAGTTAAGCCTGACGCTCAGATCGGTCGCTGACTTTAATCGGTCCGATGAGCAACGCTTTGGATCCAACCAGCCTGTTCGTCTGATCCGCTACGGGCGCGAACAGAACGTTGTAACCAGTGCGGGGCAAGTGTCGCCCGTCCCTGCTGAAACCGCTTATGACTCCGCCAGCCTGCCAGAGGTTCAAACTGGTCCCGCCGCTCCGCAAGTTTTGCCGCAGTGAGAGTTCGAGAGTGATGAAAACGGCCAACACAAATCGATCATTGTCCGGTAGAGCGGCGACACTGGCCTTCGGGCTGGGTGTCGCGATGTTGTCGGCAACGGGTCTGTCGCCTGTTCAAGCGCAATCACAGGCGCAAATCGCCATTCAACCCAGCGCCTATGGGGCCGTCCGCCCCTTGAGCATCGAACGTAACAAATCTCTGATCGTCGACTTGCCCGCGGGTGTCGCGGAGGTGGTGGTCTCGCAGCCCGAGATCGCTGCCGCGATTATGCGCACCAGAACCAGAGCCATCGTGCAGGGCATGTCTTCGGGCAAGACCAACATCTTCTTCCTTGATGACGCTGGACGGACCATCCAGGTGCTCGATATTGCGATCAACGAGGCGGAGTCGGCGGTTGGAGCTGCGCTTCAAACCGCGCTGGCGCGTGTCTTGCCAAACTCCAACATTCGCGTGGAATCCGTTCCGGGTCTCGATGGGTCCAGCCGGGTCGTCCTGACGGGCAACGTCCGCTCGGGTGAAGATCGTGAACGGGCCACCGCTGTTGCCACTCAATTCGCTGGATCTGCGGATAACGTCGCCAATATCTTGGACGTGGCGGGAGCCCAGCAGGTGATGCTGCAGGTCACCGTTTCCGAAGTGAAGCGCGATGTGGCCAAGCAATTCGGCATAAACTTTGGTGCTGCCTTCAATGTTGGAACGGCCAACCTCCTGCAATTCGCAACTACTCTGGTGGATAGTGAAAGCCCATATGGCTTGAATGCAAGGTTCTCTGACAATGGTAATTCGGTCTTAGGCGTTATCCGGGCGCTTGAGGATAAGGGGGCGCTCAGGGTTCTGGCGCAGCCGACACTGACAGCCATTTCAGGCGAAGAAGCCAAGTTCCTCGCTGGTGGCGAACTTCCGTATTACTCCTATGATCCCGCAGAGGGTGGCGACGGCGGCGAAGGCAACAGATTGCAGCGGACCGTCGTATTTAAGCCTTATGGTGTCGAGCTCTCGTTCGAGCCTGTGGTGAAATCGAATGGGGTGATCGGGCTCAAGGTCGATACTTCGGTGTCTGAACCGCAAGCGGATTTCTCGCTCACCAAGCGGCAAGCCTCCACCTCGGTTGAGCTGCCGAGCGGCATGACGCTCGCCATCGGCGGCCTTCTGCAAGAGAGCACCAGCCAGAACATCAAACAGTTCCCGCTCTTGGGTGATATTCCTATCCTCGGCGCGCTGTTCCGGTCCCGCGAGTTCCAGACGCAACAGACCGAATTGGTGATCTTGGTTACCCCTTACCTCGTCAACGCGGCTCCCGCAGGCACTCTTGCGGTGCCGACCGACAAGTTCGCCATGAGCGGCGATGCAGAGGCGATCTTCCTCGGGCGTATTGAACATCAATACGGGGTCGGATCGACGGGTGAGTTCCGAGGCGGTTTCAGCGGCAATGTTGGCTTCGTTCTCGATTGAGTTGGATTGAGGAGCAGTGCGTATGAGTTTCCTGACGCCGGATAAAGCAAAGACTGAAGAGGTGGCGGCAGAGATCGCAACTGGCGCTCGGCTCGTGCCGCGCATCACTGCCCAGGCATTTTGCGAGAACACGCAGACAGCACAGCTTGTCGAAGCCGTTCTACAAGATCGACGCATGTCTAAAGTCGCGCTGACCACGCACAACGGTGGCGTTGAAGGGGCGATAGAGACTTACAAGTCGAACCCGACGCCAAACTTGATCATTGTGGAATCGACACTCACACCTGGCGCGATCGTTGCGGCATTGGGGCGCCTGTCTGAGGTGTGTGACGCGGCAACACGAGTCATCGTACTCGGGCATGTCAATGACGTGCTCTTGTATCGTGAGCTGATCCGCAACGGCATTTCGGAATATGTGGTTCTGCCGGCTAGCCCTCAGGAACTGGTCGCGGCTATTACCGACATCTATGTCGCAGAGGGCGCGGCGCCTATCGGGCGAACGATTGGCTTTGTTTCCGCCAAGGGCGGGGCCGGGAGTTCAACTGTCGCGCATAACGTCGCTTGGGCAATCGCCTCCTCGCTCCGTCAGGATTGCCTCGTTATCGATATGGATTTGCCGTTTGGCACGGCAGGGCTGAACTTCAACCAAGATCCGCCCCATGGTTTGGGTGATGCAATGTTGGCCAGCCAAAAGGTCGATCAAACCATGCTTGATCGCCTGATGAGCAAGGCGGCTAACCACATCAGCCTGCTCGCTGCTCCGGCATCGCTTGATCAGACGTGGGATTTTGGCGAACGCGACTTCGAGCAGGTCATCGAGATCTGCCAGAAATCGGTACCCGTGATCATCTTGGATATTCCGCATGTGTGGAATAGCTGGACACGGCAGACATTGGCTTCGGTTGA
This sequence comes from Devosia sp. MC521, assembly GCF_014127105.1. Taxonomy (NCBI): domain Bacteria; kingdom Pseudomonadati; phylum Pseudomonadota; class Alphaproteobacteria; order Hyphomicrobiales; family Devosiaceae; genus Devosia; species Devosia sp. MC521. Next base: position 332,160 of record NZ_CP059902.1, read on the forward strand.
TGAAGTTGTGGTCGTGGCCGAGCCCGATCTGGCCAATTTGCGCAACGCTAAGAATTTGTCTGATGCGATCAAGATCATGCGCCCAACAGAGGCAGCACCCAAGTTGGTGATGAACAAAGTTGGCATACCGAAGCGTCCGGAGATCAATCCGAACGAGTTCGCGACGTCGGTGGAATGTTCGCTGATCGGGCAGATCGGCTTTGATGCACATCTGTTTGGTACAGCGGCGAACAATGGCCAGATGATCGCTGAAGTACAAGCATCCAACAAGATTAACGACATCTACCGTAGCATTGGCTTTCAGGTGACTGGTCGCGCAGTGGGGCAGGCAGGGGGGAAGGGCGGGTCACTGCTCAACCTATCCACCCTGTTCAAAAAGCGCGCCTAAGTCAGGCTTCGGCGTTAGGAAGTATGAGATATGTTTGGCAAGCGAACGACATTTGGCGGCAATACGCCCGGAGTTTCTGAGCTCCCGCGTCCAATCGCCAGCCCGCCACCGGGAGCGGTGTCGTCCCCTGCGCAACGCCGCCAGCCTGACGCAGACAGCTCTGCCAGTCGTGCGAAGAGTACGGACGACGTTCTCGACGTCAAAGCACAGGCTGAAAACCCGCGAGCCAAGGAATATTTCTCGACCAAGTCAGCGATCTTTAATGCGCTGATTGACTCGATTGACCTGAGCCAGTTGGCGACGATGGAGAGCCAGTCGGCGCGCGAGGAAATTCGCGACATCGTCTCCGAAATCATTGCGCTGAAATCCATCGCGATGTCGATTGCCGAGCAGGAAGATCTGCTTGAAGACATTTGCAACGACGTGCTGGGTTACGGCCCGCTCGAGCCGCTGCTCGCACGCGATGACATTGCCGATATCATGGTGAACGGCTCGCAGCGCTGTTACATCGAAGTCGGCGGCAAGGTCCGGCTGACAAACGTGCGCTTCCGCGATGATGCGCATTTGATGAATGTCTGCCAGCGTATCGTGTCGCAGGTCGGTCGCCGTGTCGATGAAGGCTCGCCAATTTGCGACGCGCGCTTGCCTGACGGGTCGCGTGTGAACGTTATCGCGCCGCCTCTTGCCATTGACGGCGCAGCGCTGACCATTCGTAAATTTAAAAAGGACAAGCTCACCCTTCAGCAGCTGGTCAAATACGGCTCTATTTCCTCTGAGGGCGCGGAAGTGCTGCGTATTCTGGGCCGCGTGCGTGCCAATATTTTGATCTCAGGCGGCACGGGTTCGGGCAAGACCACACTGCTCAACTGTTTGACAGCCTTCATCGAAAAAGATGAGCGGGTGATTACCTGCGAAGACTCGGCCGAATTGCAACTGCAGCAACCACACGTTGTCCGCCTTGAAACGCGTCCTCCGAACTTGGAGGGGGAAGGCGAGATCACCATGCGTGATCTTATCAAGAATTGTCTGCGTATGCGCCCTGAACGCATCATCGTGGGCGAAGTGCGTGGTCCGGAGTCCTTCGATCTCCTGCAGGCGATGAACACGGGCCACGATGGCTCTATGGGCACTCTGCACGCCAACTCGCCGAGAGAGGCGCTTTCGCGTTTGGAATCGATGATCACCATGGGCGGCTACTCGCTGCCGAGCCGCACCATTCGCGAAATGATCGTGTCTTCGATCGACGTGATCGTTCAGGCCGCGCGACTACGCGATGGTTCGCGCCGCATCACCCACATTACCGAAGTGCTGGGCATGGAAGGGGATGTGATCGTGACACAGGATATCTTCACCTATGACATCATGGGTGAAGACGCGAACGGCATGCTCCTCGGGCGTCACCATTCGACCGGTATTACCAAGCCTCAATTCACGGAACGCGCGCGCTACTTCAACGAAGAGGCCAACTTGGTGGAAGCCTTGGAGGCGTCCAACATTGAGCATCGCGAAATGGCGAGTAAGTAGAATATGACCACAAGCGTGCTGCTCATCATTTTGTTCGTTGTTGTTGCCGGTGCATTGGCCTTGGCGTTTGTCCCCGCGGCCGCGGGTGGCCAGCGCGCAAAGCAGCGCCTCAAGGTCTATCAAGGTGATGTCTCCATCAATCGGCGCGTTGCCGGGGAGAGCCGTGTCCGGGATAATCGGCGCAAAACGGTGCAGCAGGCGCTCAAGGCGCAGCAGGATGAGTTGAAAGCCAACCGCCGGTTGACCATCCCAGCCATGTTGTTTCAGGCGGGAATGACCACGACACCCGCTGCCTATATTCGCAACTCGATTATCTTCGGTGTTGTGCTTTTTGGGCTTTTGGTTGTGGCGCAGGTGCCGTTTTATTTTGCGGCCATCATTGCTGCCGCGGGTGGGTATCTAGGTCCACGCTTTTACGTCATGCGTAAGCGCCGCAAATATCAAGATCGGTTCTTGGACGAATTACCCAATGCCATTGAAGCGATTGTCCGTGGCGTTAAAACGGGTCTGCCGCTCAATGATACGGTGCGTGTTGTCGCCAAGGACACCAAGGAACCAGTTCGCTCTGAGTTCGGTCGCATCTTGGATCAGCAGGCTTTCGGCTTCTCGATGCAAGAGTCCATTCAGATCCTGTTGGAGCGCGTGCCTCTGCCTGAGGTGAATTTCTTCGTTGTGGTTATCACCGTGCAGCAACAGTCTGGCGGTAACCTCTCAGAAGCCCTGAGCAATTTGGCGCGAGTTCTGCGCAACCGCAAAAAGATGAAAGCCAAGGTCAAGGCAATGTCGTCTGAAGCCAAGGCATCGGCGGCGATTATCGGCGCGCTGCCAATTGTTGTGGCCGTTCTGATCTCCGTTGTGTCGCCGGCCTATCTGGCCCCACTTTTCACGACACCCGTTGGCAATGTGTGTTTGGCCATTGCTGTGTTCATGCTGAGTGCAGGCGTTTTTGTCATGCACCGCATGGTTCAGTTCGAGATCTAGGGGGGTAGCCGTGGACATCATCGCGCTTGTAACCCAACGCGAGTTTTTGATTGCGGCCCTTGCTGCCATCTCGGCGACGGCTGCGGTGTTTACCTTTGGGTCCAGTCTTCTGGTCAAGCAGGAGCTCAAAGGGCGCATTCAGCGCGTGGCACTGGAGCGCGAGAAAATGCGGGCCCAGGAGATGTCTCGGTTGCGTGGGAGCTCTGCGGCAGTAGCCGACCGAAGTTCGATCCGCCGCGATGACAATACAAAGGCCTATATGCGCAAGGCCGTCGACAGATTTGATCTGCGGAAAGCCTTCCAGGACGAAAATACGCTCGACCAGCTGTCCATGGCTGGACTGCGTGGTCCGGCCGAGTTGACCAAATATCTCTTCGTGCGGTTCACGACACCGGTTGCCGTATTGCTGTTTGCGATCTTCTACTTAGTCGTCGTAGCGCCTGGTGATCGACCCATGTATCTGAGCCTCGCCTACTCCGTTGCGATTGGGGTCGTCGGCGCCTACTTGCCAGTGCTATTGTTGAAAAACAAAATCCAGAAGCGCCAAGCCTCTATCCGTCGCGCATGGCCAGATGTGTTGGACTTGATGCTGTTGTGCGTTGAGGCTGGCATGTCCATGGAGCACGCCATAAAGCGCGTTGCCAAGGAAATCGGCGGTCAGTCACCGCAGCTTGCCGAAGAACTGACGCTGACCAATGCCGAGCTATCATTTCTGGAAGATCGCTCACGCGCCTATGAAAACCTCGGCCGACGCACAGGGCTCGACAACGTTAGGGCGGTCATGACCGCACTTATTCAGGCCGATCGCTATGGCACCTCTGTAGGTCAGGCTTTGCGTGTCATGGCTGAAGAAGGGCGTGAAGCGCGTATGATGGAAGCGGAGAAGAAGGCAGCCGCATTGCCGCCGAAACTAACCGTGCCGCTCATCCTCTTCCTGCTGCCCGTATTGTTTATCGTGGTCCTGTCGCCAGCAATGATCAAAGTCTTCACTGGCAGCGTCGCAAGCACGGTCGGCGGCGGCTAATCGAGGGCCTTAATCCTTGAGCAGGTCCCAACGGTTTTGCTGGGTCAGCAGCGCTCTGATGTAAGCCATGTTGGATTCCACTTGATCAGGCGGAAGCTCGGCGGCGTAGATTTTGCGCGCCTCATCAAAGCGTCCCTGTAGGCCGAAAACCAATGCCAGGTTTTGACGGGTCTGTGTCGATGCCCCTTGCATGCTGACGGCTTTGCGCAGGTGCTGCTCGGCCAGGCTCAGTTCATTGGTCATCGCATAGGATAGGCCAAGATTGGTTTCGATCGAGGCTTCGTTCGGTGCAAGAGCTGCGGCCTGCGTGTAAATGCGCCGTGCTTCGCTGTTCCGCCCCATCTGATCCAAGGTCGCGCCTTTGACCAACAGTGCGCTCCAATCTGGAGCGTCCGTGCGCAGAACATTGTCTATGACGTTGAGAGATTGCTCAAACCGGCCCGCAGCCGTCAGGGCCTTGGCATAGGCAATGGAAATCGGAACGTCCTTGGGGTGTGCGGCAAGGGTCGCCTCTAAGGCCGCCATGGCCTGTTCCGGCTGGCCTATTGCGCGCAGATGGGTGGCGTATTGAATTGTATTGTTGCGGTCGCGCGGGTTGGACTTATAGCGCGCAGTCAGTTGCTCAAGCGTCGGTTGTTTTTGACTGGCCGCAAATGGCCCTGTGCCCGAACCATTGTAATTTCTCGAACTGGTACAGCCCGATAGCGTCACAGCCGTCAAACCAACAGCCAGAACACAATGCATCCAAAATCTATCGTATTTTACCCGAGGCATGGTTTCCTCCGGGACATGACCCCTTGCTTGGCAATAGATCATTAACCCTAATATTGGGTTAAACCCATAATGTTGCTATCAATTGCAGGGGTGGTGGAGAGGTCTGTTTGCGTGCTTGATCATTCTGTTGGCGCGCAACGCGTTTGTTTTCCCTTTTAGTAGTCGCAATAGCCCTTTTTTGTTCGGGAATTAGGTAGTTCGCGCCGTTGCCAGAAAACTATTTCCGGAGTTGGATGGTGCCAGAACCCCGTTCGGGGCTAGAACACGCCAAAATAATCTGGAGAGTCTGATGGCCAAGACTTCGGCTACACCGGTCATTGCAATTGTTGACGGCGCTTTGGACGATGCCGCGCTTACCGATGTCCAGCGCAAATGGGCGCAGGCGCACGGTTTTTCCGGCCAGACCGGAAAGCTGCTGGCAGTTCCCGATGCGCAGGGCGATATCACCGCATGGCTTTTGGGCATGGGGCCGAGCGAAAGCCTGAATCCCTTTACGGTTGGTCTGGCTGGAAGCAATCTGCCCGAGGGCACTTATGCGCTGGAAGGGCAGTATGGCGACGCCACACAGGCGGCCACAGCGTTTAAGCTGGGTGCTTATCGCTTTGATCGGTACCGCGACGCCAAACCGAGCCCGCAGCTCGAAATGCCTGACGACGCAGATGCTGATGAGGTTGATTTCCTCTCCCAAGGTGCTTTCCTCGCTCGCGATCTTATCAATACGCCCGCCAATGATCTTGGCCCGGATGCCTTGGACCAAGCGATTAGGGACTTCGCGCGTCGCAATGGCATGAAGGTTACGGCCATTGTGGGTGATGACTTGCTGGGCGCAAATCTGCCACTGATCCATGCCGTGGGTCGGGCGAACGCTCAGGCCCCACGCTTGCTTGACCTCAGCTGGGGCGACGAAAGTCATCCTAAGGTGACGCTAGTTGGTAAGGGCGTCACCTTTGATACTGGCGGTTTGGATATCAAGCCCGCAGCAGGCATGCTGATGATGAAAAAGGATATGGGCGGCGCTGCCAATATTCTTGGCCTTGCCCATGCTGTGGTGAATGCGGAACTCCCAGTGCGCCTCCGCGTGTTGATCCCGATTGTCGAAAATTCAATCGCGGGCAATTCGTTTAGACCTGGAGACGTTATCCGCTCGCGGGCCGGGCTGACTGTCGAGATTGGCAATACCGACGCGGAAGGTCGTTTGATCTTGGCCGACGCACTGGCATTGGCGGATGAGGAAGCGCCTGATCTCCTCGTCGACATGGCAACGTTGACGGGGGCTGCGCGCATAGCGCTCGGACCAGAACTGCCGGCGACCTATAGCTCTGATCATAGCCTTGCTTATGCCATGGCGGATCTCGGCCCGAAGGTCGAGGACCCCGTGTGGCCGCTGCCGCTATGGGCGAACTATGGAAGCCAGCTCAACTCCAAAATTGCCGATATGAACAATACTGGAGCGGGAGGATTTGGCGGGTCGATTATCGCCGCGCTGTTCCTGCAGCGTTTCGTCAAAAACGCTAGCGCGTGGGTGCATATGGACATTTTTGCTTGGGCACCGGAATTGCGTCCGGGGCGCCCGGTCGGGGCAACCGACCAAGGCATACGCGTGCTCTATGTACTGCTGAAGCAGCGCTACGGGGCTTAACGCCCCGTAGTTTAGTTGGTGATCAGGTCGATACCTGTGGTTTCTTCGATGGCGGCATCGGCAATCTCGGTGCCCGCCTTCGGGAACAGGAGTGGCGCCATAGCAAAGCCCACCACGACCAAGGCAACCATGCCAATCCCTGCCCACTTCTTGTGTTTCTCGATGAACTCGCCAGCGATTGGGCCGAAGAAATAGAAGAGACCGCATGGCACGAAGTAGCGCAGTCCGCGACCAATGATGCCGTAGATCACAAAGGTCCAGAGATCGAGACCGGCCACGCCACTGGTGATGGTGATGACCTTATAAGGAATCGGAGACAGCGCTCCGATCAGGATCATCAGGGGGCCGTTGTCATTAAAGCTTTGACGCAGCGCGCCAAAGCCATCGGCGGCGCCGTAGAAATCGATAATGGCGCGACCAATGCTATCAAACAGGAAATAGCCAATCGCATAGCCTGCAAGGCCTCCAGCAACGGAAGCGACCGTGCAAATAGCTGCGAGACGCCAGGCGCGGAGACGATCTGCAATGATCATGGGGGCCAGCATAATCTCTGGGAATACTGGAATAATCATCGCTTCGAGGAAGCACAGTGCTGCCAGAATGGGTTCTGCAAATCGGTGTTTGGTCGCCGTTTTAAGGCGATCATAAAAACTCACTTTGGCTGCAGTTTCGGACATTGAGCCTCCAAGAAATTGTTGTGACCATGCTGACCGTTAATAGAAAAAAGCGCTAGTACAAAAATAGGATCAGTACCCACGTTTGCGGTCGACGACGTTACGGAGGGGCAGCCCGTTCCGATGGTCGTTTATCATCTGCGTAAAATAGCGAACGCCGCTCCGTTCATCTGAGATCGCAGCGATGTGAGGTGTGATGTAGCAGTTTGGCGCGTCCCACAGAGCGCTTTGCTCCGGCAAGGGTTCGACTTCAAAGACATCGAGGCTCGCTGCACCCAGAACTCCAGATTGTAACGCGTTCACAATATCGGCTTCGCGCTGATGCCCACCACGCGCCGCATTGACGATGGCAGGGCCTCCCTGCAGCGTGCCCTTGCGCAGCTTGTTAAAGGTCTCGGCGTTGAGAATTCCGGTTGTTTCAGGGGTGAGGGGCAGTAGATTGACCAGAATGTCGGTATTGGCCAGGAAGGCGTCAAACTGCTCAGCGCCGACATAGCTCTCGACGCCCTCGATGTGCTTTGCAGACCGGCTCCAGCTTGAAACCTTAAAGCCGAGCGGAAGCAGGCGCTTGGCGGCGTCTTGTCCGAGCACACCCATGCCCATGATGCCCACGTGTGTTTCGTGGGAGGCAGGCGGATAATATTGTGCCCAGCGACGCGCTTTTTGATCGGCGGCGAAACGGCTGAACTGCCGGTGATGCATGGTGACATGGGCAACGACATAATCGCTCATACGCTGGCTGAGGTCGTTGTCGACAAAGCGCACGATGGGGGCGTCAGGCAAATCAGGACGCTTAAGCAACGCGTCGACGCCGGCGCCGAGGGAGAGGATGGCGCGAAGTTCGGTCAGACCTTCGAAAGCGTCGGCCTTGGGCTTCCAAACGAAGATGTAGTGCACGTCCTTGGGGTTGAAATCATCCCCGCGGCGCACAACTGGATAATCGCCTAGCGCTGTTTGAAACGCCTTGGCCCAGCTTGCTTCATCAACGTCCGATAGGTGTAGCAGCAGCATTCCATGTCTCCCTCAAAACACAAAAAAGCCGCGCCTTGTTGAGGGCGCGGCTTCAAAGATTCTAGCTCAGTCGCAATCTTAGTTGCTGGTAGCAGGCGCCTGCTCAGCAGGAGTGCCTTCAACCTGAGTTTCTGTCTCAGTGGTAGTCGGGGTTTCGACAACCGGAGCAGCTTCAACAACTGGTGCGTCTTCAGCAGCAGGGGCAACAACTTCAGCAGGCGTTGCGGTGCCTTCAGTTGCTGGCGCAACTTCGGCAGCTGGAGCTTCTTCAGCCACTGGTGCGGCTTCTTCTGCGGCTGGCGCAGCTTCTGCAGCAGGAGCTGCTTCTTCAGCGCCGCCTTCAGCAACTGGGAATGGAGCTGGATTTGCAGACAGGGTCTGCAGGTATGCCATGATGTCAGCGCGTTCTTCAGCGGACTTTACGCCAGCGAATGCCATCTTGGTGCCTGGAGCGTAGCCCTTCGGATTCGCCAGGAATGCATCCATGTTCTCATAGGACCAGACCAGGCCATCGTTATGATGCTGGGTCATGATGTCCGAATAGGCGAAGCCGTCGGCATGTGCCTGTGGGCCACCCATGATGTCATAGAGATATGGGCCCTGCTTGTTTGGTTCGCCTTCAGCGAAGTTATGGCAAGACTGGCACTTGCGAACCGCGGTCGCGCCACGGTCAGCCGAAGCGCTGGCCAGCAGAACAGCGACTGGAACAGCCTGTTCAACTTCGCCGCCAGCCGCAGCATCGGCAACTTCTGGTTCGGGCAGGTTGTAGCCTGGCCCGTTGTTTTCGATCGGTGCATACACGGACTCGGCAAGGAAGCCGACTGCCATGATGAACAACAGGGTGCCGAGGACGGCGCCGAAAATCTTGTTTAGCTCAAACGAATTCATTTGGTCTCTCTGCCGGTCCATCCCCGGGGACAATTCCGGGCCAGCCCATTAGATACTCCATTTTGGAGAATCTGCCTCAACGGCCAGCCCAACGCGCGCGGAACATAGTATCAAGACCTGCTGCCGTGCAACAGGCCAATCCTTTGGTGCGACAATTCCCCCACGCAGAGGAAGGTTGCACGCATCTCTATACTGTCATTGACACACTCAAGCCTCCGCGTCAAAACCGCCCGGCCTGCCAATTAAACGGATATCCCATGACAAAGAAGATTGCCTTCCAAGGCGAAAATGGCGCCTTCAGCCACGCTGCGTCGGCTAATTTCTTTCCAGGAGAGGAATATCTGGGCTGTGTGACCTTCGAGGACACGCTCAATGCGGTCCAATCCGGTAAGGCAGATTATGCTGTCGTTCCGGTTGAAAACTCACTTTATGGCCGTATTACCGACATTCACCACCTGCTTCCGCTGAGTGGTCTGCACATTATTGGTGAGACCTATCTGCGCATTGAGATGAACCTGTTGGGCGTGCGCGGGTCCACCCTTGCTGACGTGAAAGCCGTTCAGTCGCTCTCCGTTGCGCTTGGTCAGTGCCGCAAATTTATTTCTGACCATGGCTTCCGCACGATTAATGCGGTCGATACGGCGGGCTCTGCACGCGAGATTGCGCAAAAGGGCGATAAGTCTGTGGCCGCGATTGCTTCGCGTTTTGCCGCCGAGACCTATGGTCTGGATGTGATCGCGAGCAATATCGAGGACGCGGAACATAACACGACGCGTTTTCTGGTGCTGTCGCCGACTGAAAAGCTGGCGCCGAACGAAGGCAAGGTGAAGACCACCTTTATCTTCCGTGTGCGCAACGTACCGGCGGCCCTCTATAAGGCCATGGGTGGATTTGCCACCAATGGCGTCAACATGACCAAGCTCGAGAGCTATATGGTCGGTGGGAATTTCCAGGCGACCCAGTTCTATGCCGACATCGAAGGCCATCCAGATGATCCTTCGGTTCAGCTCGCCCTTGAAGAACTCAACTTCTTTACCGACAAGTTCCGCATCTTGGGCGTCTATCCACAGGCTGAGCCGCGCTAAGTCGCGCTCTCCTGATTTGTCTTTGAAAATCCCCGCGTTTGCGGGGATTTTTGTTTCAATAAGGACGTCACGGGCTGGTATTGCCGTTGACACCTTCTTCCCCCCGGCTAATGGTCCCCATCAGAATTTCTTTAGGAGCCGCTATGTCGTTCGAAACGCTCGCCCAGACCATCGACGCCGCCTTTGAAAACCGCGCCGAAATCAATTCGTCCACTAAAGGCGACGTTCGTGACGCGGTTGAAACTGCGCTGAACCTGCTCGACAGCGGTCAGGCCCGCGTTGCTGAGAAGGTCAACGGCGAGTGGGTCGTCAATCAGTGGCTGAAGCGCGCTGTGCTGCTTTCCTTCCGTCTCAACGACAACGCCCCAATCTCCGGTGGCGCCAATGGCTCGACCTATTGGGACAAGGTTCCGACCAAGTTTGAAGGCTGGGACGAAAGCATGTGGCGCGCGTCGGGCTTCCGCGCTGTGCCGGGTGCCGTTGTTCGTCGTTCCGCACACATCGCGAAGAACGTCATTCTGATGCCGTCCTTCGTTAACCTCGGCGCTTTCGTGGATGGAGGCACCATGGTTGATACATGGGCAACCGTTGGCTCCTGCGCTCAGATCGGTAAGAATGTTCACCTTTCCGGTGGCGTTGGTATCGGTGGCGTGCTTGAGCCGCTGCAGGCTGGCCCGACCATCATCGAAGACAATTGCTTTATCGGCGCACGCTCGGAAGTCGTTGAAGGCGTGATCGTTGGCGAAGGCTCGGTCATTTCGATGGGCGTCTTCATCGGTCAGTCGACCAAGATCGTTAATCGCGCCACCGGCGAAATCCACATCGGTAAGGTTCCTCCTTACTCCGTCGTGGTTTCCGGCTCCATGCCAGGCAAGCCATTCCCAGATGGCACGCCAGGCCCGAACCTTTACTGCGCCGTTATCGTCAAGACCGTGGACGCTCAGACCCGTTCCAAGACCGGCATCAACGAGCTGCTGCGCGACTAATCCGCTATCAAATTTGGGGCGCTGGCGGAGTTTTCGTCGGCGTCCTATCCTCACCTGTCGGATCGATTCCGATGTGGAGGGGAAATATGGACAGTTTGAAGTCCTTGCTGTTGACCACAGACGGGCGCATTTCGCGCAAACAGTGGTGGATCGGCGTATTGTGCCTGTTCGTTGTCTCGATTGTCGCATCATTAGTTTTGGGAATTTTGGCTGGAGGCAACACCACTGCCGTGGCCTGGTTCGCTGTGCTGATCAATCTTGCCTTGCTCTACCCGACTTATTGCATTGGCCTAAAACGCCGTCACGATCGCAATAACGACGGGAAAGATGTTCTCATTCTTCTCGGGGGCAGCGTCGTCATCAATCTTTTGCAAGCCAGCGCCATTGGAGCGACCGCCATCACAGAAAATGGGCTGACCTATATGGTCCCCCCAATGTGGATGAGTGTCCTCGTTCTCGTCTTTGCGGTTTTTGCGATCTACATGTTCATCCAGCTCGGTTTTCTAAAGGGCTCCCACGGCACCAATAATTATGGCGCTGATCCGGTGAATGCTGCAGCGTGAAATAGCGTCTGGCATTGTCAAATCTCGAAGTGGTCGATACCCATTGGGTATGACCACTTCTTACGCCCAATCGCTTCTTCATGCCCTCGTGTCCTGCCCTTCGGTAACGCCGACAGAAGCAGGCGTTCTTGATTTGCTGGACGCTGAGCTGACCAAGCTCGGCTTCACGGTAACGCGCCTTAAATTTGAGGGCGACGGCTCCTATCTCGTCGACAATATTTTTGCGACGCGCGGTGCGGCGGGCCGGACATTGCTTTTTGGTGGCCACACCGATGTTGTGCCGCCGGGCGATTTAGCTTTCTGGACCTCTGATCCGTTTGTGCCGCGAATTGCTGACGGCAAAATGTTTGGCCGTGGCACTGCGGATATGAAGTCGGGTGTTGCAGCCTTTGTTGCTGCTTGCGCGACAATCCCGGCGGATGCGGGGATCATCCAGCTCGCCATTACCAATGACGAAGAAGCCGACAGCATAAACGGCACCGAGAAGATTTGCCGCTGGATGGCGGATAACGGTCACCGCTTCGATTTCGCCATTGTCGGTGAGCCGAGCTCCACCGAAACCTTGGGCGATAGCATCAAGATCGGTCGTCGCGGCTCGTTCTCGGGCAAGATCACCGTCACCGGCACGCAGGGCCACGTTGCCTATCCGCATAAGGCCAACAATCCGCTGCCGGTGCTGGCCGCTGTGACGACTGCCATTTCAACAACCAAGCTCGATGAGGCGACGGAGCACTTCCCGGCTTCGAACCTCGAAGTAACGACAATCGACGTCGGCAACCCGACATCCAATGTCATTCCGATGAGCGGCTCGCTCCGCTTTAATATCCGCTACAACGATCTCTGGACGCCGGAAAAGCTCGCTCTTTGGATCAAGGAGCGCATTGCATCCGTCGACGCCAAGGGCACCAGAATCGACTTTGACATTGTCGGCACTCCGTCGCGGTCGTTCCTTTCGCCTTTGAGTGATGACGTCCAGACGCTGACATCCGTCCTGTCCGAGCGGTCCGGCAAGGTGACTGAGCTGTCCACTGGCGGTGGCACGTCTGATGCACGCTTTATCGCCGACTATGGTCCGGTGGTGGAATGTGGTCTGGTTGGCCCTTCAATGCACAAGGCAGATGAGCATATGGCGCTGGCCGACCTCGAAGGGCTGACGGAAATTTACGCCGAGTTCATGACCCGTTTCTTCGCGAGCTCCTCACGATGAGAACTATTGCGGCACTGCGCTACGCTTTTGCAGGCTGGAAGCTGATCCTGCGCAACAAACGCGAAGGGCTGGAGCAGTTCCAACTCTCTGCCGCAGGGCTGTTCACAGCGATCGTGCTGTTTTACGCGGTTGTGTTTCTCGTCGTTATGCTGGCCTCGATGCAAATGGGTGTGCCGACGCCAGAGAGTTTTATCGAGATATTCTTTATCCAGACCATATGGTTGGCGGCCTTGCTGATCGGAGTGTGGAGCACGCGCTTTGCCGTTTCCGGGCCAATCTGGCGCCCGGATATTTATGTCCCGGGCGTTTATGCGCTGATCTTCTACCTCTTCGTGGGCACGGTTGTGACCATGATTAGCCCGGCTCTCATGCCCATTCTTTGGCTTGGGCTGGCCTATATGCTCTACGCTTTGGGGCGTGTCGGGGCAGGATTTCAGCGCGGCGTTTCAGCCGCATTTGCAATCCTAACAGTTGTGCTCCTTGTCGGGGTGCCTCAGACACTCTACATGCTTGCTGCGTCCACCCTTTCTGCTGTCTGACGAGTTGAACCGCATTGGCCCAGTCGTTCCCGAGTTTTTTCGCCGAAGCCGCTAGTGCCGCAAAAGGGACATGGGCCCTTGTTCTGGGTAGGCGCGACGCTGCGCAATACTATGACTTCTCGACCAAAGGTCTCGTCGGCAGCCTGATTGCCGTGCTGCTGGCCATGATTCTGGCTGGGTTTGGCCCGATGCTGCTGGGCTTTAGCACTCCGGCAGGCGCACCGACGCAAACCGTGGTGATGAACCTAGCGCTGTTTGGCGCACAGGCGCTAACAGCCTCGATGGTCCTGCGTCAGATCAAGCGCCAAGACGCATTTATTCCGTACCTTGTTGCCAGCAATTGGATCACGCTGGTCTCGGGGGCGCTGCTATTGGTTTCGGTCTTGTTCAACGAGGCCGGACTAATTGTCCTGCTCGCGGTGGCCATCGCGGCGATTGTGACGTTCGTCAACATTGGCCGACACATCATGACCCTGCGCGGCTGGCAGATTGCTTTGCTGTTTATTTCGCAGGCGGTGGGTGTGTTTCTGGCAATGGGCGTCATCGCCCTTGTACTACCCGTCCCAACCGCCGGCTAATCAGTAGTCAACGCCGACAAAGTAGAGACCCGTTGATGGCGCCATGGCGCCGCAGCGGGTGCGGTCGGCTGCGTCAAGCGCCGCACGGAAATCCGCTGGCGTCCACTTGCCTTCGCCCACCATTTTGAGCGAACCCACCATCGAGCGGACCTGATGGTGCAGGAAGCTGCGGGCGCTCGCCGTAACCGAGATATACTCGTCATCGCCCGTGACGTTGAGCTCATCGAGGGAGCGCATGGGCGATTTTGCCTGACACTCGGACGAGCGGAAGGTGGTGAAATCGTGAAGGCCCAAAATGAGTTGGGCCGCTTCGTGCATCGTGGTGACATCAAGCGGCTTGGGCACATGCCAGACCTGATTGAGCTCCAGCGCGGGAGGAGCGCGGCGCGTGAGGATGCGATATTCGTAGTGGCGGGCTTTGGCCGAAAACCGTGCCTCGAACGTGTCCGGAACAGCTTCACACTCAACGATCACCACACGATGCTTGCGCATGTGATAATTCATCGCCTCGCGAATACGGAACGGGTCCCATTCCTTCGACAGATTGATATGGGCGACCTGACCAAGGGCGTGCACACCGGCATCGGTGCGCCCAGCGGCTTGGCTGTTGACCGTTTCGCCTGAGAATTTCAGGACAGCTTCTTCCAACACTTGCTGAACGCTGATCTGGTTCTTCTGACGCTGCCAGCCGTAAAAGGCGGTGCCGTCATATTCGATGGTGAACTTATAGCGTGGCATTAGCCGACCATCTCAGGGAGTGTGCCTGCGCCGCGTAGGAAAGTGGCGGCGTCCATAGCGCCCTTGCCTTCGCGCTGAACTTGCGTGAGGCGCACAGAGCCCTCGCCACAGGCAATAACGAGTTCTCCGCCAAGGAAGGCGCCCGGCGCCCCAGAACCGGTCTCCAGCTGCGAGCGGAGGGCTTTAACGCGATAGGTTTTACCGCTGAGGGTCATCTCAAACCAAGCGCCGGGGAAGGGCGAAAGACCACGAATGGTGTTGTGGACCGCTTCCGCCGATTGGGTGAAATCGAGTTTGGCTTCAGCCTTGTCGATCTTGGCGGCGTAGGTGACGCCTTCCGCTGGCTGAGGCGTAAAATCGAGGCTGCCGCGTTCAAGCGCAGCCAGTGCGCGACCCATAAGGTCAGCGCCGACACGCATCATATTGTCGTGCAGCTCGCCCGCCGTCATGGTCGGGGTGATGGGGACGATCTCGGTGGGGCCCATGTCACCAGTATCGAGGCCTTCGTCCATCTGCATGACAACAATGCCAGTTTGCTTGTCGCCCGACATGATAGCGCGCTGCATCGGCGCGGCACCGCGCCAGCGTGGCAGGAGGGAGCCGTGAAGGTTCAAGCAGCCGTATTCCGGCGCTTCCAGAACCGCCTTGGGCAGCAGCAGACCATAGGCCACAACAATTGCGACCTCCGCCTCTAGGGATGCGAAAGTGGCTTGTTCTTCTTCGCTTTTCAGCGACTTCGGTGTGAAGACAGGAATGCCAAAGGCTTCAGCGGCCTTGTGAACCGGGCTTTTGCGTTCGGCCTGGCCACGGCCCGCGGGCTTTGGCGCGCGCGTGTAAACAGCGACAACCTCATGCCCTGCCGAAACAATTTCGGTCAGCGTTGGGACAGAAAATTCGGGCGTGCCCATGAAAACGATACGCATGGCCAAGTGCCTCTTTTAATATTGTCCCAACGGAAAAGGAGAGGGGCCGGAGCCCCTCAATCCAAATTGGCTTAGCGCGCAGACAGGCGGGCTTGCTTGTCGAACTTCTTGATGACGCGATCGCGCTTCAAGCGGCTCAGATAGTCGATGTAAAGAACGCCATCGAGGTGGTCGAGTTCGTGCTGAATGCAGACGGCCAACTTGCCATCGGCATCGACAGTGATCTCTTCGCCTTCAAGATTGGTGTACTTTACGGTCACCGTGCTGGGGCGTTCTACTTCGTAATAGAGTTCAGGGATCGAGAGGCAACCCTCTTCAGTCACCTGAATTTCCTCACCAAATTGGGTGATCTCTGGGTTGATCATGACATGGGGCGCAGGCTCATCGCCTTCGTTGGCCACGTCGATCACAACGATACGCTTCATGACGCCGATCTGTGGCGCGGCCAAGCCAATGCCTGGCGCGGCATACATGGTTTCCAGCATGTCTGCTGCCAGCGTTTTGATCTCGTCATCGATCTCAACGATCGGGTCGCAAACAGCGCGCAGGCGCGCATCGGGAATGATCAAAATGGGGCGGATAGCCATGGCAGAAGGTCCGGCAATGGAAGGATTGTCATGGATATGGCGATTTCCGGGCTCTTGGTCAACCTTAGTGGTGTCACACGAGAACATTTTGCGAACGAAAGAATCGGATTAGGATTGGTCCATGAGCGATCTCGACCAAATTCTTTTTACTCTCGGCAGCTTGCCGATTTCCATTGGCGTCACCCTCGTGGGCGTGTTGGCATTGGCGCTGCTGATCGCGCTTATTGCTGTGATGTCCAGCAATCGTGGCACCCTAGAGCGCGCCGAAATGCAGGCGGCGCAGAATTTAGAGAGCGTACGCTCGGGGCTTAACGATCAGATTTTGCAGCGTGATTCCCGCTTGCGCGAGATCGAGGGGCAGCTTCAGCACGAGCGCGAGCGCGCGACCGAGCAGATGTTTTCCGAGCGGGATCGTGCGGCCGACATGCAGGCGGAACTGGCGGCAATGCGCACGCGGCTTGATGAACAGGCCCGTAATCACGCCACGGAGCTGAAGCGCTTCACCGAAGCCCGCCAGCAGATGACGGATGAGTTCAAGGCCATCGCGGGTGACGTGATGCGCACCCATAGCGAGACCTTTACCAAGCAGAATCGCGAACAGGTCGATGTCCTCCTGAAACCCCTTCAGGAGAAAATAACTGAATTCCATCAAGGGCTTATCAGGGATCGATCGGCAATGTCCGAGCAGATTCGGGCTCTGTCGGAGAGCAATCTCCAGATCACCACCGAAGCGCAGAACCTGACGCGTGCGCTTAAGGGTAGTTCGCAGACGCAAGGCGCGTGGGGAGAAATGATCCTCTCCACAATTCTTGAACAGTCCGGCCTGCGTGAGGGTGAGCAGTATTTCACCCAGCAGAGCCACACGATTGAGGATAATCAGCGCCTGCGCACAGACGTCGAAATCCGCATGCCCAATGGCGATGTGCTGGTGATCGATAGCAAGGTGTCCCTCACTGCTTTTGAATCCTTCGTCAATTCGCCCGAAGACGAGCGAGAAACATACCTCCGAGCGCATATCCATTCGGTCCGGACGCACATTACCACGCTGGGCGCCAAGGGGTATAACCGGGCCGCAAAGTCTAGTCTGGACTACGTAATGATGTTTGTGCCGATTGAATCGGCGCTGGCGACGGCCATTCAGCACGACGCCAAATTGGTCGAATTTGGCATGTCCAAGGGCGTCATGCTGACGACCCCGACAACGCTGATGACCGTGTTGCGCACGGTGCGCAATGTTTGGGACATCGAAAAGCGCCACCAGAACGCCGAGGAAATCGCTGAACGCGCTGGCAAACTCTATGAAAAGGTTGCCGGATTCCTCTCGAGCATGGATCAGGTCGAAAAGGGCCTCAACACCGCACAAGCCAACTTCGCCAAGGCCAAGGACCAGCTGTCGTCCGGTCGCGGCAATGTCGTTCGGCAGATAGAGCAGTTGCGGGATTTGGGAGCAAAGACCAGCAAATCGCTTCCCCCTGGGTGGGAAGGACGGGACGATGATGCTCCCGTGCTGAAGTTGGTCAACGACGAACCTCTTGATTTGAATTAAGGTTTGGGCCCCGTCGAAAGCGGGGCCTTTACTTATCACATTTGAGAATAGCGACGAACCACGGACCGCTATGATCCGTTCCTAGCCGACAGCACACGCTGAATGGGAGAAGGAAATGGTACGTCAGCACGATAACCCTGGTCACCTCCTGCCGCAGGACGTGATGGAAGATGGCACCGATCAGCCGGGAATTGCCCACCCTTATAGCCAGAATGAAATCGACGATTTGCTTTATGGATCAGATCGTTCGGTCGAAGAGCGGGTCGAGCGGCTGCGCGAAATTCGCGATGAAATGGCTATGCGCGAAAGCGGCGATTTTGGTGGCGGTGATCCTCAATCGCTGGTTGATGAACTCGATAGCGCTATTTCGGCGCTGACCGGCGATTTGGAAGATGCGGAGGACTATCCCGATATCACTGGCGCTGTCTCATCAGACCCGGCCGATCATCTCGATGCCCTATCGCCCGACGATGTCGATGCGCGAGACGCCTTGATCGGCGAAGAAGAGCTTTATGGCGACGACGATGGGCCGGTCGATGACGAGCACAGTTGGAATGGGTCGGACGAATTCCGTCCCCATATCTGATTGAAATCGCTCAGATTTCGGTGCGAGCGCGCAGCGCTTGGCTGAGCGTGCCTTCGTCGAGATAGTCCAACTCGCCACCGATGGGCACGCCGTGGGCGAGGCGGGTGATGCGAATGCCTGTGTTGAGCAGGTGATCGGTGATGTAGTGGGCTGTGGTTTGGCCTTCGACGGTCGCGTTCATGGCCAGCACCATCTCGGAATATTCCGGTGCGCGGGCGATCAGGGCGTCGAGATTGAGGTCTTCCGGGCCAACGCCATCCAGCGCCGAGAGCACACCACCGAGGACGTGATAGCGAACCTGCCCAACGCCTGCGCGCTCCAGCGCCCAGAGGTCGCCAACATCTTGAACGACAATTAAAATCCCGCTTTGACCGCGTTTTGGGTCAGAACAGATCGTGCATGGGGCTTTGGTATCGACATTGCCGCAGACCTCGCAGGTGCAGACGGCTGCGACGGCGCGATCAAGCGCGGCTGACAGCGGGATCATCAGCTGTTCTTTTTTCTTGATCATCTGCAAAACGGCGCGGCGGGCCGAACGCGGTCCCAACCCCGGCAGACGTGCCAAGAGCAGAATTAGTTGCTCAATTTCCGGTCCGCCGGTGGTTGCCATTTATGGGCCTTTTTGGGGCATCTGGCTGGCACTTATGGGCCCCACGAGGGGCACAAGGCTGGCGCAGTGGGGCCAATGATGGCCCGAGAATAATTGAGACCTAGAACGGCAGCTTCATGCCTGGAGGCAGGGGCAGGCCAGCGGTGACTTCAGCCATTTTGCGCTGTGTTTCCGCTTCGCTCTTGCCGCGCGCATCGTTGAACGCCGCCAACACGAGGTCTTCGAGAACTTCCACTTCCGCAGGATTGGCCAGCGATGGGTCGATCTTGATCGACTTCATCTCGCCCTTGCCCGAAAGAGCAACGGTGACCATGCCGCCGCCGGCGCGACCTTCGACAACCAGTTCAGCGAGCTCGTTCTGCATGGTTTCCATCTTGGCCTTCATTTCACTGGCGGCCTTCATCATTCCCATGATGTCTTTCATTCGTCGTCCTCTTCGAGTGGGGCTTGCGCTACTTCTTCTTCTGCAACAACGGCGTCTTCACGCACGGTCACGTTCACAAGTTTTGCGCCCGGAAATGCTTCAAAGATCGCTTTGACCACCGGGTCGTCATGCGCCTCGGCGGTTGCGGCATCTTTTTTCTTCTGAACTTCTTGCCGGATGGTCAGACCTTCCGGCGCCTTGGTCGAAACCATGACCAGCCAACGCTGGCCGGTCCATGTCTGCAAGCGGGCAGACAATGTACCGATAATCGCTGGGTCTGCGCCCGGTTCCAAAGCGACCTCGATGCGGCCTTGTTCAAAGGACACGGGACGCATCTGGCTTTCGAGCGCGAGCTTGGTCAGCACATCGCGCTTTGCCGAGGCCAAGGAGATAATATCACGATAGCTCGAGATGGTAGCAAAGGCCGGTGCGACTTCAGCACGCGGTTGCGTGGAAACTTGCGCCATAGGTTGCTGCGCGACCAGTTGCGGAGCATTGACGCGCATGGCGGTTGCGCCGCCGCCGCCAGAACCAGACGGGCCGCTTGGAATGCGCGGAGGCATGGACTGGCCGCCACCACCGTTACCGTTGCCAGCTGGGAAACCGCCCTGCGTGATCTTGGCGATCACCTCATCTGGGCTTGGCAGGTCTGCGGCGTAAGCGAGGCGAATGAGGGTCATCTCAGCCGCTTGCAAAGCATTGCCCGCGCGGCCGGTTTCTTCATTACCCTTAAAGAGGATCTGCCAAGCGCGGGTGAGGGCGCGCATGGTGAGACGGGAGGCAAGGTCTTGGCCGCGATTGCGCTCGTCCGGCGTCAGCGAGGCGTCTTCGCCTGCGGCGGGGACGACTTTGATGCGGGTGACGAGATGGGTGAACTCCGCCAAGTCCGAGAGCATGGTCTGCGGATCGGCACCGAGATCATAAAGCTCGCGCAAAGTGGTGAGGGCTTCGCCAATCCGACCGCCCATCAAATCTTCGAAGAGATCAATGATGCGGGCGCGGTCGCCAAGGCCAAGCATGGCTTTGACGGTCGAGGAGGTGACGGTGCCATTGCCGTGGGCGATCGCCTGATCGAGCAGGGAAAGACTATCACGAGCCGAGCCTTCGCCGGCGCGCACGATCATAGCCAAAGCGTCAGTTTCGAAACTGATGCCTTCCTTATCGAGAATAGTCTCGAGATACTCGGACATGATCTCCGCCGGAATGCGGCGCAGATCGAAACGCTGGCAGCGCGACAGAATGGTGATCGGAACCTTGCGGATTTCCGTCGTCGCGAAAATGAATTTGACGTATGGCGGCGGCTCTTCGAGCGTTTTCAGCAGCCCGTTAAAGGCCGCTGTCGAGAGCATGTGCACTTCGTCGATGACGTAGACTTTGTAGGGAGCCGAGCTCGGGCCGTATTTGACCGAGTCGATAATCTCACGAATGTCGCCAATGCCGGTATTAGAGGCCGCGTCCATTTCGATCACGTCGACATGGCGGCCTTCAATAATCGCGCGGCAGTGCACGCCCTCTTTGCTGAGGTCCAGCTGGGGGTGGCGACCGTTCTCGTCTTCATAATTGAAGGCGCGGGCCAGAATACGCGCGGTTGTGGTTTTGCCCACGCCGCGCACACCCGTCATGATGAAGGCGTGGTGGATACGGTTTTGCGCAAAGGCATTGCCCAGCGTCTGCACCATCGCGTCTTGACCCACGAGGGTCGAGAAATCGGTGGGGCGATATTTGCGGGCGAGGACGAGGTAGGGCGAGGTCTTGGTTTCAGCCATTGAGCCCGTCCAATCGCATATCGGGGAATCTGCCTTGGTTCATTCTCTGAACATAGGACATGGAAAGCCATCCCGCAAAAGCCTCTTGGCCAATTGGGGACGAAAAAGCTCGATACGAACAGAGAAGTGAGTAGGAGGTTGGACATCGACCCGTGAGGATCTCACCTGGGCTGCTTCCTTCCGGACCTGACCCGATCGACGAGGAACACGTCCGCGCCAACCTCCCGAAGCGCTATATGCGGAGTAATCGCGGAAGATGCAAGGGGTTGATCAACTTCGTCCCAAGCGGAAACCAATCGGCCGCAGCAGGGTTTAGATCAAACGAGGTTTGACAAGGCAGATGAATGCCCCCGCATATTGCGATTATTGGTACGGGCCCGACCGGGATTTATACATTCAAGCATTTGGTCGACGCAGGCGGTGTGGGAGCCATCACGCTTTTTGAAAAGGGGCGGGAGGCCGGTGTTGGCATGCCCTATTCGCCACAGACGGCCGATCGCACCATGCTGGCCAATATCGCCAGTATCGAAATTCCTGCCATTGAGATGACCTATCTCGACTTTCTGAGGTCGCTGCCACACGAGGTTTTGCGCGATTATGGCGTTGATCCGGTTGCGCTTGATGATCGGGCGTTTACGCCACGCGTGTTGCTGGGGCGGTTCTTTCGTCACCAATTTCTGAAGCTCGTCGAAACGGCCGAGGACCGGGGCATTCTGGTGAGTGTTTCGGAAAACACGGAAATTATCGATGTCGAACGGGACGAGGGGCTGTTTTATCTCGTCGCGGGAGAGGGCCAAAGATTTGGGCCTTTTGAGCGGGTCGTGGTTGCGACAGGGCATGAGTTTGAGCCCGACGATGATCTTTCGGATGGTTATTTTCCGAACCCTTGGTCGGGTTTGTTGAGTGCTGACATTCCCGCCGTCCGCGTCGGCATTATGGGGACCTCACTGTCGTCCATTGATGCGGCCATGGCGGTGGTGACCCAGCACGGGCGTTTTATCCGGGATGAGGACGTGTTGCGCTTTGAGCTCAATGAGGGCTCGCCCCTGCGCATCACGCTGATGTCGCGCCATGGGATTTTGCCGGAGGCGGATTTTTATTGCCCCATTCCCTATGAGGATTTGCGGTTTTTGACCCCAGCTGCGCTGGAAGAATGTGCGCATAGCGAGCACGTGCTCGACGACGCCTTTGCCTTGTTTGCGCAGGAGCTGGGGGAGGCAGACCCGGGCTATGCAAGTGCGATTGGGCTGGTTGACCTGACGGCCGACAGTTTCGCTGACGCTTATTTTGCCCAACGTCTCGCGGCGGACCCGTTTCGCTGGGCGCGCGAAAACCTGGCTGAAGTGGAACGCAATAAGCAGAACCGCGTCACGGTGGCGTGGCGCTATGCGCTTTTACGGATGCACGAGAAAGTTGAGACGCTGGTGCCTGAGTTTTCGGAAGCTGAAGCCGAGCGGTTTGCCCAAGGGCTCAAGCGGGTCTTTATCGATAACTATGCGGCAGTCCCCTCGGAATCCATACGACGCCTTCTGGCCCTGCGGGACGCAGGGGTGTTGGAGGTGGTCGCTTTGGGCGAGGACTACCAGCTCGACCACGGCGAACACGGGACGACGATTGTAACCGACAGCGAGACGCTGGAGTTTGCGGTTTTCATCGATGCGCGCGGGCAAAAGGCGCTGGAAACCGGGCATCTGAAATTCCCGACGCTGCGCAAGGAATTGCTCGCGGTTGGGCAGGATGTTCCGCAGGTGGCGGAGGATTATTCGCTTCTGAGCCCGGTCAAGGATCATCGTCGGCTCTATCTCGCCGCGATCCCCTACTTGATGCACGAGCGGCCTTTTGCGCAGGGCATTGTGGTGTCCGACGACATTGGCGAGACTATTGCCAAGGCTATCGCGCAAAGCGCAGAGGCTGGCTTGGACAGTCAGAAACGCCGTCGGCCAGCCTATGCTGCACGTTAAGGCGCGGTGACGGGGAAATCGAAATAGGTGTCGGGGAAAGGTTCGTTCGCGAGCGTGTAGTGCCACCATTCTTCGGCATAGGGTTTGAAACCGTGGCGTTCGAGCAAGGTTTTGAGTTTGTCACGATTGGCGGTGGCAAGCTCTGAAATGCCCGATGCGCCGTGGTGGGACATCTCGTCAAAGCAATCATAGCCGGAACCGAAGTCCAAAACGCCATCGTCAAAGCGCTCTGGGAGGATGCAATCGACAAGGGGCTGCTCGGGCGTATAGGGCATGGATGGAGCGCCATCGAGCGACTGGATGGTGAGATCGACCGTGCTGCCGCGACTGTGGCCGGATTTTTCGGCGATATAGCCGAGGTCAAACAGCGTGGACTTAGCAACGCGCACGTAAAATTCGCCTTGCATGGCCAGATCATCAATGTCGCGGGCCCAAGAGGCGAAATCGGCAACGGCCTGCGCCGGGCGATAGCAATCATAAACCCGGATGGCGAGGTTTTCGGTGGCCAGCTCGGCGGCGGCGGCCTTCAGCGCAGCGGCAGCCTGTTGGGTGAGAATGCACTCGGGCGCTTGATAGCCGGTGATTGGGCGGCCGGCAAAGTTATGCGCGCCAGCATAACGCATGTCTTGAGCTATTTCGGGGGCATATTGGGAGAGGTAGACGAAGTCTTTTGGCAGTGCTTCGTTGGCAAAGGAAGACGTAGAGACAATGCTTGAGAGGAGGAAAAGAGAAATAGATTTTCGGTGCATTTGTATAATAATTCTCAGATATTATGTGCTTTGAATACCTTGCATGAACTCGGTTGAGCCTTCGGTAATAACGGGGTCTCTTTTGGCTTCAAATCGCCTTGCTCATGCTGATTGACGCGTCTATCCACTCAGATTGTAGTCTGACGAACCCAAAGAGGAAATCTCTCTTGGCCAAACGCCGCCATCCGACGCCTTTACGCACCTCCAGCGAGGATATTGCAGCCTCGCGCAAGGCCCCCGATACCGCTCAAACGCGTAGTCCGACCTATCGTCTGGCCTTTGCCGACGACGAATTCATGACGTCTGAAGACACGCGGGGCATTCGCTTCCAACTGGAATACCTCAAGCCAGAATGGCGACTGCGCGAACAGGGGATCAACTCCACCGTGGTCTTGTTCGGCGGGGCGCGTATTCCTGAGCCGGGCAAGCCGGCATGGGCCGCTAAGAACGAGGTGCAGAAGAAGAACCTTGAGGCCGCCTCGCGCTATTACGAGGAAGCGCGCCATTTTGCTCAGCTCGCGTCCAAGACCGCAGCAACGCTCGACTACAAGGAATTTGTGGTGACGACGGGCGGTGGTCCGGGCGTCATGGAGGCGGGCAATCGCGGCGCTGACGATGTTGGCGCACCCTCAATCGGGCTCAATATCGTTTTGCCGCATGAGCAAGCGCCGAACACCTATGTGACGCCAGAACTGGCGTTCAACTTCCACTATTTCGCCACGCGCAAAATTCACTTCCTGCTGCGCGCCAAGGCGGTGGCCGTGTTTCCCGGTGGGTTCGGGACGCTAGATGAGTTCTTTGAAACCCTGACGCTCATCCAGACCGGACGGATGGACAAAGTGCCCGTGCTGCTGTTCGGGCGCGAGTTTTGGACCAAGGTGATCAACCTTGAGGCCCTGGCCGAAGCCGGGACGATTTCGCCATCCGACCCAGACTTATTCACGGTGGTTGATACTGCCGAGGAGGGCTGGG
Source organism: Devosia sp. MC521 (assembly GCF_014127105.1). Lineage (NCBI taxonomy): Bacteria > Pseudomonadati > Pseudomonadota > Alphaproteobacteria > Hyphomicrobiales > Devosiaceae > Devosia > Devosia sp. MC521. Next base: position 356,883 of record NZ_CP059902.1, read on the forward strand.
CCGTCGTCTGCCAACACTACAATCTGCCTCAACCGACTTAAATCTCCTCCCCATCAGCACAGGACGCGCCGTGGAAAAGTTTGATCTTGTCGTCATTGGTTCCGGTCCCGCAGGGCGTCGCGCTGCGATCCAAGCTGCAAAGCTAGGGCGCTCTGTGCTGGTGGTGGAAAATCGGCTGAGGTTGGGGGGCGTGTCCGTGCATACGGGCACTATTCCCTCCAAGACGCTGCGCGAGACGGTACTCAATCTCTCCGGTTGGCGTGAGCGCGGCTTTTACGGCATGTCTTACCGCGTCAAGAAAGAGATCGACGGCAAAGATTTGACGGCGCGTCTGCGCAAAACGCTCGATTATGAAATCGAAGTGCTCGAGCATCAGTTTGCCCGCAATGGCGTACGCACGTTCGGTGGTATCGCCCGGTTTGCCGATGAGCACACCATTGTGGTCACTGATCACGACGGCGAAGATCATCGTTATGGGTTTGATTTTGCGGTGATTGCGGTGGGCACGGCCCCCTATCGTCCGGCCAATATCGAATTTGATCACCACACCATTGTCGATAGTGACGCAATGGTCAGCGAAATTCGCGTGCCGCGCAGTCTCACTGTTGTCGGGGCCGGGGTGATCGGCATTGAATATGCCACGATTTTCTCGGCGCTCGACGTACCTGTGACCATTGTCGAGCCGCGCGAAAACTTCTTGGACTTTATTGATCGCGAGATCATCGAAGAGTTTACCCATGACCTGCGCCAGCGCGGCGTCGCTATGCGTCTCGGTTCGCCTGTGACCAAGGTGGAAAAGGACAATATGGGGCAGGCGGTGGCAACGCTGGGCGATGGGCGACAAGTGCGCTCGGACATGTTGCTTTATGCAGCCGGGCGGGTCGGGGCGACGGCGGATCTGGGGCTCGAAAGCTGTGGTGTCGTGCCGGATAGCCGCGGGCGGCTGGCGGTTAATCCCGATACGCTGCAAACTCAGGTGCCCCATATTTATGCCGCGGGCGATGTCATTGGCTTTCCCGCGCTCGCTTCAACTTCGATGGAGCAGGGGCGGCTCGCGGCCTTGCACGCCTTTAAAGCGCAAGTGCCCAAGAAGCAGGAGAGCTTTCCCTATGGCATTTATGCCGTGCCAGAAATCTCAACGGTTGGCCTAACCGAAGCGCAGGTGCGCGAGCAAAAGATCCCCTATGAATGCGGCATAGCTCGTTTCCGCGAAACCTCGCGCGGGCACATCATGGGGCTGCAATCGGGCATGATGAAGCTCATTGTTTCGCTCGAAAACCGCAAGCTTCTGGGCGTTCATATTGTGGGCGAAGGGGCGACCGAGCTGATCCACATCGGGCAGGCGGTGATCAATCTGGGGGCGCCGCTCGATTATCTGGTCGAGGCCACCTTCAATTATCCGACGCTGGCGGAGGCCTATAAGATCGCCGCGCTCGATGCGTGGAACCGCATGCCACAAGTGGTGCCAGTGGCACCCGTGGCCGACAAGGCGACGCCCACACCTGAGGCCAATCCGGACAATGCCAATTAAGCGCCTCTAACGGCTAAACGAGGTGCAGGAGGGTGGCTTCAATCCAGCCGTCAATGTGACGGATTGGGCACATGTATACTTGTCCCTGCGACATTGTTGCCTAGGACACAATTTTTCGATACTCCATTGCGACTAGGCATGGGGCGACCCATGGCTCTGGGAGGGTAATTTCACGAAAACACGGCAAGCGTTGGTGTGCAATTGCGTGCACATTCGTGCCTCCCAGAAAGCCAAGCCTACGGCAAAAGACCAAGCGCCAAGACCGTGGACGCAAGGCTTATGGGAGTGAACTTCAATGGTTGATCAGGGTGCGGAGCACAAGCCGCACATCGTTGCGAAGTGCCTGATGTGGCTCTTCGCTGTTGTGCTGGGCGTCATCGGGCTGATCTATGTCGGCGCTGGTGCTTACCTCGCGAGCCTGGGTGGCTCGATTTATTACGTGGTCGCAGGCGCATTGTTCGTCGTCGCGGCCCATTTTCTGTTCCACGGAAAGCGTCTCGGCGCGTGGATTTTCGGCGGTGCCCTGGCCCTTTCGGTTATTTGGGCCTTGTGGGAAGTGGGCTTTGATTGGTGGGCACTGATGCCACGCCTGCTGATCCCAGTTGCCTTCGGGATTTGGCTGCTGATGCCTTGGGCGCAGACCGCGCTTAAGGGCAAGCTGGGCTTTGCCGCCCGCGTTCCAGCTGGGGCCGCAGGCCTGATTGCTGCTGGTACTGTGGTTTCGGTTGGTCTTGGCGCAGGGCTCTTTGCGGTGAATGCGCCGAACCTGCCGCAGGACCCAAGGTTCCAGACCGGCATGGGGGCATTCCCTGTTGCAGCCAATGGTGGCGCAGCCTCCGGGCAGACTGGCGAAGACTGGCCATATTTTGGTGGCGATCAGGGCCAGCAGAAATACTCGCCGCTTGACCAGATCAACCTCTCGAACGTCTCCAAGCTGCAAGTGGCTTGGGAAATGCCGGTTGGCAAGCGTCCGGCCAACAACGCTATGCCGATCAAGATCGATGACACGATCTATATCTGTAACGGCAATAGCGAACTGTTCAGCCTCGATGCGCGCACTGGCGCTGAAAACTGGACTTTTGACGCCTCTGAAGGTCATGGCAGCACCTGCCGTGGCGTGACCTATTACAAGGCCCCGGGCCTGAGCGGCGAATGCGCTGAGCGTATTATCGCCGGCACCGGTTCTGCCAAGCTTGTGGCGCTTGACGCCAAGACCGGCGAGGCCTGTTCGGACTTCGGTAATGCCGGTTTTGTCGACCTGCTCGTTGGCATGGAAGACCATGAAGGCAAGATCATCGGCGGTTACTACAAGGTCACCTCCGCTCCGACCTTTGTGCGTGGCAAGGTGGTTGTTGGCGGTTGGGTGACTGACGGTCAGTACTGGGGCGAAGCCTCTGGTGTTATCCGCGCCTTTGACGCGGTAACGGGTGATATGTCCTGGGCTTGGGACATGGGTCGTCCGGATGAGCCGGGCCAGCCACCAAATGGCGAAAGCTTTACCGTTGCAACTCCGAACAGCTGGGCTCCGGCCGCAGCGGACGAAAAACTCGGTCTTGTCTACCTGCCGACCGGCAATGCGACCCCAGACTTCTACGGCGCGCAGCGTCGTGAGTTTGACGACAAGTACAGCTCTTCGGTTGTGGCGCTCGACGCGACCACTGGCCGTGTTCAGTGGTCCTTCCAGACCAAGCATCACGACATTTGGGACCATGACATTGCGTCCCCACCGACACTGATCGATCTGCCAGATTCCAACGGCGCTCTGCGTCAGGCTCTGATTCAGGCGACCAAGGCTGGTGAAGTTTTCGTTCTCGATCGTAGGACCGGCGAGCCGATCTTTGACGTGACCGAAACCCCAATGCCGCAGACCGGCGGTGTGCCGGAAGAACGTATCTCCCCAACCCAGCCCTATTCCAACTCTCTGCCGTCCTTCCGTGGCGCAGATCTGACGGAAGCGGATATGTGGGGCGTATCGCCTTTCGATCAGCTCTACTGCCGCATCATGTTCAAGCAGGCGCGCTACGAAGGCAATAATACCCCTCCGGGTCTGACCCCTTCGATCCAGTCGCCGAGCACCTTTGGCTCGATCAACTGGGGCGGCGTTTCGGTCGATCCGATCAATGGCGTGATGCTGGTCAACAACAACCGTTTTGCCAGCTACATCAAGCTGCTCGACCGCGAAACGGCTGACGGGATGGGCATTGAGCCACAGGGCGAATGGGGTGACCCGCGCGAAGTGGGTGGCGTCGTGGCGCAGAAGTTCGTGCCTTACGCAGCCTTCCCACAGTTCTGGCTGACCGCGCTTGGCGTGCCGTGCATTGATCCGCCATATGGCTATATCAGTGCTGTTGACCTCAATACCGGTAAGCTGTTGTGGAGCAACACCTTTGGTTCGTCCAAGGGCCAGGGCGCATTGGGCATCAAGGTGCCGTTTGAACTGCCAATGGGCACTCCAACACACGGCGGCTCGATGATTACTGCTGGTGGTCTGGGCTTCATCTCGGCGGCTTCGGACAATATCTTCCGCGCCTATGATCTCAAGACCGGTGAAGTTGTTTGGCAGTATGAACTGCCAGCCGCTGGTGGCGCGCCGATCAGCTACACGCTGGATGGCGAACAATACATCACCATTATGGCCGGTGGTCAGGGTGCGATCCAATCGCGCTACTCGACCAAGATGGTCTCGTTCAAGCTGCCAAGCTAAGAACGCCAACCCATGACATGAGAAGGCCGGGTGCTTGCGCCCGGCCTTTTCGTTTTAGTGGCTGCGTTGATTGCCGAGATTGGAAATCGTCGCGCGCAGCGCTGCGGGTTTGACCGGCTTTGTCACCACGGCAATGCCGCGCTCTTCGGCAATGGCGCGGACCTGCGGGCTGCGGTCGGCGGTGACGAGGGCGGCGGGCAAGTGGCCGCCGAGGTTGTGGCGGAGCCATTCGATCGCGTCGAGCCCGGAGGTTTGATCGAGGTGATAATCCATCAACACCAGATCAGGGTACCAGCCCTCCAAGAGCCCCTCTTTGTCGATCTGCTTGAGCGACAAGGCGGAGCGGACTTGACAACCCCAATTGGTAAGAAGGCCTTCCATGGCTTCGATGATGTCGCGTTCATTGTCGACGCAGAGAACTTTTAGGTTCAGCACACCGATGGTGGCTTCTGGGGTCTCGCGCTTGAGACTGATGGTGCCGCGCAGTGGGCGCGCAACAGGCAGATAGATGGAAAAGCGCGAGCCGCGACCTTCCTTGCTGTCGAGTTCCAGAGTGAGATCGGCGGCGGTGACGAGGCGCTGGACGATGGAGAGGCCGAGACCCAAGCCCTGGGCCATGCGCGCGCCCTTTTCTAGGCGTGAGAACTCGGCGAACACGAGCTTGAACTGGTCCTTATTAAATCCGATGCCGGTGTCGATGACATCAATGCGCCAGCGATTGCCGCGACGGCGCAGGCCGACCAGAACCTTGCCTCCGACCGGGGTGTATTTGATGGCATTGGACACCAGATTTTGCACGATGCGGCCAACGATGGAGCGGTCGGCCAAAACCGTGGCTTTGGTTTTGACAATGCGCAGCGAGATCGAGCGTTCGCGCGCCATGGGGGCGAACTCGACCTCGATCTTTTTCAAAATGTCCTGCGCGGCCAATTGGGTCGGCGCGAGGTGAAGCGCCCCGCTATCAATGCGGGAGATATCGAGGAGCGCCGACATAATGTCTTCAACGGCAGTGAGCGAGGCTTCAATGGAATTCGCCAGCTCAGCGAAATCAGTTGTTTTGGCGCGCTCGATCAGGGTCGATGTGTAGAGGCGGGCGGCGTTGAGCGGCTGCAGCAGATCGTGACTGGCGGCTGCGAGAAAGCGCGTCTTGTCGTGGTTAGCAGCATCGGCCTTGTGGCGGGCCTTTTCGAGCTCAAGATTGACCTGTTTGAGCGCGGCAGTGCGATCTTCAACGCGCTTTTCGAGGGTCTGGTTGATCTGCTCATATTGCTGCTCAGCGCTGATGCGAGCGGTCACGTCAGAGAAACTGATGACCATCCCGCCCTCAGGCAGTCGGGCCGTATAAAACTCCATGGTCTGACCAAAACTGGTCATGCGCTGGGTGACGGTCTGCGGCTGCGAGGTGAGCAGCGCGATACGGTCTTGCGCGCGGGTTTTGGCGTCGCCGGGCCCGAAGTCGCCACGCTTGGCCAAGAACAGCACAATGTCCTCCAACGGCACGCCAGCCTCGGTCAGTGCCGGAGGCAGCGACAGCATGGAATTGTAGCGGTGGTTGGAGAAGGTCAGCTTGAGCGCGCTATCAAACACAGCAACGCCTTGCGGGATGTGATCCATGGCAAGGTGCAGGGCAGTATCGAGGTTGGTAGAGCGAGCAGTCATGGGAGCCAATGGTCTTGGAACAGCGATCAGTGTGGCTTCCTTATCAGCTGCGCACACCAAGTTCACAAGTCGCCATTCTGCCCATTGCAATAGCGACAAAACCTCGGCAATGCTGGCGGAATAGGCCAGAACAACCGCCATTAGCGGTCATTTCAGAGGGTTTGCCATGAGCGTATTCAAGGAATTCCGCGACTTTGCCATTAAGGGCAACATGATCGATCTCGCCATCGGTGTGATTATCGGTGCTGCCTTCGGCGCCATCGTCTCATCGATCGTCGACGACGTGTTTATGCCTCTGATCGGTCTGATCATCGGCGGTATCGACTTTTCGAACCTGTTTATCGTCTTGTCGAACCCCAATAATATCGCGGTGCCATCGATCACTGCTGCCAAGGAAGCGGGCATTGCCACGCTCAACATCGGCCTGTTTATCAATGCGGTGGTGAAGTTCACCATCATCGCCTTTGTGCTGTTCATGGTTGTGAAGGGCATCAATGCGCTCAAGCGCGACGCGGCCAAGGAGCCAGTTGAATCCACTCCAGCGCCAAGCGCTGAACAGGTATTGCTCACCGAAATTCGCGACGCATTGCGCGCCAAAAACTAAGTTCGGTCGATTACATTTTAATCGGAAAGGTCGGCGTTTCGCCGGCCTTTTTTGTTGGGCGGGTTGGGCAAGGCGCGGAACCGGCATTGGCACCAAGCATTGAAGGGCCTCAGCACCAACTGAGGAGACAATGATGGTCGACCCCCGCAAACCAGAACCAGCCGATGCTCGGGTGGACTATGTGCTCGACGAAAATGCCTCGCGGATCGAGTTGGAGCCAGCAACGCCGATCAAGGCGGCTGATGGTATTGAAGCCAGTGTCGGTGCGACCGGACCAACCAACTGGGCGCTTTATGGCTTGATTGCTCTCGCGGTGATCATTGGCATTTTGGCCGTGTTGCAGGTTTTCTCAGGCGCGCCGGGCACGGATATGCAACCGGGCAGCCCAACATCGGCGCCTGTGGTTGAGACACCGGCAACGGCACCCGCTCCGCAATAAAAAACGCGGCCCGAAAGCCGCGTTTCAAATCGTCTATCGCTAAAGCAGTGCTTAGCCGCGAATTGGCGAAAGCTGAATTTCGACGCGGCGGTTCTGCGCGCGACCGCTTTCGGTTGCGTTCGAGGCGATTGGCGATGCCGAACCCTTGCCCTCGATATAGAAGCGACCCTGATTGACGCCCTGGCTCGACAGAATGGTGGCGACGGAAACCGCGCGACGCTGGCTGAGCGAGAGATTGTGCTCGTTCGAGCCGGTGGAGTCGGTGTGGCCGTATACGTCGACGATGGTCTTTTCGAACTTGCGCAGCACAAGACCAACCGAGACCAACGTCTGGTTGAACTGCGGCTGAACCGTCGACTGATCGGTCGCGAAAGTGATGTTGGCAGGCATGTTGAGGATGATCTGGTCGCCAACGCGGGTGACCGAAACGCCGGTGCCCTGCAGCTGCGCACGCAGTTCAGCTTCTTGCTGATCCATGTAATTGCCGATTGCTGCGCCGGTCAGGCCGCCAACGCCAGCACCGATCAACGCGCCAACGCGAGGATCGCCACCAACGGCAACGCCAACAAGCGCGCCAGCAATAGCACCGCCACCCGCGCCCAAAAGGCCGCCGCCAGCAGTGTTCGAAAGCTTACCCTGTCCGGTGAACGGATCAGTCGTCGTGCAGGCTGTCAGAGCAAGCGTTGCCGCGAGCACGACGAGGACCTTGGACTTCATGGTGATTCCCCCAAAAGGATTCCGGAGTGGACTTTTGTTCTGTGAATAAGGCAGGAGCGTGAAAGATGAGTGAAGGCGGCTGAACCCGTGATGAACGGGCTCTTGCGCCTAGGTGTGGGCCCAACCGCCATCGACGAGAAACTGCTGACCCGAAATCATGCGACTGTCCTCAGCGGCGAGGAATAGCGCCATGCGCGCGCAGTCGTCTGGCATGACCCGGCCGTTGAGTGCTTGTTGGGCTTGGATCGACGCAAGATCCTCTGGCGTCAGCCAAAGTTCGAGCTGGCGTTGGGTGACGACAGCACCGGGAACCAGCGAATTAACGCGAATGGCATCGCGGCCCAACTCGCGGGCCATGGCGCGTGTCAGGCCATGAATGGCTGCCTTGGCCGTTTCATAAACGGGAATGCCGGGGGTCAGGATCATCCAGCTGATCGAGCCGAAATTGATGATCGAGCCGCCGCCCGCCCGCTTCATGCCGGGGGCGACGGCCTGAATGGCGAAGAAGAAATGCTTGAGGTTTACCGCCATGCGGTCGTCCCAATACTCCGGCGTCACCTCACGCCAGTCGTGGCGCTGGTCATGACCGGCATTGTTGACTAGCACGCGCGCATCGCCATGAAGCTGGGCCAGATCGGCAATAGCGGCTTGGTAGGCGGTGGTGTCGGTGATGTCACACGCGATGAATTTAACCGTGTGACCTTCGGCGGTTAGCGCCGTCGCGAGCGCCTCTCCCTGCGCTTGGGCGATGTCGACAAATCCAACCTTTGCCCCTTGGCGTGCGAAATTGCGCACCAGCGCTTCGCCAATCCCAGACGCGCCTCCCGAAATAACAACAGCTTGGTCCCGTAAACTGGGATAATGCGCCTGCTCCATAAATGTCCTCCGCAGCGGCTGAGTGCTTTTCTCCTGCCTGAAAAGCTGAGAGCTCTTGTGACATTGTGCAGGCCAAGTCGGCAACTGTGATGGATTATAAGGGAACCACGCAACGGCGGGCAGCGCCTGCGCGTTACACTATTTCCGGTTCACAGAAGCGCTATAGATGTTGATTTTGGAGCAGCCCACTTTAGAATGAGTATAGCTTTTATGGCGCGGTTGGTGTCAGGAGGGCCCACTGCGAGCGCGTCGAATTGACCCATATCAATGCGGCGGAGCGAAGAATAACTACATCTTACGGTGCCTGGCGAGGCGTTGCCCCGACCCAGCGCATGCGCAAAGGAACGGCCCCAATGGACTATCGCGGTATTTTTGAAGATGCAGTGGACACGCTGCGGGCAGAGAAACGCTATCGTGTGTTTGCTGACCTTGAGCGCATTGCTGGGCAATTCCCGCGCGCCATCTACCGTGACGACAGCGACAACGCCCGCGAAATCACCATCTGGTGCTCCAACGATTACCTCGGCATGGGTCAGCACGAAAAAGTCGTGACTGCGATGCAGGAAACTGCCGGCAAGATGGGCGTTGGTGCTGGTGGCACGCGCAATATTTCGGGCACCAATCGCCCGCTGGTTGAGCTTGAGCGTTCGCTCGCCGACCTGCACCGCAAGGAAAGCGCCCTCGTCTTCACTTCCGGCTTTGTCTCGAACGAAGCCTCGATCTCGACCATTGCGCGGCTTTTGCCCGATTGCGTGATCTTCTCCGATCAGCTCAACCACGCCTCGATGATCCAGGGCGTGCGTCAGTCGGGCATGGAAAAGAAGATTTTCCGCCACAATGACGTAGCGCATTTGCGCGAACTGCTCAGCCAAGTGGACCGCAAGCGTCCCAAGCTGATCGTGTTTGAATCTGTCTATTCGATGGATGGTGACATTGCCCCGATCGCCGAGATCTGCGATCTCGCGGACGAATTTGGCGCGCTGACCTATATCGACGAAGTCCACGCCGTTGGCATGTATGGCCCGCGCGGCGGTGGCATTGCCGACCGCGACAATCTGATGGAACGCATCGACGTTATCGAAGGCACGCTGGCTAAGGGCTATGGCGTCATGGGCGGCTATATTGCGGCCAATAAGGCGATCATCGACGCGGTTCGCTCCTATGCGGCTGAGTTCATTTTCACCACCTCGCTCCCACCAGCGCTGTGCGCTGCGGCTCGCGCCTCAATTGAGCACCTCAAGGGCAATGGTGAAGAACGCGCGGCCCATCAGCGTCAGGCAGCCATGACCAAGCGCATTCTGGCGGAAGCCGGTCTGCCGGTCATGGAAACGCCGACCCATATCGTGCCGGTCATCGTCGGCGATGCGCGCGCTGTGAAGGCGGCAAGCGACATGATGCTGGAAAAGCACAATATCTATATTCAGCCGATCAACTACCCGACTGTTCCCAAGGGTACTGAGCGTCTGCGCATCACCCCAACGCCGCTGCACTCGGAGGAAATGATCCTTGAGCTGCGCGATGCATTGGTGTCGGTGTGGAAGGCGCTTGAGCTGCCGCTGGGCAAGCCAGAGACGGCAATCACGGCCAATAAACTGACCTCGGGCGATCTGACGCTGCCTAACCTTGGCGGCTAAGGATTAGGTCCAGGAATGATGAAGGGGACGCAGCGATGCGTACCTTTTTATTTGGGCCACGCGTCTTTACCGCAAGATCTGGTTTGTGTTGGGTTTTGTCCCGGTCGGTTCAATTGTAAGAAATTTTGGGCGATCAAACAGCGGTCATCGGCCTTGCCAGGCCGGTCAGACTGTCGTTTATGACGGCCAGGGAATTCTTGTCCTCGGGCACAGAATTTCGCCGCAGGGGGCACCTGCTGGCACTTCGGTGCCGCTCTAAAAGCGCGTCGACTTCGGTCGCGCGCTTTTTGTTTGGCGCTAGCGCAGCGCCGGGATGGGTTCCCACAGCTCGATCGGATTGCCTTCGGGGTCAACGATACGCGCGAAGCGACCCGTGTCCGGGCTGTCCCATTCTTCACGGCGCTCGACTACAATATCATTGCTCTCAAGGGCGGCGATGACGCCATCAAGATCATCGACCCGGAAATTGAGCATGAACGGTTTGTTCTGGTCGAAATAGGTGCTGGTCAGCTCGTAAGGCGCGAAGACGGTGGGGCCACCCTCTTGTTGCCAGAACTGGGAGATGCCCAAATTGGTTTCGTACCAGTCCGATAGGGCATCGGGATCTTTTGCGCGAAAAAAGACGCCGCCAATTCCTGTGACCCGAGCCATGAGCAGTCCTCCTGTGATGAAGCCATACCATCACGCAGTCCGGCTTCTGTCATCAGGCATTGTTCAGCTGGTTAATACGATGCGCATGAGGTCGGCGGTGTTGCGCGCGCCGAGCTTTTCCATGACGCGGGCGCGATGCACTTCAACCGTGCGTGGGGAAATGCCTAGCTCGCGCCCGGCTTCCTTGTTGGATTGACCATCGGTGATGAGCTGCAACACCTCACGCTCACGCGGGGTAAGCTGAGAGAACCCGCGCACCTCAACGCTGCGTCCGCCCGCCTGCATGGCCCCGACGTGAATGTCTTTGCGCAAGGCCTCACGGACGACGGAGAGCAGGTGCTCGGTATCGATGGGCTTGGTGATGACGTCGGTCGCGCCCATTTTCATGGCCGTAACGGCGAGATCAACATGCGGTCGGTCGGCCAGCATGATGACGGTGGCGCCCATGTGCTGCATCTTCACGCGGCGGAGGACGGAAAGACCATTATCCGCGCCAAGCTCGAGATTGACGACCATCACATCGACGCGTCGCCGTTCGAGCACCTGTTGGAAACTGCTTATGTCGAGCGAGAAGACGGTTTGGAAGCCCTCCAAACGAAAGAGCACGCTCAGCGCTTCACAGGTGCCGGGATCGCTGTCCACGATATGCACGAGCCGGTCGCGGTTGAGATAGGCGTGGTAGTACGGTTGCGTCGTCATCCAAACCCTCATCATCTGAGTACGTCGTGGACATGACGAGGAAGATCGTGCGCTGCCCAGAGGTCTCTGGCCAACGTGCCTCATCACTCATCCGTGAACTGTAGTTTGCACTAAGCAGTCGCGCCGTCCGATAGGGGTAGTACCTAAGTGCGACTGCGATTATGCTATTTTATTCTTTAGGATTTGCAAGTAAAAAGACATCATTCCTAGGAATGAAATCTTAAGTTCTTCTGTGTGCTGCGCGAGTAACAGCTCCGTTATCTGAGGAAACCCCTCGGGTGTTGAGCCGTTAGACCTTCATCGCAACACAAGAAGGAGCATCGAAAATGGCCTATGATGACGCCCGCGTCGCTACCGTCGACGTTAAGGAAACCCATGACCTCATCGCCTCCGACAAGGTTGAAGGCACCAAGGTTTACGACCTTGCTGGAGAACATATCGGCGCGGTCAACCGTCTCTTGATCGAAAAGCGCAGCGGTAAGGTTTCCTATGCCGTGCTGAGTTTTGGCGGTTTTTTGGGCCTCGGTGAGGACCACTACCCGCTGCCATGGGACAAGCTGAAATACGATGAAAGCCTTGGCGGCTATCGCGTTGATATAAGCAAGGACCAGCTGGAAGGCGCGCCGCGCTACAGCGACGATGAAGAAGCGTTCTGGCAGGAAAACAACGGTCGTCGTATCTACGACTACTATGGTGTGACGCCGTACTGGATCTAACCAGCCGCAGAAGTTTGTAAGGAAAGCCTCCTCTTCACTGAGGGGGCTTTCTCTTTGTGTAGCTACACACAAGTGCTGGCGAAGGTGACGGGCAAGAACACCAAGACGCCGGAGAACAGCGCTGCCCAATTGGCCCAAATGGCGGATTGGGACAGTGTTGGCATTGATGGGTCTGTGAGTTTGGGCGTGAGCAGAGCCATTGCCGTTAAGGCCAGAACAGAAATGGCATAGGCGGCAATGAGCATGGCGCGATGCGCGCCACCCCAATTGTATACGCAGCCCAACGCCTGAATGGCGTAAAGCGCGATGAAGGCCAGCGCCCAAACGGTGAAGCCTGCGATGAGCAGAAACAGCGGCCTCTGGTTGCGGATCATCACGGCCCTCCAAAGAGAGAGAGGCCATAGGTCATGGCGAGGGCGAGAATGAGTGCGCCGAAGGCATAGGCGGTCCAAAGCCAGGCAAGCGTGACATCGGTGGCGCGAGCGGCGGAGACATAGCCTCGGGCGGCGCGCCAGAGCGCATGGCCCGTGATGAGGGCAGCGACGCCCGCGTGAATGGCAGCGTAGCCCAAAGTGACCAACATGGTGGCATTGCGGGCGTGCTCTGTTGGGTTCGGCACCGCGAGCATTAGGGCAAGCAAGGCAATGATCGTGGCAAGTTGGAGGAACAGCGCGCCGATCAGGGGCAGGGCTATGGAGGTGTTTTGTGCGTTCGAGCGGCGGCTCCAGAACACGCATAGGATTGCAAGGCCAGAGGCGAGGGCCGCCGCGACAAGCGCGACAGAGGGCAGGGCGATAGGCGTCAACCGATCCCACGCGGGGGCGATGGTGAGAAGGAAAAGCCCGCCGAACAGCAGCGAGGCATAGAGCGTGCTATCGACCGCGAGTGCTGTGCGGTTGGCGAGCACCGTGAGGTTCCAAGGGCTTTCCCCATCGCGGACAACAGAGACGCCGCGGCCGATATCGACGGGGCCGGTATCGTGCTGTCGACCCAGGCGATGGGTCCAGCAGAAGAAGAGGGCGATGGTGAGCAGTGCGCCAAATGGGGCGAACCAATAGAGCCCAAAGAGGAAGGACACAAAGAATGTGCCGGTGGCGAGGGCGGTCCACAGGGGGAGGGAGGAATTTTGCGGCAGGATGACGAGATGCTCGACCGCGCCCGTCACCATGTCAACGGCGAGGGTCTCCTGCTCATTGTTGCGGGCAAAGCCGAGATAGCCTTCGCCTGCGGCAAGGCGTGGCCCGATGAGCGCGGGTAGTACTTGGTCAGCTCGGCTCTCGATATGGGGGAGAGAGGCGAAATTATAGCTCGGTGGCGGGGTGGGGGTTGCCCATTCCAGCGTTGCCGCCCGCCACGGATCGCGGCCGAAGCGGCGGCCAAGTTTCATCTGCAAGATGAGGTCGGCAAGGACGAGGGCAAAGCCCATGGTGAGAATGAAACCACCGACCGAACTCAAGAGATTGAGCCAATCCCAGCCCCAGTTTGAGGGATAGGTGGAGATGCGACGCGGCATGCCCATGAGGCCGGTGAGGTGCATCAGAAAGAAGGTGAGGTTGAAGCCGATAAAGATCAGCCAGAAGGCCGGGATCGAGAGCTTATAAAGGCTCTGTCGACCGCTGATGTGAGGAAGCCAATAGTAGAGCGCGGCGAGCATGGGGAAGACGAAGCCACCCACCAGCACATAATGGAGATGGGCGACGACGAAATAGGTGTCATGCGCCTGCGTGTTGAAGGGGACCATGGCCAGCATGACGCCGGTGAGCCCGCCACACACAAAGACGAAAAAGAAGCCGAAGATGTAAAGCATCGGCACGTCCCAGCGTGGCTTTCCTGATGCCAATGTGCCAAGCCACGCAAAGATTTGCACCGCGGTGGGAATGGCGACGAGCGCGCTGGCTGCCGAGAAGAAGGCAAGGGCCAAATGCGGAATGCCCACGGTGAACATGTGGTGCACCCACAGACCAAATGACAAAAAACCCATGGCGACAATCGCAGCGATAATGGCGCGATAGCCCAGGATTGGTTGCTGGGCAAAGACCGGGATCATGGTCGAGATGGCCCCGGCTGCGGGCAGGAAGATGATGTAAACCTCGGGGTGGCCGAAGAGCCAGAAGAGGTGCTGCCAGAGAAGCGGATCGCCGCCGCGTGTGGGGTCAAAGAAGGGCAGACCGAACGCGCGTTCGAGCTCCAAAAGTATGGAGCCGAGGATCAATGGCGGAAAGCCGATGATCATCATGCCGGCCGTGACCAGCATATACCAAGCAAAGAGCGGCATGCGGGTGAGGGACATCCCTGGCGCGCGCATTTTGAGAATGGTGACGAAAATCTCGACAGCGGCGGTGACGGCGGAAATTTCGACAAAGGTGATGCCCAAGAGCCAGACATCGGCATTGATGCCGGGGGTAAAGGGCTTGGAGGAGAGCGGGGTATACATGAACCAGCCGCTGTCGGGAGCCGCGCCGACGAGGAGCGCGATGATCAAAATGCTGCCGCCGAACAGATAGCACCAGTAGCCATAGGCGGTCATGCGCGGGAAGGCGAGATCGCGGGCACCCAAGAGCTTGGGCAGCATGTAGATGGCGAAGCCCTCAAACATGGGAATGGCGAAGAGGAACATCATCACCACGCCATGCATGGTGAAAATCTGATTGTAGATTTCGGGGCCGATAAAAGCGCTATTGGGCGTCGCCAACTGCGCGCGAATGAGCATGGAGAGCAGGCCACCGATGGCGAAAAACACCAGCGCCAAAACCATGAAGCGCTTGCCCAAAATGGTGTGATTGACGCTGGACAGGCGCCCCCAGCCGGGTGGCGTGCGCCAGATGCGATCAAGTGCTTTGTGTAGGGCAATGGGCGATAGGGGCTGATCGCTCATGGCGCAGTCTCCATCAGTTCGGCGAAGTCTTCGGGCGTGTGGGCCTCGACGCGCATTTGCATGGTGTCATGACCGATGCCGCAATATTCGGCGCAGGTGCCCCAATAGACGCCGGGCTTGCTGGCCTCGATGCGGAAGCGATTGGTCTTGCCGGGAATAGCGTCGATCTTGCCGCCGAGGCGGGGGATCCAGAAACTGTGGATCACGTCCCTTGAGGTGATCTCCAAATCAACGGGCACGCCGGAAGGAATGTGGAGGGTCGAGCTCTCGGGCATATTGGGGGCTGCGGGATAGGATATTGTCCAAGCCCATTGCTGCGCCTCGACGCCAATGACGAGGGGCGCATCGCCTTTTGGCAGCAATTGCTCGCCGAGAAAAAGCGCCGTGCCGGTGAGGACTGTCAGGACCGGAATAGGCAGAATGAGACCGCCACCGATGATCCATTGGCGTGGGCTAATCTTTTGCGCCCAATGGGGCCGCAGATAGACCAGCGCAAAGAGCGCTAAAACCAAAACAAAGAGTATGGCTGCGCCATAGAACATCACCCACCACAGCGCTGCCAGATTTTCGGCGCGCGGACCTGCAGGGTCGAGGGTAGAGAGCTCGCCTGTGCAACCGGCTAGCACCAGCGACGTTGCTCCAAGAGCAACGAGTTTGGAGGGGACGTGATGGGCGAGAACACGCGGCAGGCGGAAGAGCGGGAAATCGAGCGCGAAGAAGCGCCCCCCGAGGCCCATTCGGATCATCCCAATCCGCAAATTCGCCAAGTGGCTGACAAGGACATTAGTTCGGCCATTGCGGTGGCGGGACACCCCATCCACGCCATGCTGGTGCATTTCCCTATCGCCTTCGTCATGGCAACGCTGGGCGTCGATATTTTCTACTGGTGGTCGGCCAATCCGTTTTGGCTGGAAGTTGGCATGTGGGCGGCGGGTGCGGCCTTTGTTTTCGGTGTGCTCGCGGCAATCGTTGGCACGCTCGAATTGCTGGCCGTGCCGGGCATTCGGGTGCGTGTTGCCAGCTGGAACCACGCCATCGCCGCCATGGTCATGCTGGCCATTGTCGCCGCCAATGCCGGGCTGCGCATCACCAACCCCGAGACGGTTTTGCCCGGCGGACTGATGCTGTCGCTGCTCAGCGCCATGGCTGCGGGTTTTGCCGGGTGGCACGGGGGCAAGCTGGTGTTTGATCATGGCATCGGCACCGTCATTTCCACCCGCCAGTGAGGTCTGAGGCGATTTCACGAAGCTTGCCGGGGCTGAAGTGGGTGATGAAAAATTCGGGCCACTCAAGGCGCGGCTTGCCCAGAACAAGGGTGAGAATGGCGAGGATGACGATCACCGTCAGGGTGATGACGAAAACCATGCGCCAAAGAGGATAGGATTTATTCGGCTCGAAAAGCTTGAGAATGGTGAGACCGGTGAAAATGTGGATGCCGGTCATGATGGAAACGGCAAAAAGTTTGGCCGAGAACCAATTTTCATAGGTCCCCTGAAGGATGATCAGCGCCGTGCCCGAACCTATGGCGACGAAGGCGGCTGGCGAAACCAGCGCGATATAGAAAAGGCGCGTGAAGTTGTGGAGGCGGTGGAGCGGCTCGTCGACGAGGGCTTTGCGTTGCGCATAAAGCACGGGCAGGCAGATGAGCCCGGCGGACCATAGGGCAATGGAGCCGACATGGGCGAACTTGAGCCAGATGAGCAGGAGATCACTGCCCATCGGCGCGCCCGTGCTGGGTGGCGGGGGCGAGGAGTGCCACAAGCCGCCAAACGGCAACGCCTAGGAGCGGTAGATTGGCTGGAACCCACATGATGAGCCCCGCTAGTTGCTGATCCTCGAGCGGCGTTAAGCCGAAGGCAAAGCTCGTTGCCAAATGCGGTGCGTAGAGTGGGGTTGGCGCGAAGACCAAAAGAGCACCCAAAAACCCCATTTGAATGGCGGCGGCCAAGGCGGTGAGGCCTGCGGCGAAAATGTTTGGGCTGCGTAAAAGCACGAGCCAGAGCGCAGTATAACTGCCCAGAAAGGTCGCCTGCATGGCCCAGTAGACGGCCGGGTGGGCGAATGCCGCAGTGTAAAGATCAGGCCAATGCCAGAACCAGAGTGTGATGGTGGCGAGGATGAGTGTTGCGAGAGCTGGTATGGCCTGCCCCAGCCGTATTGGCAGAGCTAAGGCCAGCATGGGCGCAACGAGCATGGTGAGGAGGATGTGGTGGCTAACACGGGCCGAGACGAGGGCCACGGTGAGTGCACACAGCGGGGAGATAAAGAGTAGAGCCGCGACCGACCACGCACCCCAGAAGGCCCTCATTTGCGCGCGAGGCTGATGCTTAAGAAAATGCCAGCCCGCGAGGGCGACAAGGGCGAGGGCGGTGAGAAGTAACGGCTCAAAGTCCCAGCGGGTCGCCAGATCGGCGAGTGTGGGCGCGGGGCCGCAATAGGACAGGTCGTAGTCTGTCGGCTGGGGCATGGACCTCGAGGGAACAGAGCTGCGGTACCGATAGGCAAGCGCATGCCGGGTCGCCCCATGCTCAGCCCATCACGAAATCAACGCAGCACTCCAAGGTCCGTTCCAGAAACCGCTGGAAACTCACTATGGGTTAGCGGGCAGCAAGATCCCGCGGATGTTTTTCTCTTTAATCCGTGTCGCGTTGAGGACTTTGCATACCCGGGCGATGATGCCGTAGCCAAAGCCTGCGGTTCCGGGAGGATGGGCGTATTCGACAGCGATTTCATCGGCGACGATGAAGGCGTGCTGTCCGTCGCGCATCTCGTGTCGCAGCGAGACCGTGCTGTTCGGCGCACTGAGGCGAATGGCATTATCGAGATCGTTCGAGAGGGCCTGGCGCAGAAGCACCTCATCACTTTGAAACTCCGCATCGGCGCGTTGCACATGCAGCCTGACCCCGCGCTTTTCAGCGATGGGGAGATAGATGGTTTCGAGCGCAGCAAGGACCGCGCAGGCCCGAAGGGCTGTGTTGCGGGGCTTTACGGTTCCCGGGTCCGTGAGGGCGTAGTTGAGGACACCATCAAGAAAATTGCTCATGGTTGCGCTGATTTGACGAAGCGCATTGAGGACAGGTTCGTCTTCAGATTTGCGCATCGCCATGCCTTCGACCAGCATGGTTATGGTCTGTAGCGGTTGGCGCAAATCGTGCCCGAGCGACCGGACCAAGTGGCGTTCAAACTCGTAGGCCTCAGCGAGTTCAGAAGTGCGCGCGAGAACACTTTCCTCAAGCTTTTGGTTTTGCGCGTCCAATTGCTCGAGTGTTTGGCGCTGCATGGAGACAGCTGTCCCGACCAGTAATGAGGCCGTGGCCGTTATCGCCAGCAGCACGGAAAGCGCCAAAGGCTCGCTGCTGAAATAGGACAGCTTGGCAACGATCGGCGTCAACGAGGCGATGAGAAAGGCGCTGATCGCAGCTTGCATAATGCCCTTGCGCACACCGGCGAAAATCGGGGGCAGCAGGGTGATGTACCAAAGACTGCCCAAGGCGGGGTCAATCACCATAGCCCCAAACGCAACGCCCATCGCTAGGGCAATAATGCCGAGTTCCCTAAGCCAATCGGATAGTGAAGGCCAATGGGGCGGGAGCGGTTTGACGCCTAATACGGCGCTGAGAACGGGGACGAGCAGGGGCGGCAGCACAAGGGTCGCGACAGCATCACCAATGGCCCAGTGCGCAATGATGTCCAGTGCAATGTCCCATGAGATATTGTCCAAGAGGGCGTGCAGCGAAACGCCACTAAATGCCGAGAGGGCAGCAGCAATGGTGATCACCACAATATATGTGGTGGTGGCGCGCATATTCGGCACAGCCATATTGGGGCCGAGGAGCTTTTTGAGCACGACAGCGGCAGTAAAATAGATGCCGCAGTGACGTATGGCGTGCAGTATTTGGTCGCGAGCCGCATTGTCGCCGACGTTGAAAAAACTATCCAACCCTGGAACGGCGAGTGCAAGGTTGGCGATTAGTGGCGAAAGTTTGAGCCAGCCGGGCGCGGCCAAGAATATGGAAAGGCTGACGCCCGCAGGTAAAAACCACAAGCTGGAGAAGGGCTTAAAGACCTCGGCCATCGCGGCGAGCTTATAAGCGGCCAGCCACGCCACAACTAAAATGGCGAGTTGACCGATTTGCCCTACATATTTTTTAGCTATCATTCTGGTGCGGAACGTAAAAATTCATATATAGCTTTATAATTAGCATTGAGTGAACAAAATAATGCGCATTCTGATTGCAGACGACCACGCCATGTTTGGTTCAGCGCTTCATTATCTCTTGCAGGCAAGTGATCCTGATTGCGTGGTGAAGGCGGTGACGAGCGTCGCGCAGTTGCTGGGATTGCTCAAGACTGAAGCCCTGCCGGATCTGGTTCTGCTGGACTATTCCATGCCTGATACGGATGGGATTAGAGCCGTCGCGCAATTGCGCGAACTCTATCCAGATTTGCCCGTAGCGATTTTGTCGGGGCACACGGACAACGTTCTGGTCAAATCAGCGCTCGATAAGGGCGCGCGCGGCTGGATCCCGAAAAACCTGACGCCCAAAACACTGATTCATGCGCTGCGGCTGATTTTGGATGGCGAACGCTTTGTCCCGCCAGAACTGTTGGTGGCGCCTGCGGAACAGGTTTTGTCTGAGCGGGAAGGGGAAGTGGCGCTGCTGCTCGCTGAAGGCAAGTCGGACAAGATTATTGCCGACCGTTTGGGCATCGAACCATCGACGGTGAAAGTGCACGTGCGCCGTATTCTGCAAAAATCTGGAGCGACCAATCGCGCGCATTTTGCGGCGCTGAACCGTTAGTCGGGCGAGCCGCAACTTTTTCCCAAAGACTGTAAGCCGACGTCAAACGACTGATCGGTCTAAAAAGATCGTGTCTTATTGGGAGGAGAAATGGTGCTGCCGGCGAGGATTGAACTCGCGGCCTCTCCCTTACCAAGGGAGTGCTCTACCACTGAGCTACGGCAGCATGGTTTGCGCTCGCAAAGGAGGACTATACAGAACCTCTTCTGGGGAATGGTGCTGCCGGCGAGGATTGAACTCGCGGCCTCTCCCTTACCAAGGGAGTGCTCTACCACTGAGCTACGGCAGCATTTCCGCTAAGGCTTGGTGTTCCTTGCGGCGACGAGGGCTCATTTGCCATAGCGATTTGGTCGACGCAAGCGCAAAAAGCCTCTATTAACACCACCGTTGGAATCGAAGGCCTGAACTGTGGGAAAAACCGAGCAAGCACTGATGCGTGAGCAAAGATTAGCCGCAAAGCTGCGTGAGAATCTCAAGCGCCGCAAAGAGCAGGCTCGCGCTCGTGTCTCTGGACGCGAGGCGGGGCCAGAATTTGAGGTGTCGAAAACGGTGCCGGACAAGACTCCGTAAACCATTTTCGGGCGATTTTAACACGTCACCCTTTCCAGAGTGCGGCTGGTCTAGCCTACGCGGCAACGAAGACCTCGCCTACCTCCCTTTCAGGTAGCAGGCCCTTAAGGCCATTTCTGAGGACTTCTCTTTATGGATCGTATTCGTTTGGTCGGCGGCAATGAGCTTCGGGGCGAAATCCCGATCTCGGGCGCGAAGAACGCTGCACTGCCACTGATGATTGCGTCGTTGCTGAGCGATGAACCTTTGGTTCTCCACAACGTCCCGCGCCTTGCGGACGTTAAGCAGCTTGAACGCATCCTAGAAAATCACGGCGTTGATATCGCCGTTCACGGTCGTCGTCGCGGCGAAGAAGAAGGCGTGGGTCAGCGTATGACCTTCCATGCCGCTGATATCGTCGACACAACCGCTCCCTATGATCTTGTCTCCAAGATGCGCGCCAGCTTCTGGGTTATTGGCCCGCTGCTGGCCCGTTGCCACGAAGCGCGTGTTTCCCTGCCGGGCGGTTGCGCTATCGGTACCCGTCCTGTCGATCTGTTCCTGACAGGTCTGCGCGCGCTGGGTGCCTCGATCGAGATTGACGAGGGTTATGTTGTTGCCCGCGCACCAGCCGGTGGCTTGGTCGGCGCAACTGTCAATTTCCCCAAGGTGTCGGTCGGTGCGACGCACACGATTCTGATGGCGGCGACCCTGGCAAAGGGCACGACTGTTATTGAGAACGCGGCGCAAGAACCGGAAATCACCAATGTCGCCGAATGCTTGGTTGCCATGGGCGCTAAGATTTCGGGCATTGGCACACGCACGCTGACCATTGAAGGCGTTGAGCGTCTGCATGGTGCAACCGTGGAAGTGATTCCGGACCGTATCGAAACCGGCACTTTTGCCATGGCGGCCGCAATGACCGGTGGCGATGTGCTGCTGCGTGGCGCACGCGCCGATCATTTGCAGTCGGCACTGACCATTCTGGGTCAGACCGGGGTTGAGCTGATTACTGAAAGCAATGGCATTCGTGTGCGCCGCAATGGCTCGCCGATCTTGCCAGTGCATGTCGAAACGGAGCCATTCCCAGGCTTCCCCACCGATTTGCAGGCGCAGTTCATGGCGCTCATGACCATGAGCAATGGCGTCAGCGAAATCCGCGAAACCATTTTCGAGAACCGCTACATGCATGTGGCAGAACTCGTGCGCTTTGGCGCTGATATCTCGGTCAATGGTCAGGTCGCAACGATCACCGGCAAGCCCCAGCTTAAGGGCGCACAGGTGATGGCAACTGATCTGCGCGCTTCGGTGTCGCTGGTCATCGCTGGTCTGGCGGCGAAGGGTGAAACGGTTGTGAACCGTATTTACCACCTCGACCGTGGGTTTGAGCGTCTTGAAGACAAGCTCAGCCGTTGCGGCGCAGAGATCGAGCGTCTGGCTGGCTAAGGCGCGACGCGCTTCGCTCATTATTGAAAAGCCCCGGACCTTCGTTCGGGGCTTTTTGTTTGGGCCTATCTCTCCGCTACCGCATGATGGGGCTTTTCCCGGTGATCGAGGAGGGGATGGGTATAGCGTTGGGTATGCCTACAGCGACTGCTCGAAGCGGAAGAGTTTTTCGGGATCAGTCGCGGTTTTGATGGCTTCAAGGCGTGGCAGGTTTTCGCCGTAATAGCGGGTCCGCCAATCGGATAGGCTTGGGTCAGGAAAATTCTGGAACGCGCCCTTGGTGTCAGCGCTTGTGACCACGCTATAGAGGTCGTCCTGCCAAGCGCAGGCGGCATCGACAATCGCAGGCTTTGTGGCGTCATCTTCCGACCAGCTCAGATTTGCTGTGCTGAGCCAGTGGCTGGTTCGATGAACAAAGGCCGTCGCGTCGCTGCGAACAGTGTTCACTTGGCCGCCCGTCTGGAAAAAGACCAGATTGCCCGAGGAACCGGTGCCGGGCCAGTTGGCCATTTTCTCAATGGCGCTCGCCAGAAACGCCCGGTCGGGTGAGCTCTGGTGGAAGGTCGAGCGCTCGCGGTAGTAGGCGGGTTCACCTTCTTCGGCGAGAAAATCTTGGGCCGCCCAATAGGCGTTTTCCTCGACAGCCTCGAAATCGGGTGTGCCGATCTCAAGCACGGGCTGCATCAGCTCCAGGAAGGCCTCCTTAGGCCCTGCAAACTGCCCGAGGAGCGTCAAAGGCACTTGTCGGCCACGGTTAGCCATAGTTTGGTTCAACGCGCCCAGCGAGACGCGCGTGCCGATGGTTGTTGGGGCCGCATCGAGCGTCTCGAAGAGCTTGGTGGCGACGTCCAGAACATTGTCGCGCCAGACCATGCGGAAGACCGTCAAGCTTTCATCGGCGGGGTGGGTCTGTAGCTGCCACTTGGTCATCACGCCAAAATTGCCGCCTGCGCCGCCGCGCACAGCCCAGAACAAATCGGCGTTCTCGGTTTGAGAGAGTTGTAGAACTTTGCCGTCGGAGGTGACGATTTCAGCGCCCACAACATGATCACACCCGATGCCGAAGCGGCGCATGTTGAAACCAATGCCGCCGCCGAGCAGGAAACCGGAAACACCGACAGTGGGGCAGCGGCCGTGGGTGATGGTGCGCCCCGCTTCATCCAACGCAGCGTAAATGGCAGAATTGATCGCGCCCGCACCAATGGTGGCGACCCCGCTTGGTGGGTCAAAAGCAATATCGCCCATATCGGCCATGTCGATAATGAGGCCGGCACTGGTGGAGTAGCCAGCGTAGGAATGGCCGCCCCCTCGGATTGCGAAGGGCACCGCATTGTCGCGACACCACAGAACGACCTCCGCCACCATTTGAGCCGTTCGGCAATAGGCGACGGCTTGGGGCCTGACCGCTTCGAAACGAAGATTATTGGGCAGGGCCGCATTGGCAAAGGCTGAGTCGGTTGGGGAAACCAGCTGATCGCCGAGAAGCTTTTTCAATACCGCCCATTGATCTGCAGAAACCGCGCTGGGCTCAACGAAAAACACTTCCGCTTTGGCGGGGAGCAGGCCGAAGGCGGTGAGCGACGCCAAGCTGGTGGTGAGAAAAAGACGACGGGTCAGCATGTTCGGTCCAAATTTAGCAAATCAAAAGCTGTGCGCTTTTTTGCTCCAAAAATGCGCATTTGCACAGCGCCCATGCATTTCAACTGGCGTGCATGCGATTGCTCTTGGCCCGCCAACCTTGTAGATCGGTCCTGTCACGACCAAATGGGCTTTACCGACAAAGAACAAGGCCGCCCCATGACCGACCTCAAGCTGCTCGCGCTCGATAGCGAAGACCTCGAAGTTGTTTCCGCACATGTGCAGGACGCCGTTATTCGCGTTTCTGACATGGGCTATGCCAAGGGCGATAAGCGTTTCGCCCTGCTGATGAACCGTTTTGATTGGACCGCCGATCAACCGCGGAGCAAAGGCCTGCGCAAGCGCACGGGGATGCATTTCGAGCACGTGACCAACACTGCATTTGCGGGCTTTGATCCGGCCTCGCCTGAAGGCGTGGTGTCCTTGCTGGCCGTTACCTTCGAAGAGCAAAATGCGCCTGCGGGCATCGTTGAGCTGCGCTTTGCCGGTGGTGGCACTGTGCGCCTGACGGTCGATTGCCTTGAAGCGCGCTTGGCCGATCTTGGTGCCGCCTGGGCAGCGACTGCGCGCCCGGCCCACTCCCTAGACTAACGAAAGTTCACTATGCCCGTTCGCCTCGACAGCGCCGCGTCCGATTTTGAAGCCCAATTTGTGGCGCTCCTGTCGGGCAAGCGTGAAGCCAGCCAAGACGTCAACGATATCGTCGCCTCCATCATCGCTGATGTGCGCGACCGTGGTGACGCTGCGGTTGTTGAGCTGACCAATAAGTTTGATCGCGCCAATGTGACAGCGCAAACGCTGCGCTTTACCGCTGAGGAAATTGCTACCGCGTCAGCGCAGGTTCCGGAAAATGTGCGTGCGGCCCTGCAGACCGCGCATGACCGCATCAAGTCGCACCACGAAAAGCAAAAGCCGGTCGATCATCTCTATACCGATGATCTTGGGGTGACATTGGGCAGTCGTTGGACTGCGGTGGACGCTGTTGGCATTTATGTTCCGGGTGGTCTGGCCTCTTATCCATCCTCTGTTTTGATGAATGCTGTTCCGGCCAAGGTTGCGGGCGTTGAACGCATCGCCATGGTCGTGCCAACGCCAAATGGCGAAGTGAACCCAGCGGTGCTCTGTGCTGCGCAAATTGCGGGCGTGACAGAGATCTACCGAGTTGGTGGGGCGCAGGCTGTTGCCGCGCTCGCCTACGGCACCGACACCATCGCGCGTGTCGACAAGGTGGTCGGCCCGGGCAATGCCTTTGTGGCGGCAGCCAAGCGCCAGGTTTTTGGCCAAGTCGGCATCGACATGATCGCCGGACCATCCGAAGTGCTCGTCATCGCAGACAGTTCAGCGAACCCAGCTTGGGTTGCTGCCGATTTGATCGCGCAGGCTGAACATGGTGGTGGTGCACAGTCCATTCTGGTCACGACCGATGCAGCGCTGGCTGATGCGGTCGAAGCTGAAGTTTTGCGCCAGATCGCTATTCTGCCGAAGTCCGCGATTGCGGGCGAAGGCTGGGAAGAGTTTGGCGTGGTCATCACCGTGCCGGATCTGGACACTGCCATTGAGTTGGGCAATCGCATTGCCTCTGAACACGTGGAGATGGCGGTCAATGAGCCTGAGGCGCTGGTGGCCAAGATTCGCCACGCCGGCGCGATTTTCATGGGCCATCACACGCCAGAAGCTATCGGTGACTATGTTGGTGGCTCGAATCACGTTTTGCCAACAGCTCGTACGGCGCGCTTCGCCTCGGGGCTCGGTGTGCTGGACTTTGTGAAACGCACCTCGATTTTGGGCTGCACGCCCTCATCGCTGTCGGCATTGTCTGAGGCCGCAGTGACCATTGCCGAGGTCGAAGGCCTCGCGGGGCATGGTCGCTCGATTTCTATACGGTTGAACCGTTGAGCATAAGCATGGGCACAGAGCCGGTGACCAAGGACACCAATCGTCTGGTCACCGTCACGCTCGACCCTAACACCATCACCTCGATCAATCCTGACGAGGTGCATGAGTGGCGCATTGCCATTTATGATCTGCTTGAGGACAACACCTTCCGGCCCGCACGCGTTTCGGCGGAAGGACCTTATGCTCTGCACGTGTCGATTATCGGCAATTCGATCGTTTTAGACGTCCGCGACCCAGAGAATTTTAAGCCCATTGCTGCCCATTATCTCTCGTTGACGCCGTTTCGCAGACTTATCCGCGACTATTTTCGCATCCGCGAAGCCTATTATGAGGCCATTCGTTCGGCGCAACCGTTCCAGATCGAGACCGTCGATATGGCGCGGCGCGGTCTGCACAACGAGGCAGCAGAGCTCTTAAGGACGCGGCTCGACAATAAGATCATCATCGATCTCAACACCGCGCGCCGCCTGTTTACGCTGATTTGCGCCGTGCAACCCTATGCCTCCCGCATTGACGAAGCGACCAGCGAACTGCCCACAGTGCTGTTTGTCTGCTCAATGAATTCGGTGCGCTCGCCGATCGCTGCAGCGCTTGCGCGCCAAGCCTTCCCAGGCCGAATAATTGCCCGTTCTGTGGGGGTTAACGGTGGTAAGGCCGACCAATTCGTCCATGAGGTCATGGAGGACGTTGGTATTGATATGAGCGTTCATACGCCCCATATTCTGGACGAACTGGTTGCCAACAAGTTCGATCTTGTTATCACACTGTCTGATGACGCCCCCGATGCTGTGGCTCGCAAGGGCCTTGAAGCAAAAGCGGTGGAGCACTGGCAGGTGGAAGACCCCTCCCTTGTAGAGGGAAGTCGCGCTCTCGTTTTGGATGCCTATCGAGGTTTGCGCGATCAATTGCGACGTCGTGTTCGCGAACGCTTGGAACCTTTGGTTTCCGGTGGTTCACAAAACAATTGAATTGAAGTAGGTTCCGCCCAAATTTGTGGCCCTGACGCGCCAATGTGTGGCAGCGGGGGCCTTCTCAGGAGAAAGTATGGCCAAGGAAGAAGTGCTCGAGTTTCCGGGCGTGGTCACCGAATTGCTACCCAACGCGACGTTCCGCGTGAAGCTAGAGAATGAGCATGAAATCATCGCTCATACTGCTGGCCGTATGCGTAAGAACCGTATTCGCGTTCTCGCAGGCGACAAGGTTCTTTGCGAAATGACGCCTTACGACCTGACCAAGGGTCGTATCACCTATCGCTTTAAGTAAGGCAAACCGTGGCCAGTCGTCCGGAACTCATTCTGGCGTCCGCATCGCCTCGTCGTTTGGCATTGCTCAACCAGGTCGGCATCGAGCCGGAACATCTGGTGCCAGCCCATGTCGACGAAACCCCTGAGAAGGGGGAGTTGCCGCGAAAGCTCGCACAACGTCTGGCAGACCTGAAAGCGATCACCGCACAGCACAAGGCTCGTATCGCCGGATATGGCGACACCGGCCTGGTGCTGGGCGCGGATACAGTGGTTGCTGTGGGGCGGCGCATTCTGCCAAAGGCAGAAACAATGGAAGAAGCTGCAGAATGCCTGCGGCTGCTTTCGGGGCGCGCCCACCGTGTTTACACCGGCATCACGCTGCTCACCCCATCAGGGGCGAAACGTCAGCGTCTGGTTGAGACACGCATTCGCTTCAAGCGTCTCTCCAATAAAGAGATGGAAGCCTATCTTGCCAGCGCCGAATGGCGGGGCAAGGCAGGGGGCTATGCTATTCAGGGCATTGCCGGGTCTTTCGTCGTTAAACTCGTCGGCTCCTACTCAGCCGTCGTGGGCCTGCCCTTGCACGAAACCACGCAGCTTTTGGCTGGCGATGGCTATCCCGTGCATTTTAACTGGCTCAACCAATCCAGCGTTTCTGGCGTCTAATGGCCGAGAAAGCTGAAGCACTGTGCCCTATCTGCGGTCGGGCCCCGGCCGCAGAAAAATTTAAGCCCTTTTGCTCGCGTCGCTGCGCGGACGTAGATCTCAACCGCTGGCTTTCGGGCGCCTATGTCATCCCGGCAAAGGATGACGAACCTCTCCCCGATTTCGACGCAGAAACTTAAGTCCGGACACACAACGGACCCTAAGCTGCAGCCCTATTGTGCCTAGCTCAATAACGTGACATTCACTGTCATGTTATTTGGGCTGGAGGCTGAAGTGAGATTGTCATACCGGGTGTTGTGTTTGTCTGTAGCGGGACTGCTGTCTGGCTTTGCCCTCTCGACGCCGGCTTTGGCGCAAGTGGCTCAGGTGGTCAGTGCAACCGATGCCGAACGTGTCGTTCAGCACGCGAAAGGCGAGACCACTATTCCCGTCGCCCCAGAGCGCATTGTCACCTTGCACAATGTCTTTGCTGAAGCGTTGATCTCCATGGGCCTGGCTCCGATTGGTTCGGTTGATCGCCCCTCCGGCATGCCATCGCAACTGGTCGACGGCCTAGCGGCCACTGAGACCGTGGGAAACCATTCCGAGCCCGACTTTGAGCGCGTGCTCAACCTCAATCCCGATCTGATTTTAGCGCAAGCCAAGCAGCAGGAGAGCAATTACGAGCGGCTCACCGGCATAGCACCGACTATTCTGCTGGATGAACCGGAAGCAGATTGGCGTGAATGGTATGTCGGGCTCGGGGATGCGCTTGGCCAGGCGGACGCGGTTAAGGCAACGCTAGAGGCTTACGAAGCCAAGGCCGCTGCAGCTAAGACCGAACTGCAGGCCGCGCTGGGCGAGCAGACCATTTTGCTACTGCGCGTGCGCGAAAAGGACATTCGCGTTTATGGCGGCGCCCGTCGGTCTGGCCCAGTGCTCTATCAAGACTTGGGTTTGACGGCGCATGAGAGCGTTTCAATGGCGGATGACCATGCCGAGGTCTCGCTTGAAAACCTCACCCAGCTCACGGCCGACCATATTTTCCTAATGGTCGAAGACGAGAACAAAATGTCCTCGATTGAAGAGATGGACCTTTGGAAGCGTCTCCCAGCCGTTGCGGCAGGGCATGTCTACGAAGTGAATATTGAACCCTGGAACCAGTCGGTCGGCCCGATCAGTTTCGGTGTGATCATCGACGACGTGCGCGCTGCGCTTCTCTAAATTTTTATCCCTTGCGAAGTGATGCGTCCGCCTTTTCGGCGGGCGCTTTTTTTTATGGCCATTACCCCGGTCTTGAGGCCCTCGCGTGGCTCTGAAGGTGAAATGTGAACGGCAAATGCACGCTCATGCGCAACGAAGTCGCTAGAGGCCCGTTTCTCCCTAGTCGTTAACATGAGGGCTAAAAATGGGTATTCTCTGGACTATCATCATTGGCTTTATCGCCGGCGTGATCGCTAAGTTCATCTTTCCGGGCCGCAATGAGCCTTCGGGCTTCATCCTTACCACCATTCTCGGGATTATCGGCGCTTTCGTGGCGTCCTATCTCGGTCAAGCTGTCGGTTGGTACTCCGCCGGTGAAGGTGCAGGGCTGATCGGCGCGATCGTTGGTGCGATCATCATCCTTTTCGTCTGGGGTGCCATCGCGGGTCGTCGGGCCTAATCAAACACTAAGAGGAGTTTCATCATGTCAAACCGTGGTATGCCGTCTATTCTGGCGCTTCTAGGCATGGCAGCTGTCGCAGGCTTTCAGCATCGAGACAAACTTGGCCAAATCCTGGGGCAAGTTGGAGACCAGGTGGGCAATCGCACCGCGGGATCAGGGCAAGGTGTAAACTCCTCTGCCGCTGGTCAGGGCGGACTGATGGGTGGATTAAATGATCTGCTCGATACTTTCCGCAATTCAGGTCAGCGCGAACAGGCCGATTCTTGGATCACACCCGGCGTGCCCACACAGGGACTGTCGCGGGATCAGGTTGAGCAGGCCATTGGCCGGGACAACCTCATGAATCTGTCGCGCGATACCGGGCTCGACTATGATGAGTTGCTCAATCGCCTTGCGCAAAACATTCCGGAAGCTGTCGATCGGGCAACCCCAGATGGCCGCTTCCCACAGAACGAGGACGAACTGCGTCAGCGGTTCTCGGGGCTCTAAGAAGTCTTGATCAGAGACAGTAAAAGGGCCGCCCTTGGGGCGGCCCTTTTCATATTGAAACATCGGTCGCCGGGCGACCGTCGATCATTGGATTAATCAGGAATGGCTGGGCAGGGTCTTGCCGTAGAGGCGGACCATGTTGGTGCCGCCTGGGCTTTGCCAATAAACGCGGCAGATGAGGTCTCTCTTGGCGCCGCTACGGAATAGGTGCATTCCCAAGGCTTCGCCAGCCGCCGCCTCCGGCGTCTGTGCGTCCAACTTGTGTTCGGTTTCCTTCTGCGCTGCGCGCAAATCGACAATACGAAACTGGGGCATGGTTTTCCTTCCATGACCCCAATGAATTTGGTTAACCGTAGGTTCCCTCACACTATCGTGCTAACGCCTTGGCCGATCAATCCTTATCGCCGGTTATCGGAACACGGACGATAGCGCGCGTGCCAGGGTTATTGTCCTCAAAGCTTAGGGTTCCATCGAGGCGTTGGATCAACACCTGAACCATTTTCTGGCCAAATCCGGTACCTGAAACGGTGCCGTCGATACCCTTGCCTTTGTCCGAAACCGTCAGCTGAATGGTTTGGCGATGTTGCGACAGCGAAATATGGGCGGGGCCGGGCGCGCCGTTATAGGCGTATTTAGCCAAGTTCGTGATCAACTCGTTCAGCATCAGGCCAAGGGTGACGGCCTTGTCTGTGGGAATGAGCACCGGGGCGAGATCGAGCTGCAGCGTCTTGCGCCACTGGCCGTCCAGTGTGTCGAAAAGCTCGTGAACCAGCTCCTCGAGATAGCGCGAGAGATCGATGGTCTCGACGCTTTCGTCTTGATAGAGGCGTCGGTGCGCCAGCGACACCGCCATCAGACGGCGCTCCGCTTGCTGCAATTCGCGGCGTGCCTCATCGCTCGTCCCGCGCGACTGCATGCGCAAGAATGCCGCGACGATGGACAGGCTGTTTTGCACGCGATGGTTGACCTCTTTGAGGAGGAAATCCTTCTGCCGCATCAGGTTTTCGTTTTCCCGAACCGTCGCCGTAAGCTCACGATTTAACTGGCGGATGCGGCTGTTGTTGCGTGCATCGAGCAGCATACGCGCGACGCGTGACGCGGATTCAATTTCGGCAAGCGACCATTGGCGTGAGCGGCCACTGACGGTCTCGGCCCATTCGTCGAATGAGGCGCGCGGCGTCAAAGGCGTGCTGGGGTCGCCCGTGCTGGATTTGTGCGGATTGCCCGCCCATTGCACTGTTTGCAGATGTTCGGCCCGGAACCATATGAGGATGGTCGGCACTTCAGTGGGCATGGTGACGCCGAGGAGACCGCTGGCAATGTTTTTGTAAGCCTCGGCGGACGGCACGAGCACCGAGAGGTGATGGGTTGCGATTGGCTTGACCAGAGCGGGCGCACGAACAAATTCCGCCAGTTCGCGGATGTTCGCTTCGCTCGGCGAGGCTCCGACTTGATAAACTTCTGCGCCTTGCACAGCGGCAAAGCCATCGGCATCCAAGAGCGTGGCCAGATAGCTGCCTGATTTGGCGAAGAATTGCCCGAGGTGACATTCATCGCCGAGGCGCGAGAGAATTGCATCTTCCTGCGTGCGCAAGCGAATGCGTTGCTGGTAAAATTCGCCTTCTTCTCGCACCTTCAACAGCCGCGACAGGCTCGTTGCCAACGCTTGGCTGGCCATGCGACTGGTCAGGGCTATGTTTCTTGGTAATTGGTGGTGACATGCGATGAGCCCCCACAATTGCCCATCCTTGATAATGGACATGGACGCTGAAGCGCCAACCTCCATATTTTTCAAATATTGAATGTGAACAGGCGACACACTGCGCAGGGCAGAATCCGAGAGGTCGATAGACTTGAGCTTGGAGCTGGCGCTGATAATCGGCTGGGGCTGGGAGTGCACATCGGCAATGACCCGTACCTTGTTCCTGACGTAGAGAGCCCGGGCCTGCTTGGGAATATCACTTGCCGGAAAATGATGGTTCATAAAGCTGGAGAAGCCGGGGGAGCGATACTCGCCCAAGACCTTTCCGGCATCACCTTCGACAAAGCGATAGACCATAACGCGGTCAAAGCCGGTGAGCCTGTGAAAGGCGAGGGCGGCTTCATTGGCGAGGTCTTCCAGCGTTCCCGCCCGTTCAAGCCGAGCCTCATGCGCGTGGAATTGTGCGAGGAAAGACGCATCAATGGGCTTTGCTTCCTCGCTATAGAGAAGCTCGACGACCAAATGGTCGTCACTGCGATAGCTGAGAACGTCGTAGGTGCGACCAGAGAAAACCACTGGGGCGCTGATATGGACGCCCTGCGCAGGTGTTTGATCTCTCAAGGTCTCCCAATTTAGATCCAGGATATCGGCAAGCTTTTGGCCCAGAACATGCTCATCGAGCGCGCCAGCGAAACCAACGAGCGTGCCGGAGGTCGGCTCAACGATAAATAACGCGCCATTGCCTTGGATCGAGCCGGGAATGTGAATGGGCTCGAGATCACAGGCATTCACGTCGGACCTGTCAATGGATGTCATTGGCTGGGTCCCTATAGATATCAAACGCGTGCTCGAACACACGCTTGGCAGAGGCGATGGCCTGATGATGGAGGTGTTCAGGAAGGCTATCGAGAAGGGCGACGAAGTGAGGCCAACGCCTAGGCTCGCTTACTTGCTGCGCCAAGTGACGGGCGCCAAATTGGGCATCAAAACCTAGGGCGATGGCACGACGCAGCAATAGCTGCGCCCCGAGGGACGAGCCTTCCAGCACGTAAAGCGCTCCAACTTGTTCGGCGGTGTTTAAACGAATGGAATAAGAGCGAGGACAAGGGCGACGCGTAACGCCTAAATCGTCAAGATCATCGCAAAGATACGGGCCCAGCTTTTGCGGTCTCCAGATGTCGAGTGAGTCTAGGGCAAACTCTAAAGAGAGCCTAAACCGGTAGGTGGCCGTTGCAAAGTGCCTATATTGCTCAGTATTTGAAAATATTCCTGTGATGCTGTCGAGTTGACTATGAATGTCTTTGGTTTCTGCGCGCAGAAGACTGCGCAATGAAAGTTCTCTCGTCAGTCTCAAAGCCCTCTCTCGAATTCAATTATTCGAGAAAGATTTATCACAAGGCACTGTAAAGACTATTCACTTTTCGGAAAGAACGTCTGCGATTGAGGATTTGATATTCTTGAACTGACGTGGTGTTGCAGATTTGTTGGCGCTGATGTGGCGCAATCGGCGGAAATAAAAGTCATAATTAATTGCTGTTATTAGAAATAATTGCCTAAGTCTTGCAAGGGCGTGAGGCGTTGTTTGATGGTTCATGCGCGCGCATAAAAAAGCCCGGACGCTGGGGAGGGAAACCAGCATCCGGGCTTTGGTGTCGGCGGGGAACGCATCGCGCGCATGGAGGGAGGAGAAACGCACGAGGCTCTGCTCAACCCGATCCGAACTGCGAGAGCAGCAACTGTCGTCGTCGCTCTCTTGATTGGAAAGATAGGTACGCTTTGAAAAATTCCAAGCGCATACCAGCCATGTGCTCGGCGCTTATAGGAGGTTCGTGAGTAAAGCGCTCGCCGTGGCCACGATACCAAAGGCTGCTAAGCTCGCCGATGCCAACATAATGTAGATGCGGTCGACACGCGCGCGGTGGCGCGCATTGCGCCGTGCTTCAGACAGCGTGGTGGCCGAAATTGGAGCGGGACTGTGTGACACCTTTTCCTCCTGGGATGGAGCAATTGGCGGGCTGGCGATTGTCTCTGTTCTCGCCCGGATAAGGGAGCTTAGCTGCACCGGGTTATCTTCCGAACCAGAACTGGTGAACGCGGTTAATTCGACTTAAATGCCGAGTGCTGTAATCTTGTATGGCAGATGTTGATTGGCCCGCGCGAACGTGGCACAAACGCCCTCATGACACACCCAGCCCATCTGCACCCCGATCGTCTCTTTCCGGCCTCAGAGCCCGCGCAATCGATTGCCCGGGACCTTTATCCGGCTGTGAAAGACCTGCCCATTGTCTCCCCGCACGGCCACACCGACCCGAGCTGGTTCGCCCAGAACGAGCGCTTTGCTTCGCCGACCGCTCTTTTTCTGACGCCGGACCATTATGTGTTGCGCATGCTCAAGAGCCGCGGCATCAGCTATGACGCGCTTGGTATTCCGCGCAAGGATGGCCAGCCGGTCGAGACCGACCAGCGCAAGGCGTGGAAGCTGTTTGCGGAAAACTATTATTTGTTCGCGGGCACACCGTCCAAGACCTGGGTCGATCACTCGCTACATGCTGTTTTCGGGATCACCGAGGAATTGTCCGGGGCGACAGCCGACGCGATCTTTGATCAGATCGAGGGCCAGTTGGGCTCACCAGAGCTGCGTCCGCGCGCCATTCTCGAGCGCTTTTCGGTAGAGGTCATCGCGACTACCGAATTCGCACTCGATCCGCTTGTGCATCATCAGTCGATGTTGGCGCAGGGTCTCATTGGGCAGGTGCACACCACCTATCGCCCAGACGATGTGACCGATCCAAGCCGCGCAGCGATTGCCGAAAACCTGCAAAAATTTGGTGAGATCACCGGCGAGAATATTACGAGCTGGGATGGCCTGATCAATGCGCATCGGGCGCGGCGTGAATACTTCCGCCGCTATGGTGCTGTGGCGACCGACCATGGCGTGCCAACCGCCAATACCGCCGATTTGCCCTTGGTCGAAAAGCAGGCGCTGCTCGACAAAATTCTGGCCAAGCGCCACGACGCGCAGGACGCAGAACTGTTCCGCGCCCAGATGATGACGGAAATGGCTCTGCTCTCGGTCGAAGACGGCATGGTGATGCAGATTCACGCGGGTTCGCGTCGCAATACCGATCCGCTGCTCTTTGACGAGCGCGGCACCGACCTTGGTGCCGACATCCCGGGGCCAACCGATTATGTTGGTGGATTGAAGGCCCTGTTGTCGCGCTGTGGCAACGAAAAGAATCTCCGTCTGTTGATGTTCGTTCTGGATGAAACCACCTATGCGCGGGAACTCGCGCCTATGGCAGGCTATTGGCCATCGCTGATGATTGGACCACCTTGGTGGTTCCACGACAGTCCGCAGGGCATTCGCCGTTATCTCGATCAGGTGGTGGAAAGCGCTGGCTTTTATAATTTGGCAGGCTTCAACGATGATACGCGCGCCTTGTTGTCGATCCCGGCGCGCCATGACGTTTGGCGGCGTGAGGTTTGCGGTTTCCTAGGCCGTTGGGTCGGCGAAAATCGCATCACCAAATCGACCGCCGAAGATCTGGCCAAGCACCTGAGCTATCAGGCTGCCAAGGACGCCTATAAAATTCGCTAAACAGGAAAATGATTTGGCGGGGCATGGCTCCGCCAAATCGCTAGGGCGTGCCGTACTTCAGCCCGCTTTTCGCGCCATTCCCGTCGTATCCTGCATCGGCATCTGCTCTAATGGCGTAATGATGAATCAGACACCTCTCGAAACGGCGCTCAATCGAGCCATGATCCGTTGGTCTTTGACGAAATCGGCGCTGGTCGCCGAGACCCAAAACGGCTGGGTTTTTAAGGTCGAGCAGAACGGTCGCGATATGGCGGCCCTCAAAATCATCAAGCCCCACGTCCGCGACCAAGAAGGGCGCGGCACAAGCCTTTTGGAATACTATTCCGGTGAAGGCGCGGTGACGGTTTTCGACGTCCACGAAGACGCCATCTTTATGGAATGGCTCGACGGGGGCACGCTCGGAATTCTGTCTCGTTCAGGGCGCGATGCGGAAGCCACCGAGGCTTTTGCTTCGACCGTCCAGAAGCTGCACATGCCACGCGCGGATTTCCCGAAGGGGCTCGCGCCGCTCCGGCAAAATTTCGATGCCTTGTTTGAAACCGATGTGCGGCAATGGCCCCATACGGCGCGCGATCTTTATGCGCGCTGCGCAGGCACGGCACTCAAGCTCTTTGATAAGCCGACCCGCGAAGTGCCGCTGCACGGCGATTTGCACCACGACAATATTATGCGCTCTGATCGGGGCTGGTTGGCGATTGACCCCAAGGGGCTATACGGCGACCCGCATTATGAAGTCGCCAATGCCTTCCGCAATCCGCACAATGCCATCAAAGTTGCAGCGAACGCCAAGCGCATCGGCGAAATGGCGGATGTGTTTTCGGCAAAGTTGCAGCTCAACCGTAAGCGCATCTTAGGCTTTGCGGCTGTCCATTCGGGCCTTGCCGCCTGCTGGAATTTGCAGGCCGGAAACGCTATTCACGGGGACCTTGCTGTCTTGCCTCTCTTGCTCAGCGCTTACGATCAGGCCTAGTTCATGACCCTTATTTCGCGCCGTTCCGTGCTTATTCTTGGCGCTGCGGGCCTCGTCTCGGCCTGTTCAACCACGATCCCGCCCCTTCCGGCCAAGGCGTCGAGCCAGCCAGAGGGGCTGTCGCGCGAGGAAATCGTTGCCACCATCAACGCCG
The DNA here is from genome assembly GCF_014127105.1 of Devosia sp. MC521. Classification (NCBI taxonomy): domain Bacteria; kingdom Pseudomonadati; phylum Pseudomonadota; class Alphaproteobacteria; order Hyphomicrobiales; family Devosiaceae; genus Devosia; species Devosia sp. MC521. Next base: position 392,787 of record NZ_CP059902.1, read on the forward strand.
TCCGTCGGGCGAATGGGGCAGGGGAGTGGACTTATAGCTCAGCCCTTGAGGCGGCAGCGCGTTCGCAAGCGCGGCTTATGGCGCGCAAGGATACGCTGAGCCACGATCTGGGTGTAACGCTGCGCGAGCGTGTGACGGAGGCAGGTTACCAGCTGGCTGTCGGCGAAAATCTCGCCAAGGGATATAAAACCCTTCCCGACACAATTCAGGGGTGGCTCAATTCGAGCGGTCACCGCAAGACGCTGCTGTCGACGCGCTTTGTCGAGTTCGGCCTGGCGACGGCGCGGACCAATTCTGGGAAAATTTATTGGGCCTTGATCGCAGGCGGTCCGTTTGAGGCCTGGCGACAGTAAAGCCTAGCCGCGCGAAAACACCAGAACGGTTTCCTGATTGCCGTCGCCGCCCGTAATCGGTGACAGAATTTTGGTTTGAAGCGCGAAGTTTTGCGCTTCGGCAAAGGCGATGACTTCGCCCATGGCGCGGTCGGACGCCTCAAGGTCGCTAACGATCCCGCCCTTGCCGATAAAGTCACGCCCGACTTCAAACTGCGGTTTGAAGAGGATGATGGCGTTCGCTTTTGGAGCGCAGAGGGACAACGGCGCTTCGAGCACTTTGGTGACCGAGACAAAACTGACGTCGGAAACGACGAGATCAATCGGCTCGACGATGCGGTCCCGATCGAGGTCGCGGGCATTGGTGCCCTCAAAGCTGACAACGCGCGCATCGGCGCGGAGCAGGGGATGAAGTTGGTCGTGACCAACGTCGACCGCATAGACTTTGGCCGCGCCGCGCTTGACCAGAACCTGGGTGAACCCGCCGGTTGAGGACCCGACGTCGAGACAGATTTTGCCTTCCGGCGAAATTTTGCCTTCGTCGAGCCCCGCAATCAGTTTGAGCGAGGCGCGCGAAACATAGTTCGCTGCCGGGTCATCGATGCCCAAAACATCATCTGTCCCCACCATCTGGTTGGGCTTTTTCGCTGGAGCGCCGTTCACGGAAACTGTGCCGCGCAAAATCGCATCGCGCGCACGAGCGCGGCTTGGCATCAAGCCACGCTCTTCAAGCGCAAGATCAAGCCGGATCCGGCTCACACCTTCACCGCACGCTGGATTTTGTTCTTCGCTGTCTCGGCATCTTCCCCGTAAGAAATGCTCGAGACAAACTTACCCTTATCGTCGATGATATAGGTCAGGGAGGTGTGGTTGACGGTGTAATACTCGCCTTCACCGACGATTTCCGAGAAGGCACCAAAGGCCTTCTTGATGCTCTCGGTGTCCTCAGCTGTGCCGGTCAGACCAATAACGCTTTGGTCAAAGCCTTCGACATAGTCCTTGACGATCTCAGCTGTGTCGCGCGCCGGATCAACCGAAACAAAGATGATACGCAGATCGTCTTGGGTGAGGCCCAGCTGCGCCCGCCATGCGGTTGTCTCGGCCAGAGTGACCGGGCAAACATCGGGGCAATGGGTATAGCCAAAGAAGACAAGGCTCGGCGTACCCATCAGATCAAGATCGGTAAACTCCCCACCACGCGAGGAGGTGAGCGAAAACGTGTGACCTTCTTCCCCGATGGTCTGCTGGGGTGGGCGGAAGGCGTAAAGAGCCGTGGCTCCAATTGCCGCGACGGCAACCAGCACCCAAAGTGCGATGCGCACAATGCGCAAGGAGTTGTTTGAGGACATGTGTTTCGCCTTTCAGATAGCCAAAAGGTCACGCAGTGCTCGGCACTCGCATGACCTCGTGACCGTATAATAAGGAGGGCTGGTCAGCCCAAAATCAATTTGCGTCGAGCGGTTCGGTGCCCACGGCCTTGCCTTCACGCGACAGAGTGATCTTTTCGATCCGCGCTTCTGCTGTCTTCAGCAGGGTCTCGCAATGCGCTTTGAGCGCTTCGCCGCGTTCATAAATGGCAATGGATTCAGCCAAAGGCGCGCGTCCGCTTTCCAGCTTCTGCACGATCTGTTCGAGCTGCTCGAGTGCAGCTTCAAAGCTCAGCGATTTCACATCGTCATGTGCAGTGTCGGCCATGATAAATCCTGATCCTGTTTACCCGTTGAGTAGGGTCGCAACATGGGTGCTGACCCCACCGGAAAGTCCCTTGAGGTCATACCCACCTTCGAGGAGTGACACAATCCGATTGCCGCATCGGCGCTCGGCAATGTCCATCAACTTGCCCGTTACCCAGCGAAAATCATCCTCTATCCATTCCAACTGGGCGAGCGGATCGAGAATATGCGCGTCAAATCCGGCAGAGAGAATGATCAGATCAGGCGCGAAATTGTCGAGCGCGGGCAGAATGATCTCATTATAGGCGGCGCGCATCTCCGCCCCAGCCGTTTTGGGCTTGAGCGCAGCGTTAAAGATATTGCCGACCCCATGTTCATCTGGCCGACCCGTGCCGGGAAAGAGCGGCATCTGATGGCTCGACGCATAAAAGACGCTCGGGTCGTCTTTAAAGATGTCCTGGGTGCCATTGCCATGATGAACGTCAAAATCGACGATGGCGATACGTTCCGCGCCATACTTGCGCTGGGCTTCCCGTGCCGCAATGGCCGCAGTGTTGACGAGGCAAAAACCGCTGGTGTCCGCGATTTCAGCGTGATGACCGGGCGGGCGAATGGCGCAGAAAGCATTGTCGACTTCGCCGAGCAAAACGCCACGCAGACCAGCCAGTGCGCCGCCAAGGCCCGTGGCCACAACGTCCAGACTGTTGCCGGAAATCACAGTGTCGCTGGTTAGGGAGCGAATGCCTTCGGCAGGGCGCGCGTCGCGGAGCGCCGGCAGATAATTGGCATCATGCACGAGTTCGGCCAGAAAGAGATCGCCATAAGGCGCGTCTTGACGGACAAGAGCGTCAAACTCAGGTGCAGACAAGGCTTCAGCCACGGCGACCAGCCGAGCGGCGCATTCAGGATGCCCTTTGGGCGTCAGATGCTCTTCGTAATTTGTCTGGCTGACCAAAAGGGTCGTCACATTAGCTCCATGCCGATACTGGCCTGATCACGCATAATCTACGCCCAGCCTATTCCGCCGTATACATCAGGGTGATGGTTTGTCTTGACGGCAGGCGTGCCTATTGTCAAACACCCAAGCATGAACGTTCCAGATGTCGAAACCATCCGGCAGGCGGGCGAAAGCCTGCGCGCAGGGCAGCTTGTCGCCTTTCCAACAGAGACCGTTTACGGGCTCGGTGCTGACGCGACCAATGCCGACGCGGTACTTTCGATCTATGAAACCAAGGGCCGTCCGCGCTTCAATCCGCTGATTGTTCACTGCGCCGATCTGGCGATGGCCGAACGCTACGGCGTCTTTGGCCCATTGGCGCGCAAGCTGGCGCAGGCCTTTTGGCCGGGCCCACTCACTATCGTTGTGCCCTTGGTTGAAGGTCACGGCCTGGCGGATGTCACCACGGCAGGGCTTGATACCGTCGGCATTCGTGTGCCCGATCATCCGGTCGCCAACGCCTTAATCCGCGCCGCAGACCGGCCACTCGCCGCGCCTTCGGCCAATCCATCTGGAAAATTGTCGCCGACGACGGCTCTGCAGGTCAGCGAAGGCTTTGCCGGCCGTGTGGCGGTTCTCGACGGCGGGCCATGCACATCGGGCGTCGAGTCCACTATCGTGACCGTAGACGGTGATACCATCGTGCAGCTCCGCGCCGGTGCGCTCGCGCGCGAAGAGATAGAGGCCCTCATCGGGAAAACTGTTGTTTTGGCGGAAAAGGGCGCGAAAATCTCCGCGCCCGGCATGCTCCTGAGCCATTATGCCCCCAATGCCGCGATCCGCCTTAACGCAACACCTGAAGAGGGTGAGGCCTATCTCGCGTTCGGTACGGCTGTCGCGCACCATGGTCCGGCGCTCAATCTCTCGCCAAGCGGCGATTTGCGAGAAGCGGCGCGCAATCTCTTTGCCTATCTCCATCAGCTCGACAAAGCTGGCGCAAGCTTGATCGCTGTGGCGCCTATCCCGAGCACGGGCTTGGGCGAAGCGATCAATGATCGCCTGTCCCGCGCAGCGGCTCCACGCGGCTAGCCTGCCTGAAAATCAGAGTGATCTAAGCGCTTTAGTGCGCCATATTGGGTTTCATTATTCGGAGCCCGACAATGTGCAACACATGTTCAAGCGTTTCGCTTTCCCGCCGTCATCTGCTTATCGGCAGCCTTGCTTTAGCGGCAGCAACAGCTCTCCCGCCGCAGAGTGCCATTGCCCTTGATACGCATGGGGCACCCGCCATCGCCGTCTCACCAAAAGAAGCTTGGGACAGGTTGATGCTCGGCAATCAGCGGTTCCTCGATAATACCCGCCGCAATGTCGATTTCGCAGCAGCGCGTCCAACACTAGCGCTCGGCCAACATCCCTACGCTGCAGTCCTGACCTGCGCAGATTCGCGTGTTGTGCCTGAACTCGCCTTCGACCAAGCGCCGGGCGATCTCTTTGTCCCCCGCGTGGCGGGCAATTTCGCTGGGGAGGACGAAATCGCCAGCCTCGAATACGCTGTGGCGTCACTCAATACGCGTCTCATCGTTGTTCTTGGACACTCAAGGTGTGGAGCTGTCGATGCGGCACTCGCTGTCGCCCGCGACAATGCCGATCTGCCGGGCTTCCTTCCCAAGCTCATCGACAACATTGTGCCTGCTGCCAATAAAGCGCTCCTCTCCGGCGCGGATGACGTTCTTGCCGAAGCGGTCAATGAGAACATCCGCATGACTATCTCC
>NZ_CP059902.1:3510000-3517500 GCF_014127105.1 Devosia sp. MC521
TTTCAGTCGTTTGCTGCGTCGCTCAGTGCCGTGAGGCGCTGTGCTCTGCAGCGATCACCGGGTTATAGGGGCAGCACTGTTTCGTGTCCAGAGACCTCGACAAAAATCGATATGATTCAGCTTTTTGGCCTACGTCGCTTTGTGAAAAAGCCGGCTGAGTCAGTAGCGTTTGCAACGCTGTCCCGAGTTATCCACCTGGGGGAAGATTTTTGGCAACAGCACGCTCAAGACACTGAAATGTCAGTTCATTTTGGGTTTAGAGCGGAATCGTAGGCGTTTTGCGAGTCGAGTGCCTCTCGAAAACGCCCGCCTTTTCCCTCGTGAACTGTCACACCACCGGGCTGATCAGGGGTTCACCCGCAAAATGACGGTCGAGATTGGCGACTAAGAGCGCCCCCATTGCGTCGCGGGTCTGGTGGGTCGCACTGCCCTGATGCGGGGAGAGGACGACATTATCCAAGGCATAGAGCGCTTCGGGGACTTCTGGCTCATCAACAAAGACGTCCAAGGCAGCGCCGCCGAGTTTCTTGTTCGTCAACAGTTCGACGAGTGCGGGTTCATCGACGAGCGTCCCGCGCGCCACATTAACGACATAGCCTTGCGGTCCGAGCGCTTCGAGTACGGCTCGCGAGACAATGCCTTCTGTGGATTTGCCGCCCGGAGCGATCACCACGAGCCAATCGCTGTCGCGCGCCATGTCTCCGAGCTTGTCGTAAAACGTGTATGGGACATTGTCCTGCTTGGAGCGTCCGTAATAGACGACACGCATCTTCATCGCTTGCAGACGGCTGGCGATTTCCTTGCCGATACGACCCAGGCCCAAAATGCCGACGGTTTTGCCAGTGAGCTCTGAGAAGAGCCCCATGCCCCCGTTGAGCCAATGGCCATTGCGCACGAACTGGTCACCCTGCGGGATACGGCGCGCCAAAGAAATCATGAGCCCGACCGTCAGCTCGGCCACGGCATCGTTGAGAACATCGGGCGTATTGGTGACGCGAATGTTCTTCGCCTTAGCCGTAGCAGTGTCGATATTATCGTAGCCAACGCCAAAGCTTGAGATGATTTCGAGATTAGGTAGCGCGTTCATGAGCTTTGCCTGAACGCCCGAACCGGCATGGGCGCGTATGCGCGCGCCATTGGCCTTGAGCCAAGCGTTCCTATCGGCCTGCTCATGCAGCTTGTGGACGATATATTTCTCCGCGAGGGCTTTTTCACAGCTGGCTAACAACGGGCCGGTCTGCAGGATTTCTATGGTCATTCTTCCCTCCTCGGAATAAGCGACTTGGCTCTACATTCCCAATATGTAGAGCCAGACTGAAATGGTAACCGCGGACAATATGGTGGCAATCAGTATCGTATTCGCTGCTACCGACACGCCGCGATCATAATAAGTGGCGAAGACATAGATGTTGACGCCAGCCGGCATGGCGGCGAGCAAAATTCCATAGCGGGCGATCTCCATCGGAATATGCAGCACCCAAATCATCAGCACATAGGCAATGGCCGGGTGCAGGATGAGTTTCATCAGCGAGGCCACGAAGGCCGGCCGCCAGTTCTCCGACAGTTTAAATTCATTGAGAGCCCCGCCGATGCCGAATAAGGCCACAGGCACCACGGCCTGACTCATCATGGTCAGAAAGGCTTCCGCCGGTTCGATCAATTGGAGATTGATGGTCGAGGCAATCATGCCCGCGGCAATGCCCCAGATCAACGGATTGGTCGCCACACGTCGAACGGCAACGGTCAGCGTTGCGGCCAGAGATTTACCGTCCCGGCGCATCAGCTCCATAGTGACCATGCCTGTGGTGAGCAGGATCGCGGCGTGCACGCCGATGATCGACAGCGTCACCGGCAGTGCCGCATCACCATAAGCGCGCGACATGATCGGCAGGCCAACCAGCACCGTATTGGTGAACATGGACGAAAAGCCAAAGGCGACGCTTTCGCCTCGCGGTAGCTTGAACCAGCCCCGGCCCAACACAATACCAATACCGAAGCAGATCCACGCGCCGAGATAAAACGGCCCGATAATGCCAAGAGTAAAGGCTGAACTGAAATCGCTGGTTAGGATTGAGTGGAACAGCAAACACGGCGTCGCGAAATTGTTCACGAAAGCAATCAGCGCTTTCACGCCATCAGCTGGGAACAATCGATACCGCACCGCGCTATAGCCCAAGGCGATAAGCGCGAAGATCGGCACATTGACGGCTAGGATCGAGAGCATGGCCAGATGTCCGGGCCCGAGAAGGGATTAATCCATGCCCTAACCCTGCCAACGGCAGGGGTCAATGCATGTTTGTCGCACCATCAAAGCGAAACACAAAGCCTTCACAAACGAACCAATAAAACATACAAACGAAACATCTCTTGAAACGGCAGGATATCATGCTGGATATTTTCGTGATTGGCGGCGGCATCAATGGCGTAAGCATTGCGCGTGATGCTGTCGGACGTGGTTTTACCGTTGGTTTAGCGGAGATGAATGACCTCGCCTCTGGAACCAGCTCGGCGGCGACCAAGCTCATTCACGGTGGCCTGCGCTATCTCGAGCACTACGAGTTCCGCCTCGTCCACGAAGCGTTGGCCGAGCGCGAAGTGCTCTGGGCCACAGCCCCGCATATCATCTGGCCGCTGCGCTTTGTGCTGCCACACCAAAAAGGCATGCGCCCGGCGGTTGTGCTGCGCACCGGTCTGGCCATGTATGATTATATGGGTGGTCGCAAACTCCTGCCGCCAACCAAAACCCTTGACCTGACCAAGGATGAAGCCGGAAAGCCCCTCAAGCCCGGCCATAAGCTGGGTTTTGAATATTCTGATTGCTGGGTCAATGACGCCCGCTTTGTGGTGCTCAATGCCCGTGACGCCGCCGATAAAGGCGCCGAAATTCTTGTCCGCACCAAAGTCACTGCCGCACGTCGCGAAGAGGGAGCTTGGACCATCGAGCTCGATGGCGAAGCAGGCAAAACTCGCGTTCGCGCTAAAATGCTGATCAATGCTGCTGGCCCATGGGTCGACGAGGTCATCAACGGGGTGATGGGCAAGAACGGCAAACACAATGTTCGTCTCGTTCAGGGCAGCCACATCGTGGTGAAGAAACTCTACGAGCACGACCGGTGCTATTTCTTCCAAAACGGCGATGGCCGCATTTTCTTCGCTATTCCCTACGAGGACGATTTCACCCTCATCGGCACCACTGATCGCGATTATCATGATGATCCGCGCAACGTGAAAATCAGCGAGGAAGAGACCTCTTATCTTCTCGCCGCTGCCAATGAGTATTTTGCGGACACGATCACCCGTGACGACATCGTCTGGACCTATTCCGGCGTGCGTCCACTTTATGATGACGGCGCGTCCGCGGCGCAGGAAGCCACGCGCGATTACGTTCTCAAGCTCGAAGGCGATTCGAGCACGGGTGCCGTACTCAACATTTTCGGTGGCAAACTGACGACCTCGCGCCGTCTCGCCGAAGCGGCACTGGAGAAAATTGAAGCCATCTTAGGACAGAGGGGCGCGGCCTGGACAAAGACTAGCACTTTGCCCGGTGGAGATTTTGGCGTGAAAAGTTTTGACGCTGAAGTTCGTCGCTTGGCAAAAGATTATTCTGCCCTGCCCCCATCTCTCCTGCGTCGGCTCATGCGCCTCTATGGCACCAGGGCGCGGGTTATTCTGGGCACGGCCCAAACTATTGCCGATCTCGGTCGCTCCTTCGGCTCCGACCTATACAGTCGCGAGGTCGATTATCTGGTTACACAAGAATGGGCTCGAACCGCACAAGACGTGCTATGGCGTCGAACCAAACAAGGGCTCCGCACCAGCGCCGAAGATGTGGCGCAGCTCGAGGCGTATCTGGCGACAAGCACGTCATAGGGCAGGCACGGACCGCAAGGGCACGCAGGGGAGGAAACAAATATGAAAAAGTTTGTGTTGGCCATCGATCAGGGCACCACATCGAGCCGCGCCATTGTCTTTGACGGCAACCGCAAAATTGTCGGTGTCGGGCAGAGTGAATTCAAGCAGATCTTCCCAGAGGATGGCTGGGTCGAACATGATCCAGAAGAGATCTGGTCGACGGTTCAGTCTACCGTGAATAAGGCCCTCAAAGAGGCCAAGCTTGAGGCCAGCGACATCGCCGCCATCGGCATCACCAATCAGCGCGAAACAGTGGTGATTTGGGACCGTGAAACCGGCGAGCCTATCTACAACGCCATCGTCTGGCAGGATCGCCGCACCGCTCGTGCATGCGCCGAGCTTAAGGCCAATGGCCACGAAGAGCTCTTTACCAAGCGCACTGGCCTTTTGCTCGATCCCTACTTCTCGGGCACCAAGGTGAAGTGGCTGCTCGACAAAGTGAGCACTGCTCGCGAGCGTGCCAATAAGGGCGAATTGGCCTTCGGCACGATTGACAGTTTCCTCATCTGGCGCCTTACCGGCGGCAAGATGCACGCGACAGATGCCACCAATGCCTCGCGCACCTTAATGTTCGACATCGCCAAGAACCAATGGGACAAAGAACTCTGCGAGATCCTCGACGTTCCCATGGCCATTCTACCTGACGTAAAGGATTGCGCTGACGATTTCGGTGTTACTGAGAAAAGTCTGTTCGGAGCAGAAATCCCAATTCTGGGCGTTGCGGGAGATCAGCATGCCGCCACCATTGGTCAGGCCTGCTTTGAGCCAGGCATGGTGAAGTCGACTTATGGCACCGGCTGCTTCGCCGTGCTCAACACTGGCGCCGACATGGTGCGCTCGGAAAACCGCCTTCTCACCACCATTGCCTATCGTCTCAATGGCAAAACCGCCTATGCGCTTGAAGGCTCGATCTTTATTGCGGGCGCCGCAGTGCAATGGATTAGAGACGGTCTAAAACTCGTCAAAGAAGCCAAAGATACCGGCCCCCTCGCCCGCACCGCTGACCCGACCCAAAATGTGTATATGGTGCCGGCCTTTGTCGGCCTCGGCGCGCCGTGGTGGGATGCCGATGCGCGGGGCGCAATCTTCGGCCTGACCCGCAATACCGGCCCAGCCGAAATTGCCAAGGCCGCGCTCGAAGCCGTTTGCTACCAAACCGTCGATCTCATCGAAGCCATGAAGAAAGATTGGAAAGGGCAAGGCACAGACACTGTATTGCGCGTCGACGGCGGCATGGTCGCCTCGGATTGGACCATGCAGAGCTTGGCCAATTTGCTTGACGCGCCCGTTGATCGCCCTACCATTCTCGAAACCACTGCGCTCGGCGCGGCATGGTTGGCGGGCATGAAGGCTGGTGTTTGGCCGGGCATGCAAGAGTTTGCAGCCGCTTGGGAGCGGGATCAACGCTTTGAACCGGACATGGACCCTAAGGAGCGCCTAGCCAAAATCGCCGGGTGGGACGACGCGGTACGCCGCGTCCTCACCCACTAGCATTTGAGAAATGGGCGGACCTATTAAGCGCCGCCCATTTCCACCTGTGGGCTTTCTGCCTCATCAGCAGCATCAGGTTGATTGAGGCTAGGATTATCCCGAATAAAAGCCGTGACCTCGTTATCGAGGGAACTCAGAAAACTCATGATCCGGTTGCCGTTTGAACCGAAATCATGCGCCGCCCCGATCGAAGCTGACCGCATGTCAATTTTCGAACCCGTCGGCGTGGTTGAAATTCCAAAAACAACTTCTTCGCGCCAGCCGATTAGTGTTGTCACACGAGCGTTGATCCGGCCCGAGAATTCCGACGGCACCTGATCGAAGCGCACGTCCCAACCTTGTTGTGCGATGAGGCGCAACACAAGGGCGTGGAGTTCCTCAGGCGCGATCGGATAGGCACGCGTAAGCGCACTTGGGAAGCTGCGCAAATGATCTTCACGAGACAGCATGCGTGCATTCGGCATCCTTGCCGTATCAGGCTCGAATGTCAGTGGAAGCAAACCTGTCGAAGCCGTCGCCACATCCGTCACATGCGGATAGCGCCACGCCAATTGTGCATGCCAAGCAAATGGCACCAGACATAAGAGCCCCCAAAACAACGCCCCGAAACAATTGCGCCACCCATGGTCGCCGGTGAACCACAGACGTAGCAGCGCAACCCCAGCCAAGAGCACTGCAAGGGCCGCGACCAGACCGGCAATCAGGGCCGCAATTTGGAACACATTGCTGGAGATCAAGCCGAGACGATGCAATACAACACTCAGCACCACCAACGGCACCGCTAGGCTACCTAAACGGCGAGCCCAAATGGCGGTCTTCGAGCTTCTGATCAATATGCGCAAGAGACGGGCATCCCCAGATTAGACCTCAAAATTAGTGGCAAGAGGTTGTCAGAAACTCAACTTTCCGTCCGTTACCTTAAGGATAGAGCCGCGTACGCGACCAATCGCTGTTGGCGGTACTGCGGGTGAACCGGACGCGATCGTGCAAGCGGAACTCGCCGTCTTTCCAAAATTCTATTTGTGTCGGCACAAGACGGAAACCCGACCAATGGGGAGGCCGCGCCATCTCACCGTCCCCAATCATAGCCGTCAGTTGCTCAACCTCATCCATCATCTGCGCCCGACTACCCAATGGTCGGGATTGTTTGGAAGTCGCGGATGCAATGCGGCTCCCCTTCGCGCGAGAGGCGAAATAAGCGTCAGCGTCTTCGGCCGAAACTATCTCGACCTCACCCCGCAACCGCACTTGGCGGCGCAGGCTCTTCCAATGGAAAAGAAACGCCGCCCTCGGCTGGGCCACCAATTGTTGGCCCTTGGCACTTTCAAAATTGGTGAAGAAGCAAAATCCTCGTGCATCCCTCTGGTTCATCAGGACCATACGGACGTCAGGCAAACCATCAGCATCAACACTGGCGACCGCCATTGCGTGCGGATCATTAGGCTCGGAAACTTGCGCCAAAGCGAACCATTCTTCAAAAATGGCGAACGGATTGAGCTCGGATTGGTCCTGGTCGTCGAAGAGGAGATCTGTGAGAGGTTGGGCCATAGTGAGATTTCCTGCATTCAGTCGCGCAGCCCAACTGGACAAGGCCGTAGGGCGTCGCCATATAGGACTTGAAATAGAGGCGGAGCAACGCCTGAACTCTAAAGATTGGACCTAAATGCGCGATCCATACACCGTACTCGGCGTGTCGCGGTCCGCAAGCGACAAAGACATTAAGTCTGCCTATCGCAAGCTGGCCAAACAATATCATCCGGACCAAAACCCCGATGATCCGTCCGCTCATGCAAAGTTTGCTGAGGCAACTGGCGCCTATGATCTACTGAACAATCCCGAAAAACGCGGTCAATTCGATCGTGGTGAAATCGACGCTGACGGTAATCCAAAATTCGGTGGCTTTGGCGGCGGGGGATTTGGAGGGGGACGCACTGGTGCGCGTGGCAACGCGGGAGGCGGTTTTTCAGCCGAAGACATTCTCAAGGAGTTTATGAGCGGCTTTGGGGGACAACCGCGTGGCGGTAATCCAGGTGGCGGCACACGGAATGCTGGCGCTGGTGGAGCCCAATGGGACCCCTTCACTGGTGGCGCGGCTAA
>NZ_CP059902.1:3532500-3780495 GCF_014127105.1 Devosia sp. MC521
ATCTTCTCCGCTAACAGCCAGGTGATGGGAAACAGAGGCAGGCTGCCGTGAGGCGCCAAGCTTCGGTGTCGCGCTGCAGGATCAGCAGATCGTCTTGCACGAGGCGCGCGGCGGTCAACAGCGGACTGTCCTTCCCAGTTATCGGACGGACCTCGTTGATCGCCGATATGGCTAGGCCATCGACGTGACGCTGGTAGGCGCCCGGATGCGCTTCAGGCAGGTATTGGGTTAGAAGCGAAAGGAGTTCCTGCTGTGCTTCATAGCTTTCGACTTGTTCGGCATAGACAGCGGGGCGGTACCCCGTCAGCAGCCTGTCTTTTTCCCTGAGATGCGGCGCTAGACACATGTCAGGCTCCAACCAATGGTCGGGGCTGATTGGTTTGGTGCCTATCTGAAAAAGCTTGGATGAACCGTCGTAGGGCGTTGAGATCGTCATGTCACACATCACAGAGACCGATCGAGCGACGATATCACCTTGTTTAAGAGCGCAAAGAGCTGATGCGTCTCTTTTTCATCTAGGTTTGATAAGGCAATTGCATTGAGGCGAGCGACAGCGGCCTCCACTTTGGGCAGTGCTGCAAGTGCCTTAGGCGTCAGTGAGGCCAAGACGCTCCGACCATCTTCCGGATTTTTGTGGCGATCAATCCAGCCATCACGTTCCATTCTGGTCAGCGTTGCGGTCATCGTGGGCTGCTCGACCTGCGCCGCTTCAGCGAGTGCTTTCTGCGAGTGCGCGCGGTGCTGCAGCGCCAGAAGAACCGGCATATAGGCCGGACTCAGGCCCAGCGGCGTAAGCTCCCGCTCCAATAAGCGGATCAGCAAACGGGCAGCGTGATTGGTCGTATAGCCAACGGAGGTAGTCTTGAGCAGTGCCATTTACACGGGGATCGCAATATATATAGTAGGCTAACTATATTCACTTAGTCACTAACGTCAAAACCGAGAATGTGACGCCGATGAAGAGTTCTTCTGACCGTTATGGCCGCACAGCTGCGTTGCTCCACTGGATCTCAGCATTGATAGTCATTTTAATGCTGGCTAGCGGCCAAGCTTTAGACTGGGCACCACAATCACAGGTCTCGCCGATCCTACCGTTTCACGTCAGCTTGGGCTTATTACTTGGTGTTCTAACTCTCGTCCGTGCCGCTTGGTGGATATTTTTTGACAAACATCCAGCTCCACACGTCGGCATGACTGCAGGGCAAGAACGAGCGGCTAAAGCGGTACACTTGCTGCTCTATGGCGCGATCGTGGTCATGGTCGGTAGTGGCGTCGCCATGCTACTTTTGAGTGGCGCGGGATCAGCTGTGTTTTCAGGCGGCGCACTTCCTCGCTTTTCGACCTTACCGCCGTTTGGAGCCCATACGATCTTCAGCAAGATATTGTTGTTGCTGGTCATCGGCCATATCGGTGCCGCGCTTTGGCACCAGCTCGTCATCAAGGATAATCTGCTGGCGCGAATGCGGCCCCATTAGGTTTTCTTTTCGGCCCTCTGATCAACGCCATTTTGATGGAGCGTCAGGGCAACCGCCGCTCCATCGACAATCTCAAAACTCAACTGGGCGTCGACGACCTTATAAAAAAATTCATGCTCTGCTTCAGGAAACACTTCGAACTGATCCTGCCCGGTGAGTTGGGCGTAAAGTCGTCCTGCGCTTTGGGTGATGGTGAAGGCAACATCCGGGGTGAGCTGATAGGTCCCTACATACATAGGCAACACAGACGGATCGATCTCGATTTCCGTACGCAACTTTGGCTGTTCGCGTAGAGGCAACGATGGATTGAGCAAATGCATCCCAATGTCGTCGATACCGGCTAATGTTGCCATATTGGATAAAACGACGACGCCGTTTCCACTGAGCTTGTCATATCCAACAAAGCTGCGGAATCCGCCGGTACCACCATTATGCCAGATGATGTCGCCCTGCCCTAAATCAGTGATGAACCAACCCATGGCAATGGATTGTCCTTGGCTGATCTCTCCGGGTCGCTCCAGCATTTTTTCAAACGCCGGTTTTAAAGATGTGTCGCTATTGCCGCTGGCGGCAGCGATAAATTTTGCCAGATCTTCCGCATTGGTCACGAGAGCCCCCGCGGGTGCGAAAGCATCAAATTTCCAATTGGCCGCAGGCTCCCGGGCAGAGTCATAGCCTGTCGCCATACCTTCGATGGTTTCCCCGGTGAGCTGTATGCGGCTAGACGACATTTCGAGAGGCTCAAAAATGAGCGTTCGCATCAGCTCGCTGTAAGACACCCCGCTGGCTTCTTCCATCGCGATACCGAGCAAGGCGGCGCCTGCATTAGAATACTCAAATGCCTCGCCCACTGGGCGCGCCAGCGTCAGGCCAGCTAACCATGCAAACAAATCCTCACGCGATGTATCCCGGTAAGGATCATCGAGGCCTTTGTCTGTGATGCTTTGCGGCAGGCCGGTAAGCCCAGCTGTATGCGTGGCGAGAGTAAACGCCGTGATAGGCTGCTCGCTCTCAGGCAGTTGAGTGCCCTCCGGCAGGTAGGTGCTTATGGGTGCATCAACATCCATCACACCATTGAGCGCGAGTTGCGCCAGCAAGAGACTGCTAAAGGTTTTGGTAATTGACCCCGCCTCAAACAAGGTCTTTTGGTCGACCGGAGTGGGATCATCCAGCGAGATGGTGCCATGAGAAACAAAACGCGTCTCACCATCTTCCACGATCGCAACGGCTATGCCGACATTGGCCTGATCGCGACCGATACGATCGCCAAGGATCTGCGCGACGTCGCCATCCGAGGGCATAGCTGCCTCCTGTCCCATCACAGATGAGAGCATAAATATGGTAGCAGCCAGAACGGCGAAAATTCTCATAAAAACAGCTCCGGCGTTGTCGGCTTTAACCCACAACGCCGGAGCTGCAATTTGGTTGGTTATTTCTTCGCCATCGCGATCGAATCTAGGATCACCTTGCGGGCGTCCTCAATACCACCGATGCCATTGATCTTGGCCCACTTGCCTGGTTCAAGATCCTTGTAGTGGGTGAAGAAGTGCTTGACGCGCTCGAGCTGGATTTCCGGCATGTCACCAATATCCAAGATATTGTCATACATGCGGGTCAACTTGGACACCGGCACAGCAATGATTTTCTCATCCTGGCCGCCGTCGTCTTCCATAAACAGCACGCCAACCGGGCGCGAGCGCACCACTGCACCCGGTACAAGCGGACGAGAATTCATTACGATCACATCCAGCGGATCGCCGTCGCCGCACAAAGTGTGTGGAACGAAGCCGTAGTTCCCCGGATAACGCATTGGCGTATAGAGGAAACGATCAACAAAGAGAGCACCGCTGTCCTTGTCGATCTCATACTTGATCGGCTCGCCCCCAAGAGGAACTTCAATGATGACATTGAGCTCTTCGGGCGGGTTCTTGCCGGTCGGGATCGCGTCGATATTCATGGTCGTAACCTTGCCGTTCAATTTGATGACGGAATATTGGGCAGCTTCTGCCCGCAAAACCGACCAAAAGGCAAGACGCAAACGGACGCAGACCGTTCCCTATTTAATGACAAGTACGGGGATGGTCGATCGCGCAAGCACCTCTGCCGCCTGACTGCCGAGGAGCATACGCTGAAAACCACGCCGACCATGCGAACCCATAACAATGGTGTCACAGCCGATTTTCTCAGCGGCTTCAAGGATTGCGTCAGCCGGACGGTGCTCTGCCAGATAGCGCGTTTCGATATTTACCCCTTGGGCCTGCGCAATGTCGCGAGCTTGAGCCAAAATGGTTTTCGCATGCTTGGCATAGCTCTCCTCAAGCTCCGACAAGATCGACCCTGCATCAATCGCACCGAAACTACCGCCACCCAATGCCGACACAATTGGATCGGTAGAGGTCAGCGCAATTACGCTGGCGCCGTTAAGCTTGGCGAGCTCCAATGCAGCCGACAAAGCCTTGTTGGCAAGCTCGGATCCATCCGTCGCGATCAGAATCGATTTAAACATGTCACTGCCTCCGTATGTGCATGCCGATATCTTGGCGCAAAAACACCCGGGCCGCTTTGATCTGGATCAGTCTTTGATAATTTCACTCGTCAGATGAGGACAATTGCCGAACCTGATTGCGCAAAATTGTACGATCACGGCTGGAGACACCGATCAATTCGGCGATACGCCAGACCAAATTGTCCTCCAGCTCATGATTTTTGCTGTCAGCGAACACTACGGTCCACATCATACGAATAATCTCGATACGGTCATCCATCGGCAGATGGGTGATGCCACTGGTAAACTTGTAAAAATCCACCGACTCCGCATCGCGGCGAGACGCTTCCTGAACCAACTTTTCTACGCTGGCCTCGTTGAGGCTGTAATAGTCGCCCAGCACCTCGCGGATCGCTTTTTTCTCATCATCCTTCACGGCACCATCAACGGCGGCCAAATGCACAAGCAGTGCTGCGACAGCAACTTGTGGATCGAGAAGATCGGTTTGCGACTGGGGCTTGGAGAACAGTCGGGTCAGGGCCTCAAACATATATTACTCGTAAGAAGAAAGACGGGGCTGAGGAAAACTTAGCCGTAAGGGGCACAAACACAAAGCCTTCCAAGGCCTTTGTTGCGCTCTAGCTCCCTATTGATGCAGCTGCGTCACACTGCAGAGCAAGAAAATGGACTCGACTCTTCGTGGATTTAGAGTCATTTTGTTCTCGTTATGTTCACATCAGCGGTGACCTATGCAGGCCCCAAATCGACACCAGCGCCTTGCC
This sequence comes from Devosia sp. MC521, assembly GCF_014127105.1. Lineage (NCBI taxonomy): Bacteria > Pseudomonadati > Pseudomonadota > Alphaproteobacteria > Hyphomicrobiales > Devosiaceae > Devosia > Devosia sp. MC521. The sequence goes on from NZ_CP059902.1 coordinate 3,537,243, forward strand.
GCGCTGCGTGACGTCATTGCCGATATTGAGCGCAAACCCGCCTTGGCGGAGGCGCGCCATCGCGTTGACGCCGACACAGTAAGCACGAGATTTCCGCGCTTTGCCGGAGGCTTAGTACAGGAAGTTTTTACCGATGACACGCGCCATTCCAGCGTCAGCCTTGGCTTTGCCTTGGCACAAACACGTGGTCTTTTAGCGGGTCGACGCATGGGCATTCTCTATGTCCAGCTCATCAACCAAGCGCAAGACATGGGCATGCCTTATGGCCCAGGCCTGATCAGCTTCGGCATAGACCCCGCGGCCATTGTCTTGGTGCGCGTAGCCAATATCACCGAGCTGCTCTGGGCCTGTGAAGAAGCACTTAACTGCAAGGCTATTGCCGCTGTCATCGCTGATGTCGCAAAACCCTCAAAGCATCTCGATTTTACCGCAAGCCGCCGCTTGAGCCTGCGCTCGGCCCAATCAGGGGCCAGCCTTTTTCTCTTGCGTTACGGCAAAACGCGCGAAGCAAGCGCGGCGCAATTGCGCTGGCAGTTGGCACCTATCACCAGTGGCCGCAAACCTTTTGACGATCACGCTCCTGGCCCTGCACGTTGGACGGTCAAGCTCGAGCGAGGCTCCCTCATCAAGCAGCACGCAGAATGGGTGCTGGGATGGACGGAAAATGGATTCACCAGTTTTACACCGCGACGCGGCCCCAATGATCGGATCCGCACGAATACGCCGCTTCCTCGTCCTCTACCTACCAAGCTGGGCAACCGATTATCTCAAGCGAGCTGAACCCACCCTCACCGGCCCTTTGGCGCTTTATGAACGCGTACAGGGAGGCCTTCGGATTGCAGCGCTAGATAGGGAAGCGTCACAACTGGGTATTCGCCAAGGTCAAACCTTGGCCGATGCCCGGGCTCTGGTTCCTACTCTCATCGTGCGGGAGATGGATCGCGATTGGTTTGAGGCTGGCTTCGCCGATTTTGCCGACTGGCATTCCAATGCTAGTCCGCTTGTCGCCGTTATGCAGGACCCGTCTAAGTTCGGCGATCTCGTTATGGACACAACCGGCGTCGATCACCTCTTCGGTGGCGAGCCGAATATGTTGCGAACACTGCTTACACGCCTTCGCGCTCTTGGCTACACCGTGGCAGGCTCGATAGCCCCAACCATTGGGGCCGCTTGGGGGGTGAGCCATTATGCGCGCAGTCAAATCGTCTCCCCTGACACTCTCGACAACGTTCTCGATACCCTGCCTGTCGCCGCATTGCGCCTGGATCAAAAGCAACTCGCCACACTTGCCCAAATGGGCCTTAAAACCATTGGTGAACTGCGCACACGTCCGCGCAAGCCCTTGCAAGCCCGGTTCGGCCAAAGCCTGATTTTGCGTCTCGATCAGGCTTATGGGCACGTGCTTGAGCGGATGAACCCGCGCCTCCCGCAAACCGAACAATTTGCCGAACGCCGCTTTGCCGATCCCATAGCGCTCCTCGACGATGTTTTGGCCACCACCAAAGACCTCGCGATCACCCTCTCACATCAATTGGAAAAACAAGGACAAGGCGCGCAAAGCTTTCACCTTTTTCTTTATCGCGTCGATCATAAGGTCATGACGCTTTCGGTGAACTCAGCGCGCGTAACCCGCGACGCTCATCACATCAGCCAGCTGTTCGTTCATCGTGCCGAGCGGCTATCTGCCGAATACGACCCGGGCTTTGGCATTGATATGGTGCGCCTTTCGGCCAGTTCTTTGGATGATTTGGGCGAAGCGCAGGCCTCCGCCTTCAGCCTAGAAGATGGCACGCAAGATCTCGACCAGCTTAACGATCGGCTCGCCAGCCGGCTCGGCGTGCTTTCTGTCGTCCGCACCCAGCTTTTGCCTTCACACATGCCCGAGCGCGCCGCGCGTCTTGTGCCTGTGCAAGCGTGCCAAACATTCGACAGGCCAGATCATTGGCCAGAGATGACGCGCCCATTGCGTCTCCTGCCCTCACCCGAACGCATCGACATTAGCGCCGAAGTTCCTGATGGCCTACCCGCCTTGATGGTTTGGCGTCGCCTGCACTATCGCCTCGTTAAAGGAGCTGGCCCCGAGCGCTTGGGCGCTGAATGGTGGCGCGCGCCCGAGCGCTTGCAGCTTGCCCCAGAGACACAGCCTAAAGAGCCAGCAGAGGGTGAGGCGCAACTGGCACTGCCCTATTTATCACCCTTGCCTCTCTTCGTCCCAGACGACGCAACGCGTGATTACTACAGTGTCGAAGACGAAGTAGGACGCCGTTTTTGGGTGTTCCGGCAGGGCTTTTATGGCGGGCACACCCATCCCACTTGGTATCTCCATGGGCTCTTTGCATGACCGAAATTATCCGCCTTCCCACGCGAGAGCGCCCACCTAGCGCACGACCAAAAACTTCGCCTTTTGCCGAGCTCATCACCACCAGCAATTTCTCATTTCTACGGGGCGCGTCTCACCCCGAGGAGCTTGTGTCCGCAGCCATGCAATTGGGTCTGAATGGCATGGGGCTTTGCGACCGTAATAGTTTTGCTGGGGTTGTGCGCGCCTTCACCACCGTCAAACATCATGCCGAAAGGTTCAAGAGCTTCCGTTATCTCGTCGGCGTTCGCCTATGCTTTGACGATGGCACGCCCGATATTATCGCTTACCCCACTGATCGACCGGCCTATGGACGGCTCTGTAAGCTCCTCACCCTTGCCAATCAGCGCGGCGAAAAGGGATCCCCCTCACTTCTCCTTTCCGATCTCTTCGGCAATGGAGACCCAGCCTCACCCAAAGAACACGGCCCGCAAGAAAGCTTTGTCGAGGGGCAACTCTTTATTCTCATGCCCGATGAGCGCGATTGGAGGCGCACCGAGCAAACCCTTGCTGCGCTGACGCGATTTGGCGGAACACAAAACGTTTGGGTCGCTGGCGTGCCCCGCTTTGACGGTCATGACCGTGCACGCCTCAACCGTGTCGACATCTCCGCGCGTCGTCATAGGGCCAGAATGCTCGCGAGTAACGATGTTTATTATCACGAGCCAGATCGGCGCATTGTCGCCGATGTTGTCACCTGCATTCGTGAGCACACAAGCCTGCATGACGCCGGGTGGCTGCTGACCAAAAATGCAGAACGCCATCTCAAACTCCCTTTTGAGATGGAACGTCTTTTTGCCGAACACCCTGACGCCATAGCCCAGACCCAAGCCATCATGGCGCGGATTGGCTTCACCCTCGATCAACTCAAATACAACTATCCCGAAGAGACCATCGGCAATGGTGAAACTGCTCAACAAACGCTAGAGCGCCTCACATGGGAGGGTGCGGCACGGCGCTTCCCGGAAGGCATTCCCAATACCGTCAAGGCGATGATTTGGAATGAGCTCTGCCTCATCGCCTATAAGCACTACGCCGCCTATTTTCTCACCGTCCATGACATCGTGCGCTTCGCCCGCTACGAGCGAAAAATCCTTTGCCAGGGGCGCGGCTCAGCGGCCAACTCTGCCGTGTGTTTTTGTCTCCATATCACCGAGGTCAATCCCGTTACCGGCAACCTCGTCTTTGGTCGCTTTATTTCCACCGAACGCGATGAACCGCCCGATATCGACGTCGATTTCGAGCACGAACGGCGCGAAGAGGTGATGAGATATGTCTATGAAAAATATGGTGGTCGCCGCACAGGCCTAACCGCCAATGTCATTACTTATCGCTCTAAAAGCGCCATCCGTGAAACCGCAAAAGTCTTTGGCGTTTCCGAAGACACGGTCAATGCCTTCAACCAGCTTCATTGGGGCTTTGGCTCAGCTGTCGAGTTAGAAAAGGTGAAGGCCATTGGCCTCAACCCGGACGACCCGGTTCTTTCCCAGATGTTCGAAGTGGTGAAAGTGCTCCGCGGTTTTCCTCGCCACCTCTCTCAACACGTCGGCGGCTTTGTCATCACCCGCGACAGTCTTGAAACCATGGTCCCCATCGGCAAAACCGCCATGGATAGCCGCGTCATCATCGAATGGAACAAAGACGACATCGCCGCGCTCGGCATTTTGAAGGTCGATATTCTGGCCCTCGGCATGCTCTCCTGCCTCAGGCGTGCCTTTGAGCTTTTGCATGTCCATTATGACAAGCGGCTCACCCTCGTTGATATTCATGCCGAGGAAACCGGCGATGGCCCGCTGGATAAGGCCCGCGTCTACGACATGATCCAGCGCGCGGATACGCTTGGCGTCTTTCAAATCGAAAGCCGGGCGCAAATGTCGATGTTGCCGCGCCTCAACCCAAAAGAATTTTATGACCTCGTCATTGAGGTCGCCATCGTTCGCCCCGGCCCCATTCAAGGGGACATGGTCCATCCTTATTTGCGCCGCCGTCAGGAATTGGAAAAACCAGTCTATTATAATGATCAGTTGAAGGATGTGCTGAAACGCACGCTAGGCATTCCCCTGTTCCAAGAACAGGCCATGCAAATTGCCATTGTCGGCGCAGGTTTTTCACCCGGCAAAGCTGATTCATTGCGGCGCGCTATGGCCTCTTGGCGTCGAACCGGACAGATCGCCCAATTTGGCGATGAGTTTCTCGCAGGCATGGCCGCCAATGGCTATCCGCTCGAGTTTGCTAAAAACTGCTTCGCCCAAATTCAGGGCTTTGCCGAGTATGGTTTTCCTGAAAGCCACGCCGCCAGTTTTGCCCTACTGGTCTACGCCTCGTGCTGGTTCAAATGCCACTACCCGGACATCTTTGCCTGCGCCCTGCTCAACTCCCAACCCATGGGCTTTTACGCACCCAGCCAAATCGTGCGCGATGCGCGTGAGCATGGCGTTGAGATTTTAGATGCAGACATCAATCTGTCTGAGCTTGAATGCGTCATGGAAGATGGCACCGCGCCGGCAGCCACCCGCCTTTGGCCCAAACATGCCAATATGGCAGGCGATATATTTTCGACCAAAGCCATTCGCCTTGGTTTGCGCTTTGTCGACGGCCTAGCCGAAAAAGACGTCAACTGCATCATAGCTCGACGCGGTTCGGGCTATGCTTCGGTAAAAGACCTTTGGCTTCGCACAGGCGTTTCGGTCGCCAGCCTAGAAAAACTAGCCAAAGCCGATGCGTTTGCCTCCATGGGGCTTAACCGTCGTGAGGCACTTTGGGCGGTAAAGGGCCTCGTCGGCACACATGGCGCTGAAACCCTGCCGCTTTTCGCCTCTGCCCCACCGCCCTCTTTGCCGGTCTTGGAAGAAGCCCCCAACCTCCCCCTTATGGCACCCGGAGAAGAGGTTATCCACGATTACGCCACGCTATCCCTTTCGCTCAAAGGGCACCCGGTTCAGTTTGTGCGCCCCATGCTGATTACACGCGGCACAACACGCGCTGCCAATTTGGAGACAGTTACACCGGGCCACCGCATTGAAGTGGCAGGTCTCGTGCTCGTTCGGCAACGCCCAGGCACTGCGGGCGGGGTCATCTTCGTCACGCTCGAAGACGAAACAGGCACAGCCAATATCGTCGTTTGGCCAAAACTCTTTGCCGACGACACAAATCGTAAAACACTACTCTCAAGCCGCATGCTTGCTGTGCGCGGGCAGGTGCAGCGCGAGGGCTTGGTTATTCACATTATCGCCGAGCAGTTAGTGGATTTGACCCCGCACCTGCTCGATATTTCCAATGGCATCGACATGGGCGACGCTGTCGTAGCGCGCGCCGACGAGGGAAAATCTGGTCCACCCGGCAGCCATAGCCGCGACCGCAACGCGCAGCGCGAAATCGAGCAGGCCCGTAAGCGCGCTTGGGCAGCGCTGCCAACAGGCCGCAATTTCCATTGATTATCGGAGCAAGGCTTCGATACGAGCCGCCAAGTCAAAATCCTTCTGGCTCACCCCACCGACATCATGCGTCGTCAACGCAATATCGACACGCCCATAGCTGTTAGACCAATCGGGGTGGTGCCCGGCCTTTTCGGCAAGCAGGGCAACGCGCGCCATAAAGGCAAAGGCTTCAGAAAAATTACGGAACTGAACCGAGCATGTAATCGCGCTAAGGTCTTCATTCCACGACCAATTCGGCAACTCGCCGATAAGGGTCTGTATCTGTTCAGCAGTCAGTTTACTCAAGTCGTCCCCACCTGGGCGAGAGGTCAGAATTTAACCAGCAATTTACACTAGTCAGCATTTGAGCGCACCTAATTCGAAATTCCTAACAACAGCAAGGAGATATTAAGGCGCCCGGGCGTTCACTCGCAATATTCAGGGGTGCTGTCCGTGTTGAACTCTGCGCGCAAAACCATGCCGGTTATGGACTACGTGTCCGTACTCAGGTCTGTTTATACAGATCAGAAAGCGACTTTAGGGGGAACGTTGGCTAGTGTGCTGATGTCCGGCATCGGCGCTTACAAGACTAGTTCTCCAGCCTTGTGCTTAGTTGCGGTTGCCTTTTTGGTCATCGGAATTGCGCGCTATTTTGACACGCGGGCGTTTTGGTCAGCGCAGATAGACGGCACAGATCCCGTAGCCGCCGAACATTGGGAAAACCGTGCCGTCTGGCTCGGGGGCTCCTTAGGCCTTGTTTATGGCCTTTGGTGTCTTGTCTCTTTGGTTTTCGTAGACGACACCCTCGCTGCCCTTTCGAGTGTTTCCATTTCCATCGCAGCAATGGTGGGTATTTGCGCGCGTAACTTCGGACTGGACAGTTTAGTATCGGTGCAGATGGTTATGGTCATCATACCGATGTCGCTGGGCCTCGCGCTGCACGGGGAAAGTTTTTACGTGGTTTTGTCCTGCCTGTTGCTCGTCATGCTGTTCAGCTTTCGAAAACTCGCGTCAGACATCCGAAACATATTGCTCTCCGCTGTTCACGGTCGCATGGAAGCGACGCGACTTGCAGCTGAACTCGACATCGCCATCACCACGCTCGAGCATGGCCTGTGCATGCTGGACGAGAACGGTACTCTGACGGTGATGAACGCCCATGTCGCTGCGACGCTCAAAACCCTAGGGGTCAACTACGTCGCCAACCGACCGTTCACCGCCATACTTGCCGATATGTCGCGCGCCGGGCAGGTTCCGCGCACTGCGATCGACCGGCTCAACGAGATGGTGAACCGCAGAATTTCAGGAAAGGTCCTACTGTCAGCCAAATCTGGCCGGTATTACGAGATCACCATCAGCAACAAGCAGGATCGTTGCGTCTTGTTGTTCGAAGACATTAGCGATCGTGTTGCAGCTGAAGAACGAATCTCCGTCATGGCCCGCCAAGACAGCCTGACGAATTTGCCCAATCGCCAGCACTTCAGTGAACTGGCGGTAGCGGAGCTAGCGCTGCGGTCGACAGGGCTGCGCCCATCAGCGATGATGATCTTTGATATTGATGAATTTAAACACATCAATGACAGCTACGGTCACATCATAGGGGACGATCTGCTGCGTTCTGTGGCGCAGCGTCTCAGTACCAGCCTGCCTTCGGGCACTATTCTGGGGCGCTTGGGTGGTGATGAGTTCGTGGCTCTGTCGCCTCACGACAGCAATCTTGAGGATATTACAAACGCTGTCGCTGCAACGCTTGCAGAATTCCGGCATCCCTTTGTGGTCTCCGGGCTACATTTAACCGTGCAAATGAGCATCGGCATTGCCACCAGCGAAAACAGCGCCGATGAACTGACGGAACTGATGACCAAAGCGGATCTCGCCCTCTATGCAGCCAAGGCCGCAGGTCGTGGGTGTAGCAGGGTCTTCCATGTCCAAATGGACCGAGATTATCACTATCGTCAGCGCCTCAAAGCAGACCTGAAGACAGCGATCGAGACAGGCACGTTGTCCCTAGCGTTCCAGCCACAGGTGGACATTACCAGCCGGAAGATTGTGTCCTGCGAAGCTCTTGCGCGCTGGGAGCATCCGCAGCTCGGTAACATTGCGCCCTCTGTTTTCATCCCACTGGCAGAAGAATCCGGGCTAATCTCAGAACTTACCGAATGGGTCATGGACCAGGCGGCCAGGGAATGCGCGTCTTGGCCAGCCGAAATCAGTGTTGCCGTAAACGTATCGGCCCGCGATTTCCGTGGCACTGACCTTGCCAAGGTGATCACCTGCGCGCTGCGCACACACAATCTGCCAGCGCATCGCCTTGAAATTGAGGTGACCGAAACGGCCGTGATCGAAGAGCGTGATTTAGCCAAGACGGTGTTGAACGAACTCGCCGCGATGGGGATTGCCATCGGGCTAGATGACTTCGGGACCGGCTATTCTTCCCTGAGCTATCTGCACACCCTGCCTTTCACCAAGCTCAAAATCGACCGCGCTTTTATTAGCGATATCGCAGACAACGATCGCGCTCGCCTGCTGTTGGCCAATGTCGCGCGCCTTGGGAGAGACCTTAACCTCACGGTTGTTGCCGAGGGCGTTGAAACGGAGGCACAACTCAATACGCTAACTGCTATTACAAGCGTCCAGCAGGTTCAGGGATATTTCTTCTCCCGCCCCCTTCCGCCACGCGATATTGCAGAACTGATCACACGCGTGAACTGCGCGGGTAAACCACGCAAGACCCAGCAATTTGATGCCATGGTTAACGCCCGTTAACCCAATATATTAACGCTGCTTTTTCACTGAGCGACAACTGCTTAGGCCGAACACCTAGGCAAATCTGCATAGTCTTATAGCTAATGAAAGGTTAAAACCCTCTCATTGCTAGGGATTAAAGATGAGTGCAGCGTCCGAACCACAAGTTCCATCTCGTTTTGCGGCGACGCTATTGGACCTTTTAGATCGTGTAGAGGTGCGACGCGTCTCGCCGGACGACCAATTCGATCCTGTCTATCGCCTGCGGTATGAAGCGTATCGCCGGGAAAATTTTATCCCGATCAACTCGCAACAGATCACGCGCGATCAGTATGATGAGGCCGACAACTGCTTTTGTTTCGGGGTCTATATCGACCAAAAGCTGGTGAGTTCCATTCGGCTACACATCGCCTCACCCCAGAACCCAACATCCCCTAGTGCTGCCATTTGGCCCGATATTTTGGGTGATATCGTCGGCAAGGGGCAAATCTACGTCGATCCGAGCCGCTTTACAGCCGACCATGATGCGACGCTGGCGTTTCCAGCGCTGCCCTATCTCACCCTCAGAACCGCTGTGATGGCATCGATGCATTTTGGCGCCACCTATTGCATCTCTTCCGTGCGATCTGAACACTCGGCGTTTTATCGGCGAGTTTTTCATTCTAAGCAGTTGGCAGGAGAGGGGTTTTGGGGGGAACTCACGTTTCCAGTGTGCCTTTACGCCTGCCACGTACCGACCATGGCGAAGACCCTGTTCGAACGCTTCCCCTTCTTTGATTCGACGCCAGAAGAGCGCGGAGCCTTATTTGCTGAAGGGCGAGACACGCGTGTGAGCATTTCGCCGTCGGCCAAGCAGGCGCGGCGGCTAAAGCAGATTGCCGAGGCTGTGTAAGGGAAGAAAAGTGGTGCCGCTTACGTGACTCGAACACGTGACCCCATCATTACGAATGATGTGCTCTACCAACTGAGCTAAAGCGGCGCCGTCGGGCGAACCGGACAGAATTTCGGTCTTTTACTGATCGTTTTCAGTGGTTGCAAGAGGCAAGGCGCGTTCCGGAGGCGGGAGTTCAGACATAGTTTGCACTGTCCCCTTCTCAATCGCCGTGGATCGCGCGGTTTGGGTGGTTGGCACTTTCCATTCGAACGCATCGAGACGCCCGGTAACCGGAGAAACCGGCTCCCATTCGTCGCTAATGATTCCATCTGCCGTCCATGCTGGATCACGTGGGGCCCGAACAGCGCGAGCGAACCATTCACGCGCTTTACCCTGATCCCCGCTTTGCCCCTCCTCAATCTCACCCATCAAGCTAGCGACGCCCTGGGTGAGGTCGTCATCAAGGAAGTTTTCCAAGCACTTGCGGGCAAGCGGCCAATCGTAAGCGTCTATGGCAGACCGGGCCATGACCATGGCAGCCGCACAATTTGTTGGCGGTATCTCGATCAGTTCGCCGATCCGCTTGAGGCGGTCCAAAGCCGAAGCGCCGGGCTGGGAGTTGGCATACAGCATGGCCACATCTGGATGACCGGTCGCTCGCCATGTGCGACGCAGCAGGCTTTGCGCTTTGCGGCTTTCGCCCCGATTGATGTAAATGCGCGCGCCGATAAGAGCGGCGGGTATGAAGTCTGGTAAAAGTTTCAAGGCGGTAAGGGCATGATCAAGGCCCGAGTTTGGCTCGGACACTTCCATTTCCCTGGCCCGCGCTGACTCAATCACAGCTTGTCGACGGCGCTTACGGGCCTTTTCCTCGCGACTGCCGGCAACCTCCACATTGACCATTGCAACTGCTTCAGCCCATCGGCGCGTGGCGACAAAATTGTCGAATACGGCCTGGTTGGCCCACGCGCTGTGCGGCGCTAAGGTCAAGGTTTTCTGAGCGAAAACAAGGGCCGCCTCAGGGCGGCCTTGCGCCTGAGCCTGGTCGTATAAGCCGGTCAAAGCAGCCACTGCGGTCGATTCGTTGGCGATCAGGGCGCGATAATGTTCGCGTGCGGCAGACATATCGCCCATTGCCAGATCGGCGCGTGCCTCAAGAAGTTTGGCAGCACTATTTTCAGGCAGCCGAGCTTGGGCCTCGCGCGCCATGATGCGAGCACGGGCCGGATCGCCGGATTGGAGAGCGATGACGGCTTGCGATAGGGCTTCGACGCCCTGTTCGCGGCGCTTACGATTACGACGACGGTTCAAGGCCTTAGGGGCCCCAATCACGCGGCGGACCAGCGCCCAAATGGCAATAATGATGATGGTTGCCAAAACCAGCAGTGCCACCGCCGTACCAAGGCGCGGTTGCATGCGATAACCAGCAATATCAAGGCTGATGGTGCCGGGGAGAGCAATGACCCAAGCTACAATGCCTGCAATGACAAGGCTGCCGATAATCCACGAGGCAAGCCTGATCATTGCGCCGCCTCCGCACTGAGGGCCTGAGCCCGGATGTCAACGAGGAAGCTATTGGCAATTGCTAGGGTTTCAAGGTCTGTCCCAAGATCGCCTGCTGCTGATTGCATAGCCTGCGGAAGCTTGGAGAACTCAGCGAAAGCTGTATCAAAATCAGCACGTTGGGTCGCAGCCTCTAGGCGCGCAACCACTGCCTCCGGGCTGTCGCCCTGAGCCTGTGCAGAAGGGCGCAGCGCAATCACGCCACGGAACCACCCGGCCGCCGTATCTTGCCAGCTGGCATTCTCAGGCAAGGGTTGGCCAGCCAGCATATCGGGCAAAACAGTGTTGAGTTTAGCCATCACGTCTCCCGGTCGCGGCAAGCCCGTTTCGGCCTTGGAGGCGATGGGCGCGGGAATGGCACTTGAGGGCATTTCCTGGCGTATTATGGACAATTCAGGGGCATAAGGCCGGGCATTTGCGAAGGCAAAGTCCAACGACGATAGGCTCAAAGCGAGCCGATCTGTACGGGAAGTATTGGCTTGTGCGCTTGTGGCCACTGCTGACAGCTGGCTCTGGGTCGCTTCAAGGGCGGAACTGGCATCCGCAAATTCGCTGCGCAATAGTTGCAGCTGCGATTTCAAATCCTCGACAGCTTCAACACTAACACCGCTCGATGGTCCGGGGACACTAAGGCTCTCTATCTGCGCGGCGAGCGCCGCAACCTCTTGCTCGAGCGCGGGGTCGACGGCAGGAGTTTCGACTGAAGCGGGCTGCTGTTCAAGCGAGGCGATACGTGTGCTGATGTCAGCCAATTCGGCTTGAACAGCGTCGGTGGCCGTCTGGAGCTGGGGAACCGCGGTCGCAAATTGTGCGATTCGGTTGTCGGACTGGACCGGAGCTGCTGGAGGTTGCGGCCAAAGACCTGCCGCGGCGAGACTATAGGCTGCGCCGAGACCGATGACACCTCCGACTATGCCTGCAATCACTGGATTGCTGCGCGATGCAGCTGCTGCGGCGGCGCTTTTGGGCGGGATTGGTGGCACCGGAGGAACAGGCGGTTCCTTTTGCGGTTGAGGCGCAGGTTTTGCTGTCGGTGCCTCGGCAGTAGCGGGCTTTTCAGAGACAGTGGCTGCAGGCCGGGCGGTCCCCTCTAACACCGGAGGCTTCACCGGGCCTGTCTTCGACCCTTTGGTTGAACCAGTGGTCGGGGCCTTATTTGGCGATTCGGTGCCGGGCGCGTCAGCCATTAGCGTACCTCTAACTTACAATCCGATCATGCCCCAGTTTGCTCTCTAGCAAAAGCAAGTGCCAGTGCCATCATGGCGTCTTCGCTGGGGTAGTCAGAAAGCAGAACGCGGCTGAAGTGGTTTTCGAGCAGTGGCTCTGCAACTTTTTCTGACATGCACAGCATGGGTATCGTGCGACGCTTACCAAGTTCTATTGATTGACCCAAAGAGCAGAAAATTTCTGCCGTGCGGCGCGAATAAAATAGGACCGCCCCAAAGCCGTCAGCCTCGAGATCATCGAGCAGGCCAGAAGGCAGGCTCGTCTCTGAAACCATTTCATAAACTGTTGCCGTTGCGACCAAAATTCCATGTGGCGCCAAAGCATGGCCCAGATCACCGCTCAGGTGACGTCCTGCAGGATAGAAAATTGGGCCCGGATTACGTGAAAGGGCAATTGTCGTGACCAGCGACGGCAGCGTTCCATCGGCGGCCACAACATTGGTGAAGCCCAAAGCCCGGGCTTCATACGCCGTGCGATCTCCCACCGCAAATGTGGGGACGTCACGAAAGCGCTCGATCAACGCCTGATCTTCGAGCGAGCGTAAAGCATTGGTGCTGGTGACTGCCACGCCAGCAAAGGCACCGGGCGGCACCGACGCATCAACGTTCTGGCGGATCATCAGCGGCGCGAGTGACCCCTCAATACCCAAGGCCGAAAGGCGATCTTGGGTCGCCTGAGCATCGGGCTCAGGACGAGTGATCAACATGCGCATTAGTTTTGCCATTGCGCAAACCACTCCGCGCCCGCTTTTGCTACGAGACTCTGTCCGACGGTTTCGCCCAAGCGCTGCGGATCGGTGTCTTGGCCTTCAGCCTTAAAGGTTGTTTGCCCATCAAGGCTCAAAATCTCGCCCTTAAGGGTATAGACGCCGTCGGCAAGGCTGGTCAGCGCACCAACTGGCGTGCGGCAGGACCCATCCAAAACCGCCAGCATGGCGCGTTCAGCGGTGATTTTACCAAAAGTTTCAGCGTGGTTGAGTGGCGCGATCAGCTGGGCCAATCGGTCATCACCGGTGCGGATAGCGAGACCGATCGCCCCCTGTGCGGGCGCGGGCATAAAATGGTCAGGCTCCAAAATACTGGTAACCCGGTGGGCCTCGCCAAGACGATTGAGCCCGGCCATAGCCAGCAAAGTGGCATCAGCAACGCCGTCGACCAATTTCTGGATGCGGGTGTGAACATTGCCACGGAACGGCACGATAACGAGGTCGGGGCGCAATCGCAGGGCTTGAGCCGCACGACGAATTGAAGAGGTGCCGAAGCGCGCGCCCTGCGGCAGATGGTCTAAACTGGGAACACTCACCGAGAGGAAAGCATCGCGCACATCCTCGCGTTCGAGGAAAGCCACAAGGGTAATGCCTTGAGGCAGGCCAGTCGCAACGTCCTTGCTGGAGTGCACACCAAGATCGATCTCACCAGCGAGCAAAGCGTCGTCTATCTCTTTGGTGAAAACGCCTTTTCCGCCAATGTCGGAAAGAGTGGTGTTTTCCGCCTGGCTGCGGTCACCGCCTGTGGACAGGACACGAATCCCGATCAGCTCTTCGCTGACCCCATGGGCTTTTGCCAGCAAAGACCGCACAAGGTGAGCCTGCGCTAAAGCCAGTGGGCTACCGCGAGTTCCGATGGTGGCAAAGAGTGCTGACGATTGCATAGGCGGGCAGTCCTAGTGTAGGCGAGAAGCTTGTTTACGGGAGTAGACCGTTCGTCGTGACCGAGCAAGCACACACCATCATTCTTGGCATTGAGACCAGCTGCGACGAAACCGCCGCTTCGATAGTTGTCCGGGATGAAACCGGCCGGGGAACAATCCGTTCCAATGTGGTCCGATCCCAATTGGATGAACACGCAGCCTTTGGCGGTGTCGTCCCAGAATTGGCGGCGCGAGCCCATGTTGAATGGCTCGACCATATCATCGCACAAGCCGTTGACGAAGCCGGAATTGCGATCAGCGAAGTTGATGCAATTGCTGCAACCGCTGGCCCTGGCCTTATCGGCGGGGTGCTGGTGGGATTAACAACGGCCAAAGCCTTGTCGGCCTCGCTCGACAAGCCGCTGATCGCCGTCAATCACCTTGAAGGCCACGCGCTCACCGCGCGCCTGACCAATGAGGTGCAATTCCCCTATCTTATGCTGCTCGTTTCCGGCGGCCATAGCCAGTTTGTGCTGGTGCGTGGCGTGGGTGACTATGAGCGCTGGGGCGGGACAATTGACGATGCCTTGGGCGAAGCCTTCGATAAAACAGCAAAGCTTTTGTCGCTCGGACATCCCGGCGGGCCTGCTGTTGAGCAGATGGCAAAACAGGGCGACCCAAAGCGTTTCCGCTTCCCAAGACCTCTTCTGCGGGAAGAGCGGCTCGACTTTTCGTTCTCTGGGCTGAAAACCGCCGTGAGATTGCAGGCAGAAGCCTTGGCACCGCTCACCGACCAAGACGTCGCCGACATTGCGGCCTCCTTCCAGGCGACCGTGTCGGAAATTGTAGCGAAGCGCTCGTCTCAAGCACTCGACCGGTTTAAGACCGAGCTGCCTGATGCCGTACCTACGCTAGTGGTTGCAGGTGGGGTTGCGGCTAATCAGGCCATTTCGGCGGCATTGCGGGCCGTTGTGGAGGCGCATGGAGCGACGCTTGTTGTTCCCCCCATTGCGCTTTGCACCGATAATGGCGCGATGATCGCTTGGGCAGGCGCCGAACGCTTTGCACTCCATGCGCGCAATACGCTCGATTTTGCCGCACGCCCACGCTGGCCCCTTGATACGCCGGATATGAAGGTTTCGTCCGATGACGTTTGATCATGTTGCTGTCATTGGTGGCGGCGCTTGGGGCACCGCTCTAGCGCAAGCGGCGGCAATGGCCGGTCGCAGCGTCAGTTTGGTAGTCCGCTCGGCTGAACAGGCCGCCTCGATTAACGCCACGCGGATCAACGAAAAATCCCTGCCCGGGCAGATCTTGTCGCCAGCGATCAGCGCTGTGACCAGTTTGGGCGCTGCTGATTTGATTATTATGACTGTGCCCGCCCAGACGACACGGTCGGTTTTGGCGGCGCTTGACCCCAGATTATTGCACAATAAGCCCGTGATCCTTTCGGCTAAAGGCCTTGAGCAGGGCACGCTGGAGCGGCAGAGCGCCATTGTCGAGCAGCTGTGCCCAACTGCGGTCCCTTATGTCCTCTCTGGCCCAAGCTTTGCCGCGGACCTCGCCTCGGGGCGTCCCACTGCCGTGACACTGGCCGGCGATGATGATGAGGCCACCGAAGCTATCGCTGCCGCTTTGGCAGGACCGAGCTTCCGACTCTACGCCGCAGATGACCGCACCGGGGTAGAAATCGCTGGTGCGCTCAAGAACGTCTATGCGCTGGCCTGTGGTGCTATAGAAGGGGCGAACCTTGGCGCTTCGGCGCGCGCCGCCTTGATCGCGCGCGGCTATGCAGAAATGGCACGCATGGTGACAGCCATGGGTGGCTCGGCCAGCACGCTCACCGGATTAGCGGGCATGGGCGATCTCACCCTGACCTGCACATCCAACCAATCGCGCAATTATCAGTTTGGTATTGCTCTGGGTGCGGGAAGTTCGACGCAAGACATTCTAGCCAGCGGCGCAAAACTGGCCGAAGGTGTCGCCACCGCGCCGGTTGCTGCTGCCTTGGCGAAGACCCTTGGGGTCGATGCCCCACTGATCGACGCGGTAGATGCTGTAGTAAGCGGCACCTCTAATATTGCGACCGTTGTCGCCGGGCTGATGTCCCGGCCTTTGAAGAGAGAAGACTGACCATGCTTTACGCCATGATTGCCAAGGATGCTCCCGGTGCTCTGCAGACGCGCCTTGACGTGCGTCCGGCTCATCTCGACCATTTGCAATCTTTGGGTAAGGCAGTGGTTTATGCCGGAGCCTTGCTGGATGACAATGATCAGCCCGAGGGTTCGATCGTTGTGTTTGAAGCGGAAGATCTCGATACCGCCAAAGCCATGGCTGCGGCTGATCCGTTCGTACCGGCAGGCGTTTTCTCGTCCTATGAAGTGAAGCGCTGGCGCATTGCCATCAACACCACCGGCGTGGAGTTCTAAGCCCTATGGCCTATTGGCTGATGAAGTCTGAGCCCGATGTTTTCTCATACGCAGACCTCGAGGCCAAAACGGCCAAGGGCGAAGTGGAAGAATGGCATGGGGTGCGCAATTATCTCGCGCGCAACAATATGCGGGAGATGAAGAAGGGTGACCTCGCCTTTTTCTATCACTCCAACATCGGCCGCGAGATCGTGGGCATCGCGCGTATTGCAAATGAGTCTCATCCCGACAGCACCGCGGAGCCCAACAACAAGGGGCAGATCGTTTGGGACTGTGTTGATCTCGAAGCGGTAAAACCATTTCCCCGCGCCGTGACCTTGGCTGAGATCAAAGGCACTGAGCAGCTCAGTGAAATTGAGCTGGTGAAATATTCTCGCCTCTCGGTCTCGCGCGTTTCGGAATATGAATGGGAACTGCTCTGCAAGATGGGCGGCCTTTAGGCCAATAAAAAAGGGCCACTCAATCGAGTGGCCCTTTTAATTTGAAGGGTTACCGCGCCTCGTTCTGTTCGGGCTGCGGTGCGTATTTCTGCAGCAGCGGTAGCTGCGTCATCGAGAAAATCACCGTCAACGGCATGATGCCCCAAACTTTGAAGGCGACCCAAAAGTCGGTGTCGAAATTGCGCCAGACAATCTCGTTGATGACGGCCAGTAAGACGAAGAACAGCCCCCAATTGAGAGTCATCTTCCACCAGCCTTCAGGCTTGAGCTTATAGACGTCGCCAAAGACGTATTTGAGCAAGGACTGACCGAACAGCAGCCCGCCAAGCAGCACCACTGCAAAAAGCGAATTGGTAATGGTCGGCTTCATCTTGATGAAGGTGTCATCCTGCAACCACAGGGTCAGGCCACCAAAAATCAACACCACTGCACCAGTGACCAGTGGCATAACCGCGATTTTGCGCAAGATCAGCCAAGACAATGCGAGGGAAAGAACCATCGCGCCCATGAACCATGCGGTCGCGACGAAAATATCGGTGCGGCCGTTCATGATGAAGAACAGCACCAAAGGCCCTAGTTCCAACGCAAGCTTGATCACTTGCGGCTTTAGCTCATCCCAACTCGGTTCGGCCTGGGTTTTGTCGGTCATAATATTTTCCAGTAAGACGCCAGAACTTAGGGGTTATGACGCGGTCTGCAAGCGACTTAGCGCGTAACAGTGGTTAGATTTTGGCCAGTGACCTGGCCTGTCATTCACTTTAATGCTGGCCAGCGATGGCCTTGGCAAAATCGCCTGCTTCAAAGGGCTCAAGGTCTTCAACCCCTTCGCCGACACCAATAAAATGCACAGGCAGGCCAAATTTACGGGCGATGGCCACGAGAATGCCACCGCGGGCCGTACCATCAAGCTTGGTCATCACCAGCCCTGTTACCCCACCGCGCTTGCCAAAAATTTCAACCTGACGAAGCGCATTCTGGCCGGTAGTCGCATCCAAGGTCAGAAGGGTCGCGTGGGGAGCGGAAGGATCAACCTTCTTGATCACACGGATGATTTTTTCCAACTCATCCATCAGCTCTTCGCGGTTCTGCAACCGTCCCGCCGTATCGATGATGAGTACATCGCGGCCCTCAGCCTTAGCTTGGGTGACGGCATCGAAGGCCAAACCCGAAGCGTCTGCCCCCGCTGGACGCGAGATGACGGGGGAATTGGTGCGCTGCCCCCAGACCTGAAGCTGTTCAATGGCTGCGGCGCGGAATGTATCGCCCGCGGCGAGCATGACCGACTTGCCTTCGCGCGAGAATTTCTGCGCCAGCTTGCCGATGGTGGTGGTCTTGCCCGAGCCGTTGACGCCAATCATCAAGATAATGAAGGGCTTTTGCGCGGCGTCGACAACCAGAGGCTGTGCGACTGGGGTGAGCACTTTTTCGACTTCAGCAGCGAGAACGGCACGGACGTCTTCACCCGACACGTCTTTATCAAAACGGTCGCGGCGCAGCGTTTCGGTGATGGAAATCGCCGTCTCAATCCCCAAGTCAGCCTGAACCAGAACGTCTTCCAGCTCATCAAGCGTTGCCGCATCAAGCTTACGCTTGGTGAAAACCGAAGTGATCGAGGTGCTCAGATTGTCTGATGAGCGTTTTAGGCCCGAGGCAAGACGCGCGAACCAGCCTTGCTTTTCGGCCGGAACGTCAACAGCTGACGCGGGTGCAAGCCGCACAGGGGTTGCGATCGCTTGAGGCGGCGAGACCAGCTGGTCTTCAACCTCTTCGACATAGTCTGGCGTCATTTCCGGTGGGCCGGGCGGCGGCAGGTCTTCCTCGACCGCAGGCGCCTCAACGACAGCAATTGGTTCGGGCTCGGGTGTTTCTGGCACATGGACTGGTGCCAAAGGTGAATCAGGCAAGCTTTCTGGACCCGCCGGTGCTGGAGCAGGCTGGCCACCGAAAAACCGCTGGAAGAAGCTGGGTTTCTTTTCGCTCATAGTCTCAGTTCGCCTTCACCTAAGCTGCAAGGGGGAGCACGTCGCCGACAAGGCAATCTGCGCTCGCGCCCGTAATTCTTACACTGACCAGTGACCCGTGTTCTATGCCAGCCATATTAACGGGAAGGAACTGTTGCGTGCGGCCGATGCCGGAGCGTTCAACAAGCACTTGTTCCACCGCGCCAATCCGCGTTTGGCTGAGAGCCTGAACCTGCCGATCCCCCTCCTGACGCAGAACATTTGCTCTTTGCTTTGCGACAGAGCGGTTGACCTGTGGCATGCGCGCCGCCGGTGTGCCCGGGCGCGGCGAATATGGAAAGGCATGGATATAGGTCAAGCCCGCTTCGCTAATAAAGCGGCGGGAGTTTTCAAACATGTCATCGGTTTCGGTCGGAAAACCGGCAATAATGTCTGCGCCAAAAACCATGTCAGGCCGCAAGCCCCGGAGCTTGTCGATGATCGCCAGAGCATCATCGCGCAAATGGCGGCGCTTCATCCGCTTGAGAATGAGATCATCGCCCGATTGCAGCGAAAGATGCAAATGCGGCATCAAGCGAAGATCGGTGACCGCTTCATAAAGCGCCGGATCAGCCTCAATGGAATCGATCGAGGAAATACGAAGGCGCGGGAGGTCCGGCACATGCCGCAAGATCGCCTGGACCAATTGGCCCAAACTGGGTGCGCCGGGTAGGTCGGGACCGTAGGAGGTAATGTCCACCCCGGTGAGCACCACTTCTTTGACACCATTGGCGACAAGCTTTTTGATCTGATCGACGACCAAGCCCATTGGCACAGAGCGCGAGGGCCCACGACCAAAAGGAATGATGCAGAAGGTGCAGCGGTGATCGCAACCGTTTTGCACCTGCACAAAGGCTCGGGTGCGGCTATCCATGCCTTCAATGAGATGAGCGGCGGTTTCGCGCACGCTCATGATATCATTGACCTGCACCTTGTCGTTCAGCGTCAGGCCAAAAACCATCGGCTTATAGCTATCGGCCTTGAGCTTATCGGCATTGCCGATGACCAGATCGACCTCGGCCATATCGCCAAAGCTGCGCGCCTCAGTTTGCGCTGCGCAGCCGGTGACGATGATTTTGGCCTCAGGATTATCGCGGCGTGCTTTACGAACCGCTTGCCGTGCCTGACGGACGGACTCCTGAGTGACGGCGCAGGTATTGATAATGATAGCATTATCCAACCCGGCCTTTTCGGCCTCGGCCTTCATCACCTCGCCTTCATAGGCGTTGAGGCGGCAGCCAAAAGTGAGTGTCTCAATGGCCATTAAGCGGCCTCGCTACGCGCCCAAATGCCCGTTGAGGGGTCAACCGTGCCGCGCCATTCATACTCTGCCGGTCCCGTTAGGGTCACGTGATCATCAGGCAGCCACTCCACAACGAGATCGCCGCCCGGAACGGTGATCGTCGCTTTGCGATTGCTGCGACGGGTACGAACGCCGTTGACGAGGGCAGCGCAAGCAGCGGTGCCACAGGCTTCGGTGATCCCTGCCCCACGCTCCCATGTCCGCAAAATCATGCGGTCTGGCGTGATGACCTCCGCGATAGAAATGTTGCAGCGCTCTGGGAAGAGCGGATGGTTCTCGAGCATGGGCCCGAACTTTTCCAGAGCGTAACCCCACACATCATCCTTCACCCAGAAGGTGACATGAGGATTGCCCATAGAGGCCGCCGAAGGGGAATGCAGGATAGGCGCATCAATCGGCCCAATCTGAAGTTCAATGGCGCGCGTGTCGCCAAACTCTTCGTTGAGCGGAATGTCGTACCACGCGAATTTGGGCGTACCCATATCCACAGTGATCAAGCCGTCTTCAGCTTCTTCTCCGAAGAGAAACCCTGCAACGCTTTCAAAATCGAAACGTCTACGCCCGTGCTCGGCTGTGAGGAACTGCACAACGCAGCGCATCCCATTGCCGCAAGCTTGAGCGCGCGATCCATCGGAATTGATGATCTCAATAAAATAGTCGGTTCCCGAGGTGCGCGGATCATGGATGGCCATGATCTGGTCGAACTTGGTTTCTGGATGCGCATTGATGGCAATCGCCGCTTCCGCCGTGACCCGCCTATCGGTGCCGCGCATATCGGCCACGATAATCTGGTTGCCCAGACCATTCATTTTCAAAAAAGGAATGTCGCTCACGGTCAATTCTTTCACGCAGTGTGCGCCGTTCGCAGAGGCGCGTTCGCCCACTATATGGCGGAATAGCTTTTCAATTGCCAGAGCGACACCTTCACCGAACGCGTTGGTTCGACGCGGTTAACCGACGCTTGCGTCAATCGGGTACATTAAAACGTAACCATTGGCCTTAACTAGAAACAAAATTTAATCGTGCAATCACAGAGGAAAGAGTGGCTATAGATCTTTGAAGCAGATCGCTAAGAGGGAATAACTATGAATATGGCTTTTTCGCCTAGTCATATTATCAGTGACTGGAAAGACTACTACGCCAATGTGTGGGGCACACAGGCACTTCGTCTCCAGCACACTTTAGCCCAATCGGATTTGTTTTCCGATGAAGCACTTTCCCGTCTGATCGACATGACCCCGCGTGAGGCCTATCACGTCAATTACTCTCAAAAGACCCCCGGGAACCCGCCTAAACGGCGCGAAGGCCAGATCAAAGACCTATCCGGTGCGGAGGTTTTGGAGGTCGTGCGTAATGGCAATATTTGGGTGAATTTGACCGCACCGGCCAAAACCAACCCAGCCTATGGCGCGCTGCTCGATAGCCTTTATAGCGAATTCGAAGGCCGTATCCCGGGCTTTAAGAGCTATAAGCGCAATCTCACCATTCTCATCTCATCGCCCAACGTCTCGGTCAAATACCACTCTGACGTTCCGGGCCAGAGCTTGTGGCAGGTGCGGGGCACAAAGAAGGTTTATGTCTACCCCGCCCAAGCGCCCTTTATTTCTCAGCCAGCGCTGGAAAAGCTTATCCTTGGGCAGTTGCGCGAAACCGACATGCCATTTGAGCAGTGGTTTGATGATTTCGCGCAGGTTTATGACCTTGAAGCGGGCCAGATGCTGCATTGGCCGCTCAATGGGCCACACCGCGTCGTCAATCACGGCATGCTCAATGTCAGTTTCACCACCGAGCATTGGACCGACGAACTGCGTAAGCACTATGCGGTAAATTACGCCAATGGCGTGTTGCGCAATAAGTTGGGCCTCACAAAGCTCGCTCAGAACACGAGCGGTCTTTCTTATCTGTCCAAACTCGGGCTCGCCGGCGCTGTAAAATTTTCGCCGCTCAACCCGCAGCGCAAGAAGGTTTACACAGTCGACTTCGAAGTCGATCCGACCAATCCCGAAGGTATCAGGGACATTCCCGCCTTCACCTTTGAAAAGTGATCTCGTCAAATCGCCGCGATAGACGCCCTTCACACTAAGGTTATAAATCAGCGCGAGGCGTTCGATCGCCTTGCGCCCCTTTGGCTCGAGCTCGAACAGCGCTCTGGGCGGGATGTCTTGTTCCAGAGCTTGGGTTGGGTTCGTGCTGTCTGGGATTTTGAGGTGGCGCGAAACAACGCAGCCTTCAGCCCCTTTATCGTTCTCGCTTACCGAGGCGAGAGCCTTATCGGCGCTCTGCCTATGGAACTCGTGAGCACAGGCATGCGTCGTGTCTTAGTGCCCATTGGCTATGCTTTTTCTCAGATATCGAATGCCTTGGTAGCCGCAGAAGAAGATGCTGAGACCGTGGTCGGACAACTGATCGATGCCACGAAATCAAAAATTTCCAGTGATACGCTGCTCTTCACGAAAGTGCGCAGCGGCTCGTCACTCTATAAAGGTCTGCCGGCCGATCACGTAAAAACCGCCGAAACCCTCGGTGCGCCCGTCGCAGAACTATCGGACTATCCTGACTTCGCTGCATATTTTCGCACGGTAAGGCCGAAAACACGCAAAAACATCCGCAATGCCCGCAATAGGCTCGAACGCGAGGCCACACTCTCCCACCACGTGGTTGATGATGCAGGCCAACAACTGGCCTTAATCGAAAGAACACTCAGCAGCCGTGACCAACGATTGAAAGAGCAGGGCCTGACGTCGCGCGCTTTCGGCACGCGTCATTTTCAGGACTTTTGCGCCAGCCTCGTCGGCAATCCAAATCTTTCAATCACTGGTTTTTCGCTCATTCACGGTCAAAATTTTCTGGCTGAACAATGGGGTTTCACTCACGGTGGACGCTATTACGCCTATGTGGCGGCTCGGGACTTTTCCCAGTCAGACGAAAGTCCGGGCAAGATGCACCTCGCCGAAGTCACTCAGGCCTGCGCAGACCGCGGGCTGGCCGCCTGTGACCTTGGTATTCCCACCATGCCTTACAAATTAACGTGGGCGACTCATGTCGTGGACGTCCACGATATCGCTATCCCTCTCACCGCACGCGGCAAGTTGATTGTGCGCGTTTGGGATGTTTGGTTGCGACCAAACCTGAAAGCGCTGGTTTTGCGTACCCCACCGACCCTCCGCGTCAAAGTCATGCGTTTTTTTGGGCGGAACAAGGACCAAAAACCATAAGGATGGCCGAGCTTCCTTGACTCGTTAGGCGCTTTCCCTTAGAGCCAAACTGTTCATCAGGCATTTGCTCCTGACCAGCCGACCGGGACCCCTAGGGGTATAAAGAGATCCCGGAGGCCAACATCCGCCAGCGCGTTGCGCCCGCGGGTGGGTTTGGTGTTTGGCTTTTTGGATCTTATCTCTCACAAGGAATTGGCCTTGCGAGTGAAAAGGAACCGGCATGTTCGAGAGCTTAAGCGACCGGCTTGGCAAAATCTTTGACGGGCTTCGTGGCCGCGGCGCGCTGAATGAAGCGGACGTCGATGCTGCAATGCGCGAAATTCGTCGCGCCCTTATTGAAGCCGACGTTTCGCTTGAAGTTGTCCGTGCCTTCGTTGAGCAGGTTCGTGAACGCGCTATTGGCGCTGAAGTCACGCGCTCCGTTACCCCGGGCCAGCAAGTCGTCAAGATCGTCAACGACGAACTCGTTGCAGTTCTTGGCTCTGACGCTGTCACCATCGATCTTAACGCTCCTGCCCCCGTAACCCTCCTGATGGTTGGTTTGCAGGGTTCGGGTAAGACCACCACCACCGCCAAGATCGCCAAACGTCTTAAGGACAAGCAGCGCAAGAAAGTGCTGCTGGCTTCGCTCGATACGCGCCGTCCGGCTGCTATGGAGCAGCTGCGCATCCTTGGCGAACAGGTTGGTGTCGACACTCTTCCAATCGTCTCGAGCGAAACGCCGGTCGAAATCGCGCGTCGCGCTGAACGCGAAGCCCGCCTCGGCGGCTATGACGTTCTGATCGTCGACACCGCCGGTCGTACGCATATCGACGAGGAACTGATGGTCGAAACGGTCTCCATTAAGGAGACCGTCAAGCCACACGAGATTCTGCTGGTTGTCGATTCGTTGACCGGTCAGGACGCGATCAACGTCGCCCGCTCATTTGATACCCGTCTCGATATCACCGGTATCGTGCTGACACGCGTGGATGGCGACGGTCGTGGCGGCGCTGCACTCTCGATGCGTGCAGCAACCGGCAAGCCGATCAAGCTGATCGGTGTTGGCGAAAAGATGGATGCCCTCGAGGACTTCCATCCAAGCCGTATCGCTGACCGTATCCTTGGCATGGGCGACATTGTTTCGCTCGTGGAAAAGGCTGCCGAACACGTTACCGCCGAAGACGCCGCGAAAATGGCGAAGAAGCTCAAGAAGGGCTCCTTTGACCTCGACGATCTGCGCGGCCAGCTTCAGCAGATGAAGAAGATGGGCGGCATGGGCGGCCTGATGGGCATGATGCCCGGTGCCGGCCAGATGAAAAAGGCTATGGCCAACGCGAACATCGACGAAAAGGTCTTTGATCGCCAGATCGCTATTATCAATTCGATGACCGCCAAGGAACGGGCCAACCCGGACCTGCTCAATGCCTCACGTCGCAAGCGTATCGCTGCTGGTGCCGGTGTTGACGTGTCGGAAATCAATAAGCTGACCAAACAGCACCGCCAGATGGCGGATATGATGAAAAAAGTCTCCAAGGGCGGCATGGGCGCACTCGGGGGCATGTTTGGGGGCAAGATGGGCGGAATGCTCGGCGGTATGCCGGACCTGTCCAAAATGGACCCTAAACAGCTTGAAGCCATGGCCCGTCAGGCCGGCATCAATCCCGATCAGCTCAAGGGCCTGCCCGGGGCTGATCTCCCTGCCCCCAAGGCGCTGCCGACTGACGTCAACGCGCTGCTCAAGTCCTCCGGCGGCCCGGGTCTTCCTGGTCTCGGCGGCATACCAAAATTCCCAGGCCTGCACGGCTTGGGCAAGAAGAAATAGACCAAAACTCGAAACTAGGAACCAATCATGGCACTCAAGATCCGCCTTGCACGCGCTGGCACCAAGAAGCGCCCTTTCTACCACATCGTTATCGCTGACGCGCGTTCGCCACGCGACGGCCGCTTCATCGAAAAGCTGGGCACCTACAACCCACTGCTGAACAAGGACGTTGAAAACCGCATCGTTCTGAACACCGAACGCGCTCAGCACTGGCTGTCCGTTGGTGCGGTTCCAACCGACCGCGTAGAACGTTTCCTCGACGCAGCAGGCCTCCTGAAGCGCGACGCACGCAACAACCCAAAGAAGGGTGAGCCAGGCGACCGCGCTAAGGAACGCGCAGAGGAAAAGGCAGCTAAGGAAGCTGCTGTTGCTGAAGGCGCAGCTGAATAATTTTAGTCCTTTTGGACTAAGTTATAAAAAGACCCCGGTGCTCATGGCGCCGGGGTTTTTTCTTTATTCGCACGATATCGTTATTCATCAAAAAACGACGCACCCTGGCCTGACGACCAAGTGAACCCTGTCAAGAGGGATCGAGTATTGGAAAGCAACTCTGTCGTAAAAAGAGATACCTTTTCATCGCCTTCTATCTTGTAAGCTGCGTCCTCAATATTTTTGACGAACCTATGTTCAAATTCTGGGTCAGCTTCAGCTAATGATTTCACAAGACATGCAACACGTATGGCAACTCCCTGGCCAATGATTTCTTGTGTGTCAGACATAACCTACTCCCAAAATACCTAAGCGAGCTCCACGCTATTCAAAGCTGGGACACAAGATCAATTCAGAATCGAATATTTCTTCATCCGCGCTGCCGCTTTCACTCAGGTGGCAAAATTAGGTTTGGAGAATGCAAAAACCCCGACATTGCTGCCGGGGTGTGCTCATGTATCTAAATTATGGAACTCGTTAGCGGAAAAAACTCTCCGTTATGCGGCCTTGAGCTTGGCGAGGATTGCTTCGCCCATTTCCTGGGTGCCGACAACCTTGCAGCCTTCTTGAGCGATGTCGGCTGAACGCAGGCCTTCAGCGAGTACGGCAGCGATAGCGCCTTCGACCTTGTCCGCCATCTCGATCATGCCGAAGGAGTAGCGCAGCGCCATGGCGTATGACGCAATCATCGCGATCGGGTTGGCGATGCCCTTGCCAGCGATGTCTGGAGCCGAGCCATGGACTGGCTCGTACATCGCCTTACGCTTCCCGGTGGACGCATCTGGAGCGCCAAGTGCTGCCGATGGGAGCATGCCGAGCGAACCGGTGAGCATGGCAGCGACGTCGGAGAGAATATCGCCAAAAAGGTTGTCGGTGACGATAACGTCGAACTGCTTGGGATTGCGGACGAGCTGCATAGCGCAGTTGTCAGCCAGAATATGATTGAACGCTACGTCGCCAAAATCCTTGGCAACGGTGCGAACGACTTCGTCCCACAACACGCCAGACTTCATGACGTTCTTCTTGTCAGCCGAGTGGATCTTGTTGCCGCGGGTGCGGGCAAGATCGAAGGCGACGCGTGCAATGCGATCGATTTCGTAGGTTTCGTAAACCTGAGTATCCACGCCGCGCTTTTGGCCATTGCCCAGATCGATGATTTCCTTCGGCTCGCCGAAGTAAACGCCACCGGTCAGCTCGCGAACGATGAGGATGTCGAGGCCTTCAACCAATTCGCGCTTGAGCGCAGAGGCGTCAGCCAGTGCTGGGTAGCAGATCGCTGGACGCAAGTTGGCAAACAGGCCCAAATCCTTGCGCAGACGCAGGAGAGCAGCTTCTGGGCGCTTGTCGTAAGGGACATTGTCCCACTTCGGACCGCCAACCGCACCAAAGATGACGGCGTCGGCCTTCAATGCCTTTTCCATGTCTTCTTCGGAGATCGCTTCGCCATGCGCGTCATAAGCGCAACCGCCAGCCAAACCGCGTTCAATCGCGAAGTCCGTCAGACCCGCTTCGTTGGACCAAGCGATGATCTTTTCGACCTCAGCCATGATCTCTGTGCCGATGCCGTCACCAGGCAGAAGGAAAAGGGAATGGGCAGCCATATTGGGATAAACTCCTCAACCGTACTCACGGGTACACCTTAGCTTGCACATAGCGCTTTTTTCGACGCTAGCGCAAGCGGCTGCCGCGTTTGCATCCAAAATTCCAGTTTCGCCCGCAGAGTAAATTAACAACACGCTAAGACCTACCCACGGATAAATACGGAGATTTTAGGAGGTATCAGTGTTTAAGAAATTTTTAGGGCTGTCAGCGCTCGCGCTGATGGCGGCCATAATTCCTGCCTATGCTCAACCCAACGGCGAGACACCTCGGTGGATGCGCTATGCCAGTATATCGCCAGACGGGGAAACCATCAGTTTCACCTATCGTGGGCAGATTTTTGTCGTACCTGCTGATGGCGGGCTCGCCGTTCCGCTCACCACCGCCGGCAATTTTAGCTATGGAGCGATCTGGGCGCCGGACTCAGAAAGACTTGCCTTTGCCACCGACATCAATGGCAATACCGAGATTTATCTCACCGATTTCAGCGGCACGCTCGAACGACGCACTTGGTCCTCATTTGGCGAGCAACCATCGAGCTTCTCGCCCGACGGAGAACAGATTCTTTATAGTAGAATAGCTCTCGGAGACGCTGAACGCAGCGTACAGACGGCACTTTCTAGCAAGCCACAGCTGTTTGCTCAAAGTGTCGAAACCGGCCGCGAAACCCTCGTTCTGCCTAACTACGCCAGCGACGCGCGCTGGAATACAGCGATGGACAAACTCGCGTATAGTTTCGACCCAGCAGGGGATCGTGCCGAGCGCCAACATCGCGTCACAGCCAATGCGCGACAAATCTATATGTACTCCCCTGCCACCGGGAACCACGAGCGGCTTTTCAATGTTGATGGCGTCGATCGCTACAACCCGGTTTGGAGCCCCGACAACAGCGCGATCTATTACCTCGCGGAAGGGACCGGCACGCTCAATGTCTGGCGCTATTCATTTGCCGATAAGACCGAAGAGCAGGTCACGCAGTTTCACGGCACACAGGTAATCGACCTGTCGATCGCCGATAACGGCATGCTGGCTTTTATCCACGACGGACGCATCTATACGATTAGCGCGGGAGAGACCGAGCCCCAACCACTTGAGGTGCTGACGCTTGAGCAGCTCGCCAGCTTGGATGTGAATGTGCCGCTCCTCGGGAGCGACGAATTTGTCTCATCTCCGGACGGCAATCATTTCGCCATCGCCCGCTATGGCAATATATTTTTGGTCGATACGACAGGTAAGGTACAGCAACTAACCGAAACCCCTGAGGAAGAGCGCAACGTAAGCTTTTCACCTGACGGTCAGGCGCTCACTTATGCCAGCGAGCGCGATCATCAGTGGGGCCTGTATCGCATTGCATTAACCTCCGCTGGTGCAGGCGAAGGTGAGAGCTTTGTTGAAGAAAAGCTCTATGTCCCCGAGGAAGGGAACGCATTCCAACCGCTCTACTCCCCAGACGGCTCAAAGATCGCCTTTATCGCGGATCGACGAGAAGTGCAGGTTCTCAATCTAGCAACTAAGGCTGTGACAAAGCTCTTCGCGCCCAGTGACTATAACTCGTCCTATCGAGAGGATGACATCTGGTTCTCTTGGGCTCCTACATCAGACCAAATCCTAACGCGTTGGCGCACTATTGGATCTGGTGGCGACAATTCTAAGGCCGCGGTTGTCCCCGCTGATGGTAGCGCACCGCCACAGCACGTAACACAAGCCCTCAACGTGAGCTTCAATGGGCAGTGGAGCACCGATGGCAGCCAGATTTTTGTTCAATCGGCAGTTGATACTGCGTGGTCCGCGCAGCTTCACATTGAAACGCTCGACCTGTATCGCATTTTCGTTTCGGCGCAGGCGCGCGCAGACTTTATCGACCTCGCCGATGGCACGGTCGATTTTGCTGAGCGCGGCCCGAAACGCTACGTACCAGAAGCGGAGCGCGCTTCCCGCCTCGAAACACACATCGGAGGCCACCTCGACTACTATTATCTGGAAGCCAATGGTACCGGCTTGATCGGGGTCGATCGCATCGACGACACGCACTTTTTGATTCAACGCATAGATTTGGCCGACGGTAGCGCCGAGACGATTCAAATCGTTGAGGCCCCCGGCACTGTTGGCTTTTCTCACGTGGCAGCAACAGATGTGATCGACTTCAAAGCTGACGATGAGATTGTACGGGTGTCAGTCTACAGCCCCAACGGCACTGAACACATCGCGATCAATCACGTCGCCAGCTTCAATCTCGACGCTCATAGAAGGGCCGCCTTTGAGCAGGCATGGTCGCACCTGAAGTATAATTTTTACTCAGCAGACCTAGAAGGCCGCGATTGGGATGCCATTGGCGCGAAGTATCGCTCGTATTTGGGCTCCATCAATTCGACGCGTGAACTTTCGGATCTCGTGCGCGCAATGTATGGCGAGTTGTCTGCATCACACCTCTTTTCCAACTCCGTGATATTCGAAGGCAATGTAGCGGGGATTGGGAGTCAGAGCGACGTCCTTGGGGTCTATTTTGACTATGGTTTTGAAGGCCCCGGTCTACGCGTGGCTGCGCTGCTCCCCGGTGGTCCACTCGACCGCGCCAGCCTGGGCGTAAACGCGGGCGACGTAATCACGAGCATTAATGGCAAGCAAATTCCAGACTTGGGCGGAACCGGTCGTCTTCTTGATCGCAACTCAGGCAGAGAGGTGTCGCTCGGTATCGCGAAAGCCAATGGTGAAGACCAACGCACTGTGAGCGTCCACCCGATCAGCGCCTTCGATGAGTACGAACTCGCCCGCGAACGATGGCGCGATAGCCGCCGTGAGATGGTGAGCCGACTCTCCAACAGCTGTGTGGTTTATCAGTACGTTCCAGATATGGACGAACCCTCTTACCGCCGCCTCGTTGGCCGTTTGACTGGGATGCGCGATGTCGCCAAGGCAGCGCTTATCGACGTGCGTTCGAACGGCGGGGGCAACCTCACCCGCGAATTGATGACACTGCTCAGCGGCGAAGCGTATAGCGTGACTGGTCGCGATGATGGCCCGAAGGTACAGGATCCCAACAATCGCTGGATTGGCCCGAGCGCAATTCTGGTGGATAGCTACGGCTATTCGGATGGCACTATGTTCCCTCAGGCCTATCACGACACCAAATTGGGGCTCATCGTCGGCGATGCGGTGTTGAACACCGGCACCTATGTCTCGTCCTATAAAAGCAAGATCGTCAGGGGCTTTGAATATGCGATGCCAACTTTGCCTATCCGCAATCTCGACGGGCATTTGTATGAAAACAGCATCATTCAGCCAGACATTCACGTGCCGTTTGACCCCAACTCTGTTGGCTTCAATACCGACCCGCAGCTCGAGGCCGCCGTGGCCGCTCTGATGGAGCAGATCGGCGCTGACAGCGACTGCCGTCTGCCGTAAGCAACGATTCCAAAAAGTAAAAAAGGCGCCTCTTGGGGCGCCTTTTCATTTTCCGCACTGAGATGCGATCAGCTGTGGCTGGTCGCCGCGCCGATGCGGGCCGTTACTTCGATCTCGATCTTCATGCCCTCTTCGATCATCTGCACAATCAGCATGGAAGCGGCCGGACGGATATTCTTGAACACCGGACCCACCGCTGCGACGACTTCATCAACCAACGATCGGTCAGCGACGTAATAGACAACGCGGACCGTATCCTCGATCGAGGAGCCCACTTCTTTGAGCGCTTTGTCGACGGTGGCCAGGGCGTTCTTGGCCTGCTCGCCAGCGCTCTCCGGCATGGTCATGGTGGCGTAGTCATAGCCCGTCGTACCGGACACATAGACTGTGTCTTCGTGGCGCACGGCGCGCGAATAGCCAAAGGTGGCTTCAAAGGGCGAGCCAGTGGAGACGCGCTGCACCATGGGTTAGTCCAATCTCTTGTGAAGGAAGTAACGAGTGTGACCGGGCGGATAGTCTTCTAGGCGGCCGTATTCAGTGTAGCCAAGCTTTGCGTAAAACCCAGGAGCTTGAAAACTCATCGTGTCTAACCGAATGCCGACACAGAGTCTTTCGCGCGCCAAGACCTCTGCCCTATTCATCAAGGCTTCGCCAACACCCTGCCCGCGCAAAGTCGCTGGCAGGTGCAATAGTTCAATCATCATCCAGCCGTAGCTGATGCGGCCAGTCAGGCCGCCAACAGTGTCGCCGCCGTCGTCTTTTACCGCCAGCACAAATGAAAAAAACGGAGGAGCAAACCGCCCCTCCGTTTTGGAGTCATTGTACTGGATAAGACCGCTCAAAATGGTCTGATGAGATGCCCCACTCTGACCTTCTTCTAGAACGATCTGGACCATTTTAGAGCCAGGGACGTTGTGCAGCCATTTTTCCCTCAAAGGAGGTTATGGATGCATCGGACTTCAAGGTGCCGGCAATGTCATCGAGACCTTCAAGCAGGATCTGCTTGCGCGATGGGTCGATGTCGAAGTGGAGTGTGCCACCATCTGGACCCTGAATGGTCTGCGCTTCGAGGTCGATGGTCAGAGTAGCGTTTGAGCCGCGCTCGGCATCGTCGAGCAGCAGTTTGAGCTGTTCTGGCGAAACGACGAGTGGCAGAATGCCGTTCTTGAAGCAGTTATTGTAGAAAATGTCCGCAAAGCTGGTGGAAATCACGCAGCGAACGCCGAAGTCAAGCAGTGCCCAAGGCGCGTGCTCACGCGAGGAACCACAACCAAAATTGTCGCCCGCGATGATGATCTGCGCTTTGCGATAAGCAGGCTGATTGAGGACGAACTCAGCATTTTCCGAGCCATCTTCATTGTACCGCATTTCGGAGAACAGCGCAGTGCCGAGACCGGTGCGCTTGATCGTCTTGAGGTACT
The DNA here is from genome assembly GCF_014127105.1 of Devosia sp. MC521. Lineage (NCBI taxonomy): Bacteria > Pseudomonadati > Pseudomonadota > Alphaproteobacteria > Hyphomicrobiales > Devosiaceae > Devosia > Devosia sp. MC521. The sequence continues at coordinate 3,569,098 of NZ_CP059902.1, forward strand.
GCTTTGGGATGATCATATCGGTGTCGATATTGATAATCGGCAATGGAGCCGCGACACCGGTCAGAGTGATGAACTTATCCATGGGGATTGGGACCTCGCTGTTACTAGCGTCATCGCGCAATCCGGGGGTATCGGTCAAGGCCTAACCGTACCAAAGCGTACGGCTGGAGTTTTCACCCCATCCGTACGTTTAAAAATGCTTAGAGGCTGGTCTTTGGATCGACGCCCAACATGATGTTGAGGTTCTGAACTGCAGCGCCAGAAGCGCCCTTGCCCAGATTGTCGTAAACCGCAGCAATGACAGCCTGATTGAGCTCATCATTGGCAAACACATAGAGCGAGAGCTTATTGGTGCCGTTATTGGCCTGAGGATCAAGCGAAGCGAGTTTGCCGGCGCTTGGATCATAAGGCATGGCTTCAACGAAGCTGTTCGGGATCGCTGCGTAATGTGCCGAAAGGCAATCATGCAGATCCTTGCCCGTTGGCATATCCGCAACCATGTCGAGGTGCAGCGGCATCGTCGTCAGCATGCCCTGAGCAAAATTGCCAACGGTGGGCTCAAACAATGGCGCACGGTTCAGATGTGCATATTCCGCCATTTCTGGCAGATGCTTGTGCTTAAAGGTCAGCCCATAAGGCATGAACTGGCTCGGCTTTGCGCCTTCTGCCTCATACTCTTCGATCATCTGGCGACCACCGCCCGAATAGCCGGAAATGCCATGGTAGCTCAGCGGATAGTCGCCGGGCAGAAGACGCGCTTCCACCAGCGGACGAGCGGCCGCGATTAGCCCCTGTGGCCAGCACCCTGGATTGGCAACGAAACGGGCCTTAGCAATGGCTTCGGTCTGACCGATGTCCATTTCAGCAAAGCCATAGGTCCAGCCTTCAGCGATACGGAATGCGGTCGAGGCATCAATGACACGAGTGGTGTCATTGTCGATGAGACGTACGCTTTCTTTGGCGGCTTCGTCGGGCAGGCAGAGGATCGCCACATCAGCTGCATTGAGCAGGCGCTTACGCTCATCCTGATCCTTGCGCTTTTCCGGCGCGATTGAGAGAACTTCAAGATCCTGTCGGCCAGCCAGACGATCACGGATCTGCAGACCAGTGGTACCAGCTTCGCCATCAATAAAGATCTTCGCGGCCATGAATGGGCTCCTCAATAAGACTTGGCTTAGATGGCGTTCTCTCGCGCCAACGTCAAGCGTTCTGCGGTTGTAATGCATGCCCAGCTTTGGCAATCCTAAGCATCTACAAAACGAGGGACGACTATGAGCACTCCACACAATCACGCCAAGCCCGGTGACTATGCAGAAGCGGTGCTGCTGCCGGGCGACCCTTTGCGCGCAAAATGGATCGCTGAGACGTTCTTCGAGAACCCCAAACTCGTCAATTCTGTCCGTAATTGCCTCGGCTATACCGGCACCTGGAAAGGCAAGCCTATTTCAGTGCAGGCCAGTGGCATGGGCCAACCGTCCCTCGCTATCTATGTGCATGAGTTGATCAACGTCTTTGGCGTCAAAAAAATCATCCGCGTGGGCACATGCGGCGGGCTTAGCGCTGATGTGAAGGTACGGGACATTATACTGGCGCAGGGTGCGTCCACCGATTCAGGCATTGTGAAGGGCCGGTTCGGTGCCTTCAACTTCGCCCCCATCGCTGACTTCGGCCTTCTGCGCACAGCCGCCAATCTCGCTGAAGAGCGCGGTTTGGCCTATCACGCAGGCAATATGCTGTCTTCAGATGTCTTCTACCACGCTGATGGCTTCGCAGGGTATGACAAGTTGCCGGAGCATGGCGTGATCGGCGTGGAGATGGAAGCGGCTGTGCTTTATACGCTCGCAGCGCGTTTCAAGGTGAAGGCCCTCGCCATTTGCACCATGACTGATAGCCTGATTACGCACGAGGAAATGAGCGCCGACGAGCGCCAAAGCTCGCTCAAAGAGATGGTTGAGCTTTCCCTCGATACCGCCGTCGCTTAAACCCGTAAAAAGGCTGAGAGTTAGAGGCCGAATGCAGCAGCAGGGCTGGACTCATTGACGTTTATCGCCTATGAGCCGCCCATTCGTGTGTTTGCCTCTCGGAGTAGACGCACGGGAATAACAAGAAGACTGCCCTCCGTTACAAACCAAGACCGGGCAACAAGGGTTTTCGGACCCCCAAATTGCTCCAGCGAAAAGATCAGAACGGATCGATTATGACCAATATCATCCAGCAGCTTGAACAAGAACAAGTTACTAAGCTCGCCGCTCAGCGCGAACTTCCAGACTTCACCCACGGCGATACCGTCAAGGTGTGGGTAAAGATCCGCGAAGGCGACAAGGAACGTCTCCAGGCCTATGAAGGCGTCGTGATTGCACGCTCGGGTGGCGGCATCATGGAATCCTTCACCGTCCGTAAGATTTCTTACGGTGAAGGCGTGGAACGCGTGTTCCCAATCTATTCCCCAAACATTGCTTCGGTTGAAGTGATCAAGCGCGGTAAGGTTCGTCGCGCCAAGCTGTACTACCTGCGCGATCGTCGCGGTAAGTCTGCTCGTATTTTCGAATCGACCAACGCTCGTACCCGCAAGATCGAAGCTGGCGAACGCGAAGCAGCACTGGCTGCTAAGGAAGCTCGTGAAGCTGAACGCGTAGCAGCAGCTCAGGCCCTCGCAGCTGAAGTCGCTGCAAAGGAAGCTGAAGCAGCAGCGGCAGCAGCAGCAGCCGAAGAAGCAAAGAGCGAATAAGACGCTCGAAGCTGATCGAATTGAGAGGCCCGGTGGCAACACCGGGCCTTTCCTTTTGCCACAACGATTCACGTGAAACGCTTAGCTCAATCGGCTAGGGCTGATAGAAGAGCACAAACAAGCGTCACCCGATTCCCGGAGTCTTTAATGACCACTTCCATTGTGACCTGGAACATCAATTCGGTTCGTCTTCGGATCGAGATGGTCCTTAATTTCTTGCGCGAGTATCAGCCGGACGTACTGATGCTGCAGGAAATTAAGTGCACGAATGACCAGTTTCCGCGCAATGCTTTCATCGAAGCTGGCTACCCGCACATGGCCGTGCATGGCCAGAAGGGTTACCACGGGGTAGCAACTGTCTCGAAGTTTCCGCTAACGGACATTTCAAGCCGCTCATTCTGCGAAATCCCCGATTCGCGTCACATCGCAGCGCTGATGGACTTTGGCTATGGCCCAACCACACTGCACAATTTCTATATTCCTGCGGGCGGCGATGAGCCGGACGTAACCATCAATCCCAAGTTCAAGCACAAGCTCGATTTCCTGGATGAGCTGAAGACGTGGTTCGCCGAGCCTGCCTTCCAGCATCGTCAGCTGATCGCCGGTGACTTCAACATCGCGCCACACGAGAACGACGTGTGGAACCATAAGCAACTGCTTAAAATCATCAGCCACACGCCGATGGAAACCGAGCGCCTCGATGCCCTGCTCAAGGGAGGATTTGGCTGGGTCGACCTAGTGCGCAAGCACGTGCCCTACGATCAGAAGATCTATTCGTGGTGGAGCTATCGCGGCAAGGATTGGAATGCGTCCGACCGCGGCCGTCGCCTTGACCACATTTGGTCAACTTCGGACATCGCCCAGAATTGTTCTGGGATAGAGATCGTTCGCGCGGCCCGAGGCTGGACAGCGCAACCTTCGGACCACGTGCCCGTCATCGCCCGTTTCGGCTAATCCGCGGAGCGAACCATCTTCTTTCGCAGTGGTTCGAGCGCGTGCATATATTGCCCCAGATCTCGTTGGATGCGCTCTGCGGCGCGTTGAGCGAGGCTGGGGCTTTGTTTTGCGAGCTTTAGAAAAGCAGACCGCGGGACAAAGATCAGCTCGCATTCCGTCTCAGCCGTAAAGGTCACGGGTCGCGGTTTAGCGATGATCAGCGAGGTTGGAGATATGACACTGCCAGGCTCGGTGAGACGATAGGCTTTGCTCGCCTCTGCGCCTTGATGTTCAACGAGCACAGTACCGCGCACCAAAACGGAAGCACCTTGCGGCTCCGTACCGCCGCGATAGATGACGTCACCGGCCGAGAAATGTTGGCGATCACCAGCAAATCCCAACATGGTGAGCTCTTGTTCATCGCAAATGTCGAAGAAATCGGCCTGGCTCAAGAGCTCGGCCGCGTCGTCCACTATCATCAGCCCAGACCCGCTATGCCTTTGGCCGCTTCATCGAAGCGGCCTTTGGCAAGCTATAATCGAGTTCTGGGGGAGAATGAACTCTTTTGTCTTTTAGGGAACGAGACGATACCCACCATCTTCCGTGACGAGAAGACGTGCATTGGATGGATCGCGCTCAATCTTTTGGCGGAGCCGATAGATATGGGTCTCTAACGTATGGGTGGTCACCCGATTATTATAACCCCAAACCTCCTTTAGGAGGATGTCACGCGTGATGGTTTTCTGACCCTGACGATAGAGAAACTTGAGTATCGATGTTTCTTTGTCGGTCAAGCGGACCTTGGTGCCGTCCGCCATTTCCATTGTCTTACCAGCAGGATGGAAATTGTAGGGGCCGATCGTGAAAACGGCGTCTTCACTGCTATCATGCTGGCGTAAAGCCGCCTGAATACGGGCCAAAAGGACTGGGTAGCGGAACGGCTTGGTCACATAGTCATTCGCGCCCGATTCAAGTCCCTGAATTTCGTCAGCGTCACTGTCGTGGCCGGTCAGGAGCAAAACGGGGCTCGAATAGCCTTCCTGACGCAGGGTGCGCACAGCATCGCGGCCGTCCATATCAGGCAAACCGACGTCCATGATGGTGAGATCAACATTGTTCCCACGCACCGCGACGAAAGCATCACTCGCTGTGCCTGCTTCAACGATCTCGAAATCGGGCTCCGCCGCGAGCTGTTCGACGAGCGTCTGCCGTAGATCGGTATCGTCATCCACAACCAAGATGCGCCGCTTATTCATATTTTACTCCGCGCGTTTCCACTCTGGTCGAGCGAGATCACAAAGACGCGACCTAAAAAGGGCACGCCTCATCACATCGCCGTTATTGAGAAGGCAACGTGGAAACATACGGAAAAGTTGCAGGTTTAGGCCGAGATTGTCGCCGGCCGCTTACCGAACAGGGCCGAACCCACGCGCACATGGGTTGCACCCATAGCAATCGCGGTTTCAAAATCGCCGCTCATCCCCATCGAGAGATGTGAGACACCGGCCTCCTGGCCAAGTTGGCTGAGATGCGCAAAATAGCTTCCTGCGGGCTGGCCGTCTGGGGGAATGCACATCAGGCCAATGATGTTGAGCCCGTGGACCTCGCGACAGCGTTTTACGAAAGCTACCGTGTCAGCAATCGCGATCCCGGCCTTTTGCTCTTCGCCACCAATGTTGACCTGCACAAAGCACGGTATGGATTTATCCGCACGCTTCATCTCCTCGGCCAGCACTGCGGCCACCTTCTCCCGGTCAACGCTTTCGATGACATCAAACAGTGCCACGGCCTCACGCGCTTTGTTGGTCTGGAGTGGGCCAATCAAGTGCAATTGCACGTTAGCAAACTTCTCGCGCAATGACGGCCACTTATCTTTGGCCTCCTGAACACGGTTTTCACCGAAAACGCGCTGGCCTGCCTGCAGAAATGGAAGGACCTCATCGGCTGAAAAAGTCTTGGAAACTGCAACCAAGTCAACGGTTTCGGGCAGCGCGCCGAAGCGAATCCGTGCCGTCTCTATCCGAGCATTAATGTCGTTGAGCGCAGTTTGGGCGCCGCTGATGCTGCCTGTCATTGCAGACCCCGTAGCTGTTGACCTGACAAGGGATTTCTGGTGATGGTCCGGGTAGCTAAAAACCCCTGAAAACGCAAGCGGCGCAACCCTCCTGCGACATGCTGTGTTAGATTTGTAAGGACGATCCGAGTTGAGCGGCGAACGCTACAATCCGCGCGAAAGCGAACCGAAATGGCAAAAGATCTGGGACGAGCGCCAGAGCTTTGTGACTTCCAACGATGATCCGCGCGACCCTTACTACGTCCTAGAGATGTTCCCCTACCCCTCGGGTCGCATTCATATGGGCCACGTGCGCAACTACGCCATGGGCGACGTCGTGGCGCGCTATCACCGTGCGAAGGGCAAAAATGTGCTCCATCCAATGGGTTGGGACGCTTTTGGTCTGCCAGCAGAAAATGCTGCGATCGAGCGCAAGACCCATCCGGGGACTTGGACCTATGCCAATATTGAGGCGATGAAGAAGCAGCTGAAATCGATGGGCCTCTCCATTGATTGGACGCGCGAAATCGCCACCTGCTCGCCGGACTATTACCAGCACCAACAGGCTATGTTCATCGATATGCTTGAAGCCGGTCTCGTGACCCGCAAGAGCTCAAAGGTGAATTGGGATCCGGTCGACATGACCGTTCTCGCCAATGAGCAGGTTATTGATGGCAAGGGCTGGCGCTCGGGCGCTGCAGTTGAGCAGCGCGAGCTGACGCAGTGGTTCTTCAAGATCTCTGATTTTGCTGAAGACCTGCTCGAAGCCATCGACACGCTGACCGAATGGCCAGAAAAAGTGCGCACCATGCAGCGCAACTGGATCGGCAAATCGGAAGGCATGCGCCTCCTGTTCGAACTGGTCGGCTCCGACAAGACCGCCGCAACGTCGGTCGAGGTGTTTACCACCCGTCCGGACACTATTTTCGGCGCTTCCTTCCTTGCCCTATCTCCAGACCACCCGCTGACCGCTGAACTGGCCAAATCGAGCCCAGAGCTCACTGAATTTGTTGCTGAATTCCGTCGTCAGGGCACAGCCACTGAAACGCTTGAAAAGGCGGAAAAGAAGGGCGTGTTCACTGGTCTTCACGTGAAACACCCGGTGGTTGAAGGCGCGACCCTGCCCGTCTATGTCGCCAACTTCGTCCTCATGGACTATGGCACTGGCGCAATCTTTGGTTGCCCAGCACATGACCAGCGCGACCTAGATTTCGCTCGTAAATACGACCTGCCCGTTAAAGCCGTCGTTCTACCAGCAGACACCGACCCGGCCACATTTGCTGTTGCCGACGAAGCCTATGTCGACGGTGGCACCATCTTTAACTCTGAGTTCCTCAACGGCCTCACCATCGATGCTGCCAAAGCAAAGATGGCGGAAGTCTTTGGTGCACGCACAGTTGATGGCCAGCGGCAGGGCGCAGTTGAAGTCAACTATCGCCTGCGCGACTGGGGGATTTCCCGTCAGCGCTATTGGGGTTGCCCGATCCCGGTCATCCACTGCGAAGTGTGTGGAACGCTGCCTGTGCCAAAGAAGGACCTGCCGGTCATTCTGCCAGAAGACGTTTCCTTCGATAAGCCGGGCAATGCGCTCGACCATCACCCGACCTGGAAGCACACCAACTGCCCACAGTGTGGTGTTGCCGCGCGGCGTGAAACCGACACCATGGACACCTTTGTCGACTCGTCCTGGTATTTTACCCGCTTCACTGCCCCACATGCGGATACCCCCACGGTACCAGCTGTCGCCAATCGCTGGCTTCCGGTGGACCAGTACATCGGTGGCGTGGAACACGCGATCCTCCACCTGCTCTACAGCCGCTTCTTCACCCGCGCGATGAAGGCCACTGGCCATGTGGGCGTAGATGAACCGTTCAAGGGCTTGTTCACTCAGGGCATGGTCACCCACGAGACTTACAAGTCCACGGATGGCGCTTGGGTCAATCCAACCGATATCGCCATCGAAACCAATGGTGACGTCCGTTCTGCGCGCCTGCTGTCCAACAACGAACCAGTGTCTATTGGTTCTGTTGAAAAGATGAGCAAGTCCAAGAAGAACGTGGTCGATCCAGACGAAATCGTTTCGTCCTACGGTGCCGATACCGCGCGTTGGTTCATGCTCTCGGATTCCCCGCCTGAACGCGACGTTCAGTGGACCGAAGCCGGTGTTGAAGGCGCAAGCCGCTTCCAGCAGCGCGTCTGGCGTTTGGTCAATGATCTCGTGGATGCAGCTCCGGCGACCGCAAGTGATGCCGTTGACGAAACCGCAGCCCTTGGTCTGCGCAAGATCGTGCACCGTTCCGTCCACGGCGTGGCTCAGGACATCGAAGGCCTGCGTTTCAACCGTGCCGTAGCTCAGATTTACGAACTCACCAACGCATTGGTGAAAGCTGTAAACGGCAAGCCTGGCGCCGCAACGCAAACAGCGCTCAAGGAAGGCACACGCTCGTTGATCCAACTGATCAGCCCGATGATGCCGCACTTGGCCGAAACATGCTGGGACGTTCTCGGCGCAGAAGGCCTCGTTGCCGACGCTCTCTGGCCACAGGTTGACGCTAAGCTTCTCGTCGATGATGAAGTAACCATGCCCATCCAGATCAACGGCAAGCGCCGTGGCGAACTGGTTGTTGCCAAGGGTACTGCAGCGGCAGAGGTGGAAGCTCAGGCACTTGCACTTGAAGCCGTCACCAAGGCGCTCGAAGGCAAGACCCCGAAGAAGATCGTGGTCGTTCCCGATCGCATCATCAACATTGTTGTATGACCTCGCTGAAAGCACATGAGGTGGCGCGCTATCTAGCGCGCCCCGACCTCAGCGAGGGCATATTCCTCGCTTACGGCCCAGACGGCGGTCTTGTTCGTGAGACCGCCCAGCGGCTAATCCGCTATCTGTCTGGTGACGATCCTGGCTCAGCCAATGTCACCATTTTTGATGGTCCGGAACTTAACGCAGATCCTTCACTTCTCGTGCTAGAAGCCCGGTCAGTCTCACTGTTTGGCGGCAAACGCATCATTCGCGTGAGAAATGCCAGTAAGACACTAGCTGCGCCACTCAAAGAACTCGTAGATGATCCCGGTGGCACTGCCATCGTGCTCGAGGCCGATAATCTCACGCCCAAGGACGCTCTGCGTGCACTTGTCGAAGCCGCTAAATTGGGGCGCGCTTTGCCGTGCTACCCGGATAGCGACGAAACCCTTATTGCGCTCATGCGTGAAACGTTTAACCAGAACGGCATTCGGCACGACAACGACGTTATCCCAAGCCTACGAGAAATCCTTGGCAACGACCGCGAGATCACGCGTCGCGAATTGGAAAAGCTGACGCTTTACTCAGCCAAAACCAAACACCTTACCCGCGAGGACGTTCTGTTGCTTTGTGCCGACAACGGCGCCTTAGCCATAGACGCAATTTTGGATTCGACAGGCGGCGGGCACGCCGAAAAGCTAGAGTTGGCACTCAACCGTGCAGTTTCCGCAAATGTGAACCCCCAGCAACTACTGGCTATGCTGACCAATCATTTTGCCAGTCTACGCCGTTGGCGGACCGAAGTGGACAAAGGCAAGCCAGCTCGCGCTGTGTTGGAGGGTGTAAAGCCCAAACCCCACTTTTCACGGATGGGAACCCTTGAGCAGCAGTTGCGCCTCTGGTCGGACCGCTCCCTAGCGATCGCCGCGGACCGCCTTCTGCAAGCGACTTCGGACAGTCGCCGCCGTCCCGCTTTGGCGGAGGCAGTATTGAGAAGAACGACCCTGGCACTGTGCATGATGGCTGCCACACAATAAAAAACGCGCCCCTAAAAGGGCGCGTTTCACGTGGAACATCTATTAAAACAAATACTTAGTTAGTCCGCCCTGTTAGACGCATGCAGATATCGTCCAACTGTTCGAGTGTCTTGTAGCGGATCTCAAGCTTACCACCCTTGTCAGAATGGTTTAGAGCCACCGTCAGGCCCAGCGCGTCTGCTAGGCGACGCTGTAGCGCCAAAGTGTCTGTATCGGGCTCAGCGCGGCTTACAACCGGCTTCTTCAAAGGAATATCGCGCTGCTGGCTGAGCGCTTCTGCTTCGCGAACCGAAAGACCCTTTTCAACGATCTCATGTGCCAGTGCTGTCGGGTCGTCGACAGTGATCAGCGTGCGCGCGTGACCAGCAGTCAGCGTTCCACTCGACACCATGCCGCGAACGTCTTCTGGCAACTTAAGCAAACGCAGAGTGTTTGCCACATGCGAACGGGATTTGCCGATAACTTGCGCCAAGTCCTGTTGAGTATATTCAAACTGCTCAATCAGCTGCCCATAACCCATTGCTTCTTCGAGCGGGTTAAGGTCGGCGCGTTGAACGTTTTCAATAATCGCTAGTTCGAGCGCTTCCTTATCGTCGACATCACGAACGATGACCGGAACGTCGTGAAGACCTGCCTTTTGAGACGCGCGCCAACGACGTTCACCGGCGATCAACTCAAAAATATTTGGATCCGTCGTTGGACGGACCAGAAGCGGCGACATTACGCCCTTCTCACGGATCGAGTTCGTCAGCTCTTCGAGTTGCTCATCGTTGAACGTGCGACGCGGGTTCGCACGGTTCGGAATGATGAATTCCAGTGGCAATTTTTTGCCACCGGAACCAGATTCGGTCACGCGTGCACCTTCGATAGAAGCCATGTCGCCAATAAGCGCTGCAAGACCCCGGCCAAGACGTGTCGGTTTGTCTGTCATTCTGCGCTCCTAAGCTGCGTTCAGGCGCCGCTCGCGGCGGATAACTTCAGTGGCAAGGCGCAGGTAAGCCTGAGATCCTGCGCACTTCAAATCGTAAAGCAATGCCGGTTTGCCGTAGGACGGCGCTTCCGAAAGGCGAACATTGCGCGGAATGACTGTGTCATAGACCAGATCACCCATTTCGCTACGCACGTCCGCAAGAACCTGCTCGGAAAGATTGTTGCGCTTGTCAAACATGGTCATCACCACACCCTGGATCGAAAGGCGGGGATTGAGGGTAGAGCGTATCTGCTCAATGGTCTGCAGGAGCTGTGAAAGACCTTCAAGCGCAAAAAACTCGCACTGCAATGGCACCAGCACAGCGTCAGCCGCGACAAGTGAATTGATAGTAAGAAGGTTCAACGAGGGCGGACAATCGATGAGAATATAGCTCACCGGCTTGTCGTTGATCCGCATCTCATCAACTTGCTTGAAGGCATTGCGCAGCTTAAAGGCCCGATCGCCCTGCCCAGCAATGGTCAGTTCCACCCCGAGCAAGTCCATCGTCGACGGGACAATTGCCACATTGGGCACCGTCGTCATGATCGACGCTTCGACGACGGTCGCTTCACCAACCAAGACGTCATATGCCGACAATGCGCGGTCGGTACGATTGATGCCCAGACCCGTAGAAGCATTGCCCTGCGGATCAAGATCGACAATCAACACGCGCTCACCGATAGCGGCAAGTGCCGTTGCAAGATTGATGGCTGTTGTCGTTTTACCGACACCGCCCTTTTGATTGGCTAAAGTAAGGATTCGGGGTGCCAAATCGGCCTCCGCTTGCCGTTAACTCGCTAACCTCGGTTTTAAATCGGTGATCGTTAGGATCACGCCGCCCGGGTCAGTGTCACTACCTTTTGTTAACACATCAAAGTCCCAGTGGGTACGGGCTAGTTTGATCTCTTCAACATGTTCTCGGCCTTTGTGCAGAACTGCACGAGTATTTTCGCCGAAAAAGGGGTGCATCCAATCACATAACTGTGGCAAAGCAGCCAATGCTCGGGAAGTAATTACGTCTGGTACGCCTGTTTCACGTGAATCAATCTCATCAGTCCGATTCCCGAAGACTTGGACATTCAAAGTCAGTTCACGCGCTACAGTGCGGAGAAAGCTCACTTTTCTGGACGTTGGTTCGACAAGCACGAATTTGCGATCCATGCCTTTCGATCCAATTGCCATCGGCAGCGCGGGAAAGCCGCCGCCGCTGCCAATATCCATAACAAGCCGATCTGATTCTTCGAGCACTGTTAGGGCCTGGAGGCTATCAGCGAAATGGCGGGTCCAAAGCTCATTCAGTGTTTCACGTGAAACAAGATTCTGAACCTTCTGCCATTTACGCAAAAGATTGGCATAGGATTCCAAGTCTTTTGCGACGACCTCAACCGGTCGTGATAGCGCCGCAGCATAGGCGGAAACATATTGAGTATTAGACATTAACCCGCCTTACGAAGAGCACCACGTCGGATGACAGCCAATAGCAGCGTAATCGCTGCCGGAGTCATACCATCCATTGCTTGGGCTTGAGCAATGGTCTGCGGCTTGTACTGGGTCAGCTTGTGACGCAGTTCCATAGAAAGACCTGGAATCTCCATATAATCGAGATCATCGGGAATGGCGCGTTGCTCATCGCGACGGACCGCTTCGATGTCTGACTTCTGGCGATCGAGATAAACCGCATACTGCGCGTCGATAGACACTTGCTCCAACACTTCGGTTTCAAGATCAACGATCTCCGGCCAAAGTTTGGTCAAATCACTTGCCTCAAAGTCAGGGTATGACAAAAGCTCAAATGCGGAACGGCGTTTGCCATCTTCATTGACGGGCAGGCCCGCCTTACGGGCCTCAGTAGGTGAAGCGCTGAGCGTTCTAAGGAGTGTCCGCCCATGTTCTAGCTTGGCCGACTTTTCGGCGTAGTAGCTGGCGCGGCGATCGCCCACCACACCCTTTTCAATGCCCAGCATAGTCAGCCGCTGATCAGCGTTGTCGGCACGCAAGTGCAAACGGAACTCTGCCCGCGAGGTGAACATACGATAGGGTTCGGAAACACCACGGGTGACAAGATCGTCGACCATGACGCCGAGATAGCTCTCCGTTCGCGACAGGATGAGAGACTCCGTGCCCTTTGAGGCGAGTGCAGCATTGGCACCGGCAAGCAGACCCTGCGCTCCCGCTTCTTCATACCCGGTCGTGCCGTTGATCTGACCCGCGAGATAGAGGCCAGGCTGGCGCTTAACCTCCAAGGTGGGTCGCAGCTCACGCGGATCTACATAATCATATTCTATCGCGTAGCCTGGGCGGATGATTTTGACATTTTCCAAGCCCGGCATGGAACGAAGGAATCTTTCCTGAACGTCCTCAGGCAAGGAGGTGGAAAGACCGTTTGGATAAACGGTCTTGTCCTCTAGCCCTTCTGGCTCCAGAAAGATTTGATGGCTGTCACGATCGGCGAAGCGGACAATTTTATCCTCGATCGACGGGCAATAGCGCGGGCCACGCGATTGAATGCGGCCAGAATACATGGCCGAACGATGAATGTTATCGCTGATAATTTTATGCGTTTCGGCGGTTGTGCGCGTGATGTGGCACGATACCTGCGGCGTGGTGATCTCGTCCGTCAAAGCCGAAAACGCTTCAATGGGGTCATCGCCCGGCTGTTCTTCTAGAACAGAATAATCGATGGAGGTGCCGTCAAGGCGTGCAGGAGTGCCCGTCTTTAGGCGACCGAGAGCGAGACCAAGGCCTTCGAGACGTGTCGACAGGCCGAGCACTGGCTTTTCACCGACGCGACCAGCGGGCTCGGTAAACTCGCCGCGGTGAATGAGACCGCGTAAGAAGGTACCGGTTGTCAGGACAACTGCCTTGGTGCCAATGCGACGACCATCGAGCAGCACAACGCTAGAGACATGACCATTGGTGACTTCAATGTCGTCGACTTCGCCTTCGATCACATCGAGGTTTGGCTGTGCGGTGATCGCAGCCTGCATAGCTTCACGATAAAGCTTACGATCTGCCTGCGCGCGCGGGCCGCGTACAGCAGGTCCCTTGCGGCGGTTGAGGACGCGAAACTGGATGCCGGCTTTATCAGCGACGAGGCCCATGAGACCATCGAGCGCGTCGATTTCTCGGACGAGATGGCCTTTGCCCAAGCCACCAATGGCTGGGTTACAGCTCATCTCCCCAATCGTATCGAAGCGATGGGTAACAAGGGCTGTGGGGACGCCAAGACGGGCAGACGCAGCTGCGGCTTCCGTACCAGCGTGACCACCACCAACAACGATAACGGCGTAGTCGCTCATGGGTAAAACTCTCCAAGGCGCATCAAATAGGCCAGTGTTTCACGTGAATCAACATTTTGGCTTAAGCGTGAAGCTCCACGGGACGTTTCACCCGTGTTTCACGTGAATCACTTACCAATGCAAAAGCTAGAAAAGAGCCGATCGAGAACGCGCTCGGCATCAAGGCGGCCGATCATACGCTCAAGTGCGGCTGATGTATTGCGCAGACTTTCAGCTGCAAGCTCCCAATCATGGAGGGACCCGCGTGTCTCTTGCAAAGTGGCTAAGGCAGCCTGCAGGGACTGACGGTCGCGCTCGTGGCTAACAAGGCTCGGCTCAACACCCGTAACCGCTTCCCCAAGCTTTGCCAGATGAGCGAATAACTGAGGGAGCCCTGCCCCTGTTTCTGTGGAGATCGCAAAATCTGCGTCTACGGCAGCTATGTCTGACTTGGTGCCGAGGGTGAGGAGGTGACCAGATGTTTCTGGTACATCAATGTCTTCAACATCGGGGGCGCGAAGCCAGAGAACAATGTCGGCATCAGCAATCGCCTTGTGAGCGCGCTTAACCCCCTCGGCTTCAGCTTTGCTGTCGGTCTCCCGGAGACCAGCCAAGTCCAAAAGAACAAATTTCTGGCCGCCGATGTCAAGTGGCACTTCACGTACGTCGCGAGTGGTCCCGGCTTCATCGGAAACAATGGCGACGTCGGATCGGGAAAGTGCGTTGATGAGGCTCGATTTTCCGGCGTTTGGCGCCCCAGCCAGGGCAACGCGCAGACCTTCGCGGACGATACGCCCACTTTCGACCGAATCCAACGCTCTACCAATGGCGCTTTCAAGGAATGTGAGTTGATCGAGCCAATTGCTAGGCAGGTCGTCTGAGACGTCCCCTTCGTCAGAAAAATCAAGCCGGGCTTCAATTTCGGCGCGCAAGTCGAGAAGCGTATCACGCCATTGATCGATCTCTTCCGTCAAGCGTCCATCATAACGCGCAAGAGCTTGCTGACGCTGCTTTTCTGTTTCGGCAGAAAGGAGATCGCCAAGCCCCTCAACTTCGATGAGATCCAGTTTTCCATTTTCGAACGCGCGACGGGTAAATTCACCGGCCTCAGCAAGGCGCAGCCCAAGCGTGGCCAGTTCGGCCAAAATGGCTTTTACGCCGGCAGGCGATCCATGGACGTGCAGCTCGGCGCAATCTTCGCCAGTAAAACTGTTGGGAGTGGGAAAGAAGACCACGAGGCCCTGATCGAGTGCTCGATCTGCTCCAATGGAGCGGAGAGCCATCTTGCGGGCGGCAGGGACGCCGCTTGCTAGAGTTTGTAGTGCCTGTTGGACCAGCGGGCCAGAGAGGCGGATTACTGCCACCCCGGCCGGCAAGGAGCCGGAGGAGAGCGCCATGATTGTGTCGCCCGCCTGCATGCCCGGCTCCGTCTAGTCTATTAGGTGTTCATTGAGTCGAAGAAATCGGAATTGGTCTTGGTCTGACGAACCTTATCGACCAGGAATTCCATCGCGTCGATTGTCCCCATCGGGTTGAGGATGCGGCGCAGGACATACATCTTGCGCAGGATATCCGTGTCGACGAGCAGTTCTTCCTTACGGGTACCGGACTTATTGATGTCGATAGCCGGGAAGACGCGCTTATCAGCGACCTTACGATCAAGGACGATTTCCGAGTTACCGGTGCCCTTGAATTCTTCGAAGATCACTTCGTCCATGCGCGAACCTGTGTCGATCAGCGCTGTCGAGATGATGGTCAAAGAACCACCGTCTTCGATGTTACGTGCCGCGCCGAAGAAGCGCTTTGGACGCTGCAGCGCGTTCGCATCGACACCACCGGTGAGAACCTTGCCGGAGCTCGGAACTACGGTGTTGTACGCGCGACCAAGACGGGTGATCGAGTCGAGCAGGATAACAACGTCACGCTTGTGTTCGACGAGGCGCTTCGCCTTTTCGATCACCATTTCAGCGACCTGAACGTGGCGGCTTGCTGGTTCGTCGAAGGTGGAGGAAATGACTTCACCGCGCACAGAGCGCTGCATGTCGGTCACTTCTTCCGGACGTTCGTCGATCAACAGAACGATCAAATAGCATTCCGGGTGATTGGTCGCGATCGACTGTGCGATATTCTGCAACAGTACAGTTTTACCAGTACGCGGAGGCGCAACAATCAATGCGCGCTGGCCCTTGCCGAGCGGTGCTACCAGATCGAGAAGACGAGCCGAACGATCCTTGGTTGTCGGATCTGGCAGCTCCATGCGGAGGCGTTCTTCAGGGTAGAGTGGGGTGAGGTTGTCAAAGTTGACCTTATGACGGACAGCTTCGGGATCCTCGAAATTGATTGTGCTGACCTTGAGCAGCGCGAAATAGCGCTCGCCTTCCTTGGGAGAGCGAATCTCGCCCTCAACCGTATCACCGGTGCGCAAACCAAAACGACGGATCTGGCTCGGGCTGACATAGATGTCATCCGGACCTGGTAGATAATTCGCATCTGGCGAACGTAGGAAGCCGAACCCGTCCGGGAGCACCTCAACCACGCCTTCACCAACGATGTTGATATCCTGAGCCGCCAATTCCTTGAGAATGGCGAACATCAATTCCTGCTTGCGCATGGTCGAAGCGTTTTCGACCTCCAGCTCCTCGGCAAAAGCCAAGAGTTCGGCCGGTGATTTGGCCTTGAGCTCGCTGAGCTTGATATTCTGCATGTATGCGACGGGCCCTTGAGGGATATCGATAAAACGAAGGTAAATCAGAAAATGGGGAGTTGATCAGCACGCCGCAACGGTTTGGGAAACCGCGCCCTATGGGGTGCTTCGCGTTATCATCTACTCCGATCCCAGAGATTTTTCAAGATTGAATAGCGATCAGGTGGATTCACGTGAAACGGCGCTGACCGTCGAGCAAAAAGAAAACGGAGTAAGCACTGCTCACCCCGTTATCAAATTCCTGAACTTTAGCGTTTTGCTTAGAACGGCTTCACGACCACCATGATAACGATGATCAGCATGAGAACCGTCGGCACCTCGTTGATTACGCGGTAGAATTTTTCTGACTTGGTATTCTTGTCCTGAGCAAAAGCTTTTAGTTGCTTAGCCAAAATCCCGTGACAGGCCGACATGCCGAGAACGGCAACCAGCTTAATCCAAGTCCAGCCGGTCGAAAAATCCATCAAACCAAGATGGATCATCCACAGGCCAAAAATCCAACTCGCAATCATTGCAGGGGTGGTGATGGCTCGGAACAAACGACGTTCCATCACCTTGAACATTTCCGACTGTTCAGAGCCGACGGCTACCTTGGTGTGATACACGAACAGGCGCGGCAGGTAGAACATCCCGGCCATCCAACAAATCACCGAAATGACGTGCAGGGCTTTGACCCACATTTCGAGCATTTTTGAAAAATCCCTTAACCGCGCTTAATGATTTCGATCAGACGTTCGACATGCGCAATCGGGGTTTCGGGCACAATGCCGTGGCCAAGATTGAACACATGCGGACGATCGGAGAAGGCCTCGATGATTTTACGCGCCTGGGTTTCCATCGCTTCGCCACCAACAACCAGACGAAGCGGATCAAGATTGCCCTGCACCGTCAGTGTGTTTGGTAGGGTTTTGCAGACGAAATCGAGTGGCGTGGCATAGTCGATCCCAACCGCGTTGACCTTGGTCGCTTCGGCATAGCGCAGAATATTACCGGCAGCACCGCGTGGAAAACCAATGATTGGCGCATTGGGGATGCGTGCACGTAGTCCCTCAACGATCCTCCGGTTCGGGTCCATCACATTCCGGACGAACGAGGTGTCGTCGAGATTGAGAGCCCAGCTCTCAAAAATCTGAACAACATCAGCACCAGCTTTGAACTGCGCTTCAAGATAATCAATGCTGGTGTAGACCAGGATATCCATCAGCTTATCGAAAGCCTGGGGGTGCTGGAGAGCGAACTTGCGCGCCACCCATTGATCCGAGGACCCGCGACCGCCGAGCATATAGGTCGCCACAGTCCATGGAGCACCGCAGAAGCCGATCAGTGTCTTTTCCGGTGGCAATGCAGCTCTGAGGCGACGCACTGTTTCGAGAACAGGCGCTAAGTGCTCCAAAGCTCTGCTCCGATCCAAGCGGTCAACACCGGATGGATCGAGTGGCTCGAGAAGTGGACCCTCACCTGTTTCAAAGCGCACTGATTGTCCTAGAGCATCTGGAATAACCAAAATGTCTGAGAACAGGATCGACGCATCGAGATCGAAGCGACGAAGCGGCTGAAGCGTAACCTCAACAGCCAAGTCAGGCGTGTAGCACAGCTCTAGGAAATTCTTCGCTTGGGTACGGGTCTCACGGTACTCCGGTAGATAACGTCCTGCCTGTCGCATGATCCAAACGGGAGGACGCTCTTGGCGTTGTCCCAGTACGGTCGCGAGCATGGGCTTATGGGGCACAGCGCTCATGATCCCTTCCCTTCCAAACCTAAAATAGAGTCTTTCTTACTTCGTATCTTTATTATCATAGCGGTGTTTTGAGTGAATTCCTTCCCGTCCACAATTGCGTGGCCGGCGACACGTCCGCGCAGAGGGTTCATTAACGCCCTGTTAAGTTCTGTAAACGAACTGTTAAGCAATGCCGGAGTCAAAATAGTTAACGAGAGATTAATCAGCGGACTCCCGAGTCAACGATTCGATTCCGGCTGTGAATCTTCAGTCGAATATCTGTATTCGCTTCTAGTATAGTTTTCCCCGAAGATTTACACAGGGGCATTCACGTCACTGCGAAAACGAGCTGTTAATGAATTTGGGAACAGGTCGAATAAGTTTTCGAAATCCCAAAACTTATGAGTCTTACGCACAGTTCTGCCTTGAGCTGTGGATGATAGTGGGGATAAACTCACCCTATGCTTATTCTCGCCTCCACCAGCAAAACACGTAAGTCTTTGTTAGATAACGCAGGTTTGCGCTTCAGCAGCCATGCTGCAGATGTGGACGAACGTGCCGAGGAACGCGCCGCTTCTGAGGCCGGAGGCGATGGCCGAGACGTCGCATTACTACTGGCGCGGCGCAAGGCGGAAGCTGTTTCGAGCCTCTTTCCTCACGCAATGGTTATCGGCGCTGACCAAACTTTGGCTCTCGGGCCAGATCTTTTGCACAAGCCTTCCTCAAGCCAATCGGCTGCCGACCAGCTTGATCTGCTGCGCGGCAAAACCCATCGGCTCCATGCCGGAGTTTCGCTCGTTCAGAATGGGCTTGAACTTTGGTCCCACCTTGAGAGTGCCGAACTAACCATGCGCGAGTTTACCCCCGAAGAGCGCGATGATTTGCTCATGCTAGAGGGGGAAGCAGTGTTAACTACGGTTGGTGGTTATCGCTTGGAAGGCCCATCCATTCGCCTTTTTGAAAAGGTGAGCGGCGACTACTTTACTATTCTGGGGCTTCCCCTATTGCCCCTCCTTCAAGCTTTGCGCGATTTTGCGCCGGACCTTCTAACTCCTCAGGACTAATCCTTGACCACCAAGGCTTTTGTTATCGGGCATCCGATTGCCCATTCCCGTTCGCCGCTCATTCACGGCACTTGGTTGGCCGAACATGGCATTGACGGAAGTTATGAAGCGATTGACGTTGCCCCAGATGCCTTGCCGGCTTTCTTTGAGCGGTTGCGTGGTGGCGAATTCGCTGGTGGCAATGTCACCATTCCCCACAAAGAGGCCGTCTTTGCGCTGTGCGATGAGGTTGACCCTCTGGCACTTAGCATTGGTGCTGTGAACACGCTAATTGCCCGCGACGGCCGCGTGACCGGCACCAATACCGACTATCTTGGTTTCCTTGGCAATCTTGATCAGGGAGCACCAAATTGGTCTGACGGGGCCAAGCCGGCGATCGTGCTGGGTGCGGGCGGAGCCTCACGCGCCATTCTCGTGGCTTTGGCCAGTCGTTCTATTCCCGTCATCCTTCTCAATCGCACGCGCGAAACAGCGGATCGTTTGGCTCAGGAATTGGATGGGGACATCACGGTAGCGCCTATCGACGCCTTTAACGATGTGGCGCCGCACGCCGGTTCGGTCGTTAACACCACCTCGGTTGGCATGCATGGCTCGCGTTTCGAGAATTTAGATCTCTCACGTTTGCAGCTCGGCTCTCTGGTGACAGATATCGTTTATTCGCCACTCGTGACCCCGCTTTTGGCGGATGCGCAAAAGCTTGGCTTACAAACCGTTGATGGATTGGGCATGCTCTTGCATCAGGCCGTTCCCGGCTTTGCGGCCTGGTTTGGTGTTACGCCACAGGTGAGTGCTCAATTGCGCGCCCGTATTGAAGCCACTTTGGGGCATTGATCCATGTATAAGCTTGGCGTCACCGGCTCGATCGCGACAGGAAAATCTACGGTTCTTGAGGGCTTTTCAAAGCTCGGCGTACCGGTGTTTTCTGCCGATCAGGCTGTCGCTGAGCTTTATTCGGGTGGTGCAGCCAAGGAGGTTGAGGCGCTGTTTCCAGGTGTTCTCGAACATGGTGTTGTGAACCGTCAAACTCTTTCCCTCAAACTAGCTGCTGATCCATCCGGCTTTGCGCGCTTAGAAGCTCTCGTCCATCCGCTGGTTCGTAAGAAGATTGCCCAGTTTTTGGCGGCATCAGAAAAAGCGGGTCATGCGCTCGCGGTCGTCGAAGTGCCCCTCCTGTTCGAAAGCGGCTTCAACTACGGCTTCGATGGTATCGCTGTTACTCATGTAAGCAGCGCTCTCCAACGCGATCGTGTTCTCGCGCGTCCCGGCATGACCGTGGATAAGATGGAGACCATCATTGCCCGGCAGATGCCGCAGGCAGCAAAGATGGAACGAGCAAATTATCTCTTTGACACCGAGCAGACGCGCGAACGAATTGAAGCGCAGATTGCTCAGCTGGTCGAAGATGTACGAGCGAAGCGGGATATCAAATGATCAGAGAAATCGTCCTCGATACCGAAACCACAGGTCTGTCTCCGCAAGGCGGCGATCGCTTGGTTGAAATCGGGGGCGTGGAGCTGATCAACCACATCCCTACCGGTAAACATTATCACGTCTATATCAATCCTCAGCGCTCGATGCCCGAGGAAGCTTTTCGCGTTCACGGGCTGAGCGAAGAGTTTCTATCCGGCAAGCCACTGTTTAAGGATGTGGTCGCCGAGTTCCTCGAGTTTATCGGGGACTCGACCTTGGTCATCCACAACGCGCCTTTCGATATGGGCTTCCTCAACCACCAGCTCGATGGCCTGGGCAAACCGAAGCTGAGCAATCCCGTTATCGATACGGTGATGGTGGCTCGGGCCAAACATCCAGGGGCACGCGTGAGCTTGGATGCGCTGTGTAAGGTCTACGGCATTGATAATTCGCGCCGCACGCTCCACGGCGCTTTGCTCGATAGTGAGATCCTAGCCGAGGTCTATCTTGAGCTTATTGGCGGTAAACAGGTCAGCCTTGCCCTTGCCGCGGAAGCCGAGACAACAGCGGCCGAGACAGTGGTTACGCGTGTGCCGGTTTTGCCGCGCCCCAGCCCTTTGCCGAACCGTATCCAAGCTGAAGAATTTGCTGCCCATGAGGCCTTTGTTGCCAAAATGGGTGATAGCGCCATTTGGGGTAAATACCGTGACCCCGCGTCAGAGACATCCCAATAAAAAAGACCCCGGCGCAAACCGGGGTCTTTTCATATTCGATAGAGCGAAAGCTTAGTTCAGCTTTGGCGCTTCTTCGGTTGCCGGTGCGGTATTGTTCTGCGCTGCGAGCTTGGCAAGGTTCTGACGGTAGATCACCGAGAAATCGACCGGTTCCATCATCAGTGGCGGGAAGCCGCCCTGCTGGGTAACGCTGGCGAGAACCTGACGGGCGAATGGGAAGATTAGGCGTGGGCATTCGACCATCAGCAGCGGCGAAAGCTGTGCTTCTGGAATGTTGCGAATGCGGAAAATGCCGCCGTAAACGAGTTCAACGTTGAACAGTACGTTTTCTTCGCGCTGCGCCTTGGCGTTGAGGGTCAGCTCAACAGCAAACACTTCGTCGCTCTGCTTCTTCACGCCGACCGAGATCGAGACGTTGAAGTTCGGGTTGGTGCCAGCGGTAAGAAGGCTGTTGGGAGCACCCGGATTTTCGAAAGAAAGATCGCGGATATACTGACCCATCAGGTTCATGCTGGGCTGGTTACCGGATTCCGGCGCAGCCGCGCCCTGGGTCTCATCGGCCATTATGCTTGGTCCTTCTTCGTTCGGATCACCGAGAAATACTGGCCTTGGGCTAGCACTTTTGCCTTAGGCAAACAAGCGTTAGCCGTCTTTACGCCAATCGTCTTTGTCGAGGTCAATCGTGCGTTGTGGTTCCGCGCGGAAATCATAGCTTTCGTCTGCGCGGCGATAGCTGGTTGTGGTTTCTACCACGGTCACATTCTTGGCCAACTGGCCAAAGAGGAACCCGCGCACTGTTGGCAGCAACAGCAGCAGCGCCACGATATCGCTGATAAAACCAGGGATCAGTAAAAACATTGCAGCGACGCCAATCATGGTCGCGTCAAACATGGTCCGGCCAGGCACCGTTCCCTGATTAACATTTGTGCGCAGTCGATTGATCGCGCCAAGGCCTTGTTGTCGAAGCAGAAAGCCACCCAAAACAGCAGCTAGGATAACCAGCCCGAGCGTTGGTAATAGGCCGATGGCGCGCCCAACCACGACAAACATGGCAATTTCCAACAAGGGCAGTGCGATAAAACCGAAGAGGATAAATCGACCCACGGTTGCAGCCTTTCGCTAAAGTACCGCGTTGAAACCGCGGGAAATGACATTGCAGCCCATGTGAACTGGTTTTGGGCTAAAGCTTTGCCTATAT
This sequence comes from Devosia sp. MC521, assembly GCF_014127105.1. Classification (NCBI taxonomy): domain Bacteria; kingdom Pseudomonadati; phylum Pseudomonadota; class Alphaproteobacteria; order Hyphomicrobiales; family Devosiaceae; genus Devosia; species Devosia sp. MC521. The sequence goes on from NZ_CP059902.1 coordinate 3,591,667, forward strand.
ATAGGGACAACTGCTGGCCAATCGAGCGCCAGAACCAAAATTTGTCGATGCCGACCAGCCCAAGGTGCCTTAATCAATGGATGATTTTCTCGACCTGCCGACCCTGATTGCCATCGTCGTGGCCGTATTCGTCCTTTTCCGCCTTCGTTCCGTGCTCGGCACACGCACGGGCAACGAACGTCCGCCTGTTGATCGGTCGCGTTCTGCCAACACTGAAAGCAAGGCTGACACTGACGATACGGTCGTGCCGATTCGTCCGCATTCGCCAGCAAGCGCACCCGATCTCGATGACGAGCGTCGTGCCCGTAAGCTTGAAGCTGAAATCGACCAGTTCTCGCGCGGCGATATGGAACTAGCCGAAGGCCTCAAGGCAGCAGCTGCCGCCGATTCGACCTTTACGCCGAAGTCCTTCCTTGAAGGGGCCAAGGCCGCATATGAAATGATCATTACCGCCTATGCGGAAGGTGATCGTCAGACGCTCAAGAACCTCCTCGAAAAGGACGTGTTTGAAGGCTTCCAACGCGCCATCGCCGATCGGGAAGCGGCCGGCCATAAGGTAGACTTCACCTTTGTCGGTCTGCCAAAGATCGAGTTCTCTCAGGCCGAAGATGATCGCAAGAATGTGCTGGTAACGATCCGTTTCCACGCCGAAGTGGTTTCCGCGACGCGCAACGCAGTGGGTGACCTTGTCGAAGGCAACGCCGATCAGGTCCAGATGATTGCCGATGAGTGGACCTTCGCTCGCAATCCAAAGTCGCGTGATCCTAACTGGAAGGTCGTTACGACCAACCAGCTCGACTAGTTCTTAATTCTTCTGTTGCGGCAGGCACATGTCTAAACGAGACCAACGGCGCCTGCCGCACGACTTTCACCTCTGGACCCAAGTCTCGGAAACGGTTGATCCGTTGCGGCGGAAAGGCTTGATGAAATTGGGGGGCGGTCCGCTCCCCGTTCCTGAGGAGTTTGCCCCTCCCCCAGTTCCCGAGAAAAAGGCACCGCCGAAAAAACTCACCCTCGGCAAGCCATTCCTTCCCCCTTATGTGCCGCCTAAGCCGATTGCGAGCGTGCCTGACAAGGCGCTAGACCCTGACATTCATAAGAAGGTGCGCCGTGGTCGGATTGAGATCGACGGTAAGATCGACCTCCATGGCATGACACAAGCTGAGGCGCGCGGGGCGCTTTATCGCTATATTGTCACGCGAGCCTCCTACGGAGCGCGGACTATTTTGGTTATTACCGGCAAGGGGATCAAAACAGACAATGACTATATCTCAGCGATGAGTGAGCGGGGGATTTTGCGCACAATGCTGCCAATCTGGCTTTCTGAGCCGGCTCTGGCTCCATTGGTTTCGGGCTGGAGCATGGCAGCGCGTGGTCATGGTGGCGAGGGGGCGTGGTATGTGCGCCTGCGGCGGACATGACACCACTGGGTATGAAGTTGCGTGCCATGCGTGAGGCGCGTGGCATATCGCTCAAAGAAATGGCTGCCGCGTTGAACGTGTCGAGCGCCTATCTCTCGGCCCTGGAACATGGCAAGCGCGGCGTGCCGACCAGTTTCCTTCTCCACCGCATCATCGCATTTTTCAATGTGATTTGGGATGAGGCTGAGGAGCTCCAGCGCCTGGCAGAAATCTCTGATCCCAAGGTGACTATAGACACGGGTGGTATGGCGCCCGAGGCAACGGAGTTATCCAATCGCTTGCGCGATAACCTCCACCGCCTTGAGCCTGAAGATTTTAAGTACCTTCGCGATGAGCTGATGAAGCGAGCCACGCGAAAGAGGTGAGATGCAAAAAGCCCCGGCACTGTGTCCGGGGCTTTTTGTTAGAGAACGTATTTCGACAGGTCGGTATCCCCGGCCAAGATGCCAACCTTTTCTCTTACGAACGCAGCGTCGATGCTAATCGTCGTCCCCGCGCGGTCCGGAGCATCGAAGGAAATCTCTTCAACGAGACGTTCCATAACTGTCTGCAAACGACGGGCACCGATGTTTTCAACGGTGGAGTTGACCGTCACCGCCGCGTCAGCAATCGCTTCAATGGCGTCTGGGGTGATTTCCAATGTGACGCCTTCAGTGCCCATCAGCGCAACATATTGCTTGATAAGGCTTGCCTCAGTGTCCGAAAGGATGCCGATGAAATCTTCGCGCGTGAGCGCTTTCAATTCCACACGGATCGGCAGACGGCCCTGAAGCTCTGGCAGCAAGTCGCTTGGTTTGGCGACATGGAACGCACCGGAAGCGATGAAGAGAATATGGTCTGTTTTCACCGGGCCGTATTTCGTCGCAACGGTTGTACCTTCGATCAGCGGCAGGAGGTCGCGCTGAACCCCTTCACGCGACGGACCACCCTGTGGGCTGCCTTCGCGAGCCGCGACCTTGTCGATTTCGTCGATGAAGACGATGCCGTGGTTTTCGACCAGTTCGATGGCTTCGGTCTTGAGTTGATCCTGATCGAGCAGCTTGTCTGCCTCCTCAGCGATCAGCGGCTCATACGCGTCCTTCACCTTGACCTTGCGCTTAACCCCGCGACCGCCCATTGCCTGCTTGAACATGTCAGAAAGATTGATCATGCCAATGCCGCCATTTGGCATCCCTGGCATTTCAAATCCGCCCGTGTTCGCCGCTGGCTGCAATTCGATCTCGAGCTCTTTGTCGTCGAGCTCATTATTGCGCAGCTTGTTGCGGAAGCTGTCGCGCGTCGATGGTGTGGCCGAAGTGCCAACCAAAGCATCGAGCACGCGCTCTTCTGCATTATGGTGGGCCTGAGCCTCGACATCACGACGGCGCTTGTCCCGCAGAACTGTTATGCCGGCCTCGACGAGATCGCGGATGATCTGCTCGACGTCGCGCCCCACGTAGCCCACTTCCGTGAACTTAGTCGCTTCAACTTTGACGAAGGGTGCCTGCGCAAGGCGGGCAAGACGGCGAGAAATCTCAGTCTTGCCAACGCCGGTTGGCCCGATCATCAGGATATTTTTAGGGGTGACCTCGCGGCGCAATTCGGGAGGAAGCTGCTGGCGACGCCAACGATTGCGCAAAGCCACGGCGACGGCGCGCTTGGCGTCGGACTGACCCACAATGTGGCGATCAAGCTCAGAGACAATCTCGCGCGGCGAAAAATTGGTTTCACTCATCTTTTTCACTTTCGGAAGTGCGCTGGGGCGAAGCTGGATGATTATCCAGGAAGCGCACCATCAGGTGTTCGTCGATAAATCGACCATTCACATAGAGGTAGCGGGGCTCTGTCCCATAGACCGTAAAGCCCAGCCGCTTGTAGAGTTTGAGCGCTGGTTCGTTCTCCGACCACACACCGAGATGAAGTTGGATAACGCGGGTCTGCGCATACTCCACAACAGTATTGATCAGTGCTTCAGCCATGCCCGAACCGCGATGTTCGGGGCGAACATAGACCTGAATGAGCCAGCCGCGATGCTGTTCTTTCCGGCCTTCGGCTTGATAAAAGGCTGCAATACCACCGAGCGAGCCTGTGTCGGTCTCCGCTGCAAAGACAGAGAGACTTTCAAGCGTTTCGGTCAGCTCGGCATCGGTCTTTTGCAAAAAGCCCTCTGCTGAAGCGACGAAAGCTTCCGGATGATTGGTGAGGGCTTCAAGCCGAATGGCCCGATAGTTTGCCTCATCCCCTGCCCGCAATTGCCGGATAGAATGGGTCACGATTAGAGCTCGATGGTTTCGATCGTCACATTGCCATTGGTGTAGACGCAGATTTCTTCTGCAATCTTCATGGCGCGACGGGCAATATCTTCGGCATCAAGTTCGGTCGCCTGATGGAGAGCGAGTGCAGCCGAATGGGCGTAATTGCCGCCTGAGCCGATTGCGATAACGCCATGGTCTGGGGTCAGCACGTCGCCATTGCCGGTGAGGACCAACGTATCGGTCTTGTCGGCAACGATCATCATGGCTTCGAGTTTGCGCAAATAGCGATCGGTGCGCCAATCCTTGGCTAGTTCCACCGCCGCCCGCATCAACTGATCAGGATATTGCTCAAGCTTGGCTTCGAGCCGTTCGAAGAGGGTGAAGGCATCAGCGGTCGATCCGGCAAAGCCGCCGATCACCTTGCCACCAGCCAGACGGCGCACCTTGCGCGCGCCATGTTTCATTACGGTTGGGCCAATGGATACCTGACCATCGCCAGCCACCACGACCTTATTGCCCTTGCGCACCGACACGATGGTTGTGCCGTGCCACCCGGGAGATTGATGTTCACTCATGTTGGGAAAGTCTCCAAACTGTTGATACCTATTTAGGAGGCTTCGCTGAGATTGCAATGCGTGGAGGGAGCGTCGACCAAAGCACAAAGCAACGCAATCTTTATGCATCCCCGCATATCTGGTAGGGACGATCCGTCCGCTCGGAGAAAAGACATATGCGTACCGCTTCCATCGCTCGTAAAACCAATGAGACCGAAATTTCGGTTAGCATCAATCTCGATGGCACCGGCGCGCATTCTATGAAGACCGGCGTTGGCTTTTTCGACCATATGCTCGATCAGCTTTCCCGCCACTCGCTCATTGATATGGAAATTGTCTGCAAGGGCGACCTGCACATTGATTTCCACCATACCGTGGAAGATGTCGGCATTGCGCTTGGCCAAGCAATTCGCGAAGCACTGGGCGATAAAAAGGGCATTCGCCGTTATGCCTCTTGCGACCTGCCGATGGATGGCACGCTGACCCGTGCCGCGCTCGACGTGTCAGGGCGCGCCTTCTTGGTGTTCAAGGCAGAGTTCAGCCGCGACAAAATCGGTGACATCGACACCGAGCTGTTCATGGAATTTTTCCAGGCTTTTGCGGTCAACGCTGGCATCACCCTGCACATTGAAAACTTCTACTTCGACAACAACCACCATTTGGCCGAGTCGATGTTTAAGGCTGTGGCGCGTGCGCTGCGCGACGCTGTTGAGATTGATCCGCGTACTGCAGATCGCATTCCCTCCACCAAGGGCACGCTCTAGCCCTTTTGTTCTCGGGCGTTTTGCACTAAGTCAGCCCTAACCCCAGCACTCTCGCTCTTTGCGTGAGGGTGCTCAGTTTCCTTCTGCGGTCCCTCGGGCGCAGAAGCTATCCTTGAGAAAGGCCATAACCATGAGCACAGTCGCCATTATTGACTACGGCGCTGGCAATCTGCATTCGGCAGCCAAAGCGTTCGAACGTGTGGCAGCAGAACGCGGTCATGGTGAAAGCGTCATCGTCACCAGCGACCCAGACCTCGTCCGTGCGGCCACGCGCATCGTCCTCCCCGGCGTCGGCGCCTATGCCGATTGTAAGGCAGGCCTCGATGGCGTCACCGGCATGGTCGACGTGCTGGAAGAAAAAGTTCTCAACGGCACCACACCCTTTTTGGGCGTTTGTGTTGGCATGCAATTGCTGTCCACCGAAGGTCGCGAGAAGGTGGTTAGCAAGGGCCTCGGTTGGATCGACGGCGCGGTGGAGAAAATCACCCCGTCTGACTCAAGCCTTAAAATTCCGCACATGGGCTGGAACACGCTGACCATCACGCGCCCCCATGCGCTCTTGAAAGACATTCCGGATGGACCTGATGGGCTGCACGCCTATTTCGTCCACTCCTATCACTTCAAAACCGACGCGGCAGAACACCTCTTTGCCACCACCGAATATGGTGGCTCGTTCACCGCTTGCGTTGGCCGCGACAATATCTTTGGCACGCAGTTCCACCCGGAAAAGAGCCAAGCGCTTGGCCTGCGTCTCATCAATAACTTCTTGGACTGGACCCCATGATCCTCTTTCCTGCAATCGATCTTAAAGATGGTCAGTGCGTTCGCCTCAAGCTGGGCGATATGGACCAGGCTACTGTCTTCAACGACAACCCAGCCGCTCAGGCCAAGAGCTTTGAAGATCAGGGTTTTGAATATCTGCACGTGGTCGACCTCAACGGCGCTTTCGCTGGTGAGAGCGTCAATGGGGGTGCCGTTGAAGAGATTTTGAAAACCGTCAAATTCCCGGTGCAGCTGGGCGGTGGTATCCGCAACCTCGGTCATATCGAAAGCTGGCTCGATAAGGGTCTTGCCCGCGTGATCCTCGGTACTGTTGCCGTGCGTGATCCAGCCCTCGTCAAGGAAGCAGCGCAAAAATGGCCGGGCCAAGTTGCTGTTGGTATCGACGCGCGCAAAGGCATGGTCGCCGTTGAAGGCTGGGCGGAAACGTCTGAACTTTCCATCCTTGAATTGGCCAAGCGTTTTGAAGGCGCAGGCGTTGCCGCCATCATCTATACCGACATCGACCGTGATGGCGTTCTGGCTGGCATCAATTGGGAGTCTACTCTTGAGCTTGCTCGCGCCACCTCGATCCCCGTTATCGCTTCGGGCGGTCTGGCGTCGATGGATGACATCGAACGCATGACCCAGCCGGAATATGCTGTGCTTGAAGGCGCGATTTCGGGCCGAGCGCTTTACGATGGTCGCATTGATTCACGTGAAGCATTGGCACGATTGAAGGCCAAATGAGTTCAGTTCGGCACCACCTATTTCCCTGGTGGGGCTATGGCCAGGCCTTGGTTGTGATTGCTGTGTTTGCCTCAGCCCCACTTGTCGGGACGTTGATTGCCAACACTCTTGCTGTCTTGGCTGGCTGTCAGCTCGTTGATCATAGTGTCACGAGCTGTCATTTCTTCGGCATGGATTGGGGCCCCGGTCTCTTCATCCTGTCGTTGCTGACTTGGTTTACGACGATCACTTTCCCCATCGCCTGGGGCGCGCTTTTGGCGTTGATGGTGATCATCACCACCCACCGCATCGCCTGGCGGCTGATGCCGAAAGCGCACTGATCATGAGCCTGAAAACCCGTATCATCCCCTGCCTCGACGTTGCCGGTGGCCGCGTTGTTAAAGGTGTACAGTTTGTCGATCTCGTCGATGCCGGCGATCCGGTTGAAGCCGCGATTGCTTATGACGCCGCCGGTGCCGATGAGCTAACCTTCCTCGACATCACTGCCAGTCACGAAGGCCGGGACACGATTTTTGACGTTGTCGCCCGTACGGCTGAACACTGCTTTATGCCGGTGACCGTTGGCGGTGGTGTTCGCACGATTGAAGATATTCGCAAGCTCCTGCTCGCAGGCGCGGACAAGGTCTCGATCAATTCCGCTGCCGTGAACGACCCTGACTTTATCGCCCGTGCGGCGGATAAATTTGGCAATCAGTGCATCGTGGTTTCGGTCGACGCCAAGCAGCGTCTCGATGCCAAGGTTGGCGGTGACAATCGCTCTGAGTGGGAGATTTACACCCATGGCGGTCGCAAGCCGACTGGCATTGATGCGGTGGAATTTGCTCACCGCATGGTTGAACGTGGCGCGGGCGAGTTGCTGGTGACCTCCATGGACCGCGACGGTACCAAGTCTGGTTTCGATCTCCAACTCGTGCGCTCTATTGCCGACAGTGTCGATGTGCCTGTTGTTGCCTCGGGCGGTGTTGGCAATCTCCAGCATTTGGTCGATGGCGTGAAAGAAGGTCATGCGAGCGCTGTGCTCGCGGCCTCGATTTTCCACTTCGGCACTTACACCATTCCTGAGGCGAAGCAGTATATGGTCGATCATGGCATTCCCATGCGCATGGACCGCACCAAGCCCTAAGTCAAAGGTGGCGGATGACGCCTCCCCAAATGTGTGATTTAAGCCCACTTCAAAGGGGCGGGAGTAATCCATGACACTTGAAGAACTCGAACAGCGTGTCGCTGTGCGCGCTGCAGCTTCACCTGACGAAAGTTACACCGCCAAATTGATTGCGCGCGGCATCAACAAAGCCTCGCAAAAGCTAGGCGAGGAAGCCACGGAAGCCGTCATCGCTGCGGTGACTGGCGACAGGGCTGAACTCGTCAAGGAAGCGGCTGACGTTCTCTACCATCTCTTGGTTGTTCTCAAAGCCGCTGACGTGCCTCTCGTCGAGGTCATGGCTGAGCTTGATGCGCGCACAGCCCAATCTGGCCTCGCCGAAAAAGCCTCTCGCAAGGAGCACTAGTGATGGCTAAGCGTCAACGGCCTGACCCCTATCGCACTTTCTCAAAGGCGGAATGGAGCGCATTGCGCAACGGTCAGCCGATGACGCTGGACGAGGCCGATATTGATCGGCTGCGTTCGCTCTCAGACCCTATTTCTTTGGCTGAGGCTGAAGAGGTCTATCTGCCGCTTTCGCGCCTTCTCTCCTATTACGTCGAGGCGATCCAAGGCCTGCACCGCGTGTCGAGCCGGTTTCTAAAGTCGCCCGATGCCAAGGTCCCCTTCATCATTGGTGTGGCGGGTTCTGTCGCTGTCGGCAAGTCGACGACTGCTCGTATTCTGCAAGCGCTGCTCTCGCGCTGGCCGTCCAACCCCAAGGTCGACCTTGTCACCACCGATGGCTTCCTCCACCCCAATGCGGTGTTGGAAGAGCGTGGTATCATGCACCGCAAGGGTTTCCCTGAAAGCTATGATCGCGCGCGATTTGTTAGCTTCTTGGCCGATATTAAATCGGGCAAGCGCAATGTGCAGGTCCCGGTCTATTCTCACCTCGTCTATGACATTGTGAAGGGTGGGGATGTCACCATCGACCGGCCAGACATTTTGATCGTTGAAGGGCTCAATATTCTGCAGCCCGGCGAACTGCCCAAAACCGGCAACCCAATTCTGTTCGCGTCGGACTTTATCGACTTCTCGATCTATATCGATGCGGAGTTGGAAGACCTCGAGGCTTGGTTCCTTGAGCGCTTCTACCGCCTGCGCGAAACCGCATTCCGCGATCCCAATTCCTTCTTCCGCAAATTTGCTGAGATGAGCAAAGAGGAAGCGGGCGAATATGGGCGCAATGTTTGGCGCACCATCAACTTGCCTAACCTTCTCGAAAACGTACAGCCGACCCGGGGTCGCGCTGACCTCGTTTTGAAGAAGGGTAATAATCATCGAGTCGATGAAGTCCGACTTCGTCGTCTCTAACGACGCTATCCAAGCCCGCGCATGTCGCGGGCTTTTTTGTGTTTAGTAGGTGCCCTGTTGCGGTTGTGACAGCACAATCAGATTGCCGTCTGGGTCACGAAATTTAGCCGTTTTGAAAAAGTCGCCAAAGGCTTTGGATACTGGCTTAATGCCGAACATGTCGAGGCGGCTGATCTCTTCGGCAATATCGTCGACGATCAGGATCACCATGCTGGCCCCTGCCCGATCCTCATCGGTCACGACGTGCACCCAGCCTCCGCCGGGTAGCTTCCATTCGGCAACATTGCGCATGGTTTGAGCATCAGCGGGGCGGCCGAACAAATACTCATACCACACGAGCGACTGGCTCAAGTCCTCCACGGCGATGCCAGCCAGCACATTCGTCAGTGTCATGACAGGGTCGACTTTCTTGGCTTTTCTCCGAATCGTAGCACAGTGTTCGACTTGGAGCGACGCATCAGCACTGCTATAGGCATCAACCATATTCTCGTGGAGGTTCTTATGACCAAGTTGCGCACCATCGTTGCAGGTGCCGGGGGCCGAATGGGCGCTGCCAATGTGCGCGCTGTCGCCGCTCATCCTGAACTGGAGCTTGTTGGTGCTCTCGATCGGTCTGGATCTCCCGTGTTGGGCAAAGACGTCGGTGTGCTCGCCGGTCTTGAAGAGCTTGGCGTCGTCGTCACCGATAATGCCGATAGCCTGCTCGACAATGCCGATGTGATTATCGACTTCACTGCTCCAGCAGCTTCCGTTGCTCTGGCGCAGAAGGCCGCTGCCAAGGGTATCGTCCACATCATTGGCACGACAGGTTGCCTTGAAGCAGACGACGCCGCCATTGCCGAAGCAGGCAAGGCCGGTGCGCGGATCGTTAAGTCAGGCAACTTCTCGCCGGGCATGGTGGCCCTGACGGTCCTCGTCGAAAAGGCTGCAGCCGCGCTGTCTGACTACGACGTCGAAATTCTCGAGATGCATCACAATCTGAAGGTGGATGCGCCTTCTGGCACCGCCTTGATGTTGGGTGAAGCAGCGGCAAAGGGCCGTGGCATTTCCTTGAAGGATAATTCTGTTCGCTCTCGTGACGGCCACACCGGTCCTCGTGAGTCTGGCACCATTGGCTTTGCTACCCTACGCGGCGGCAGTGTCATTGGCGATCACCACGTCATTTTGGCCGGTCCATCGGAGCGCATCGAGCTCAATCACCTTGCTCAAGACCGCACCATTTACGCCAATGGCGCCGCTAAGGCAGCGCTCTGGGCACACCGCCAGCCGGCGGGTCTTTACTCCATGGCCGATGTACTCGGCCTCAACAGCTAAGGGAATTTTCTATGACCGGCACGCTGATCCTGGTCCGTCACGGCCAGAGCGAGTGGAACCTAAAAAACCTGTTCACCGGGTGGCGCAATCCAAACCTCACCGAACAAGGTGAAGGGGAAGCCCGCGCAACGGGTAAGGCTTTGAAGGCTGCGGGCATCGCCCCCGACCTCTACTACACCTCGGGCCTGCGTCGTGCTCAGCACACGCTCGATTTGATGCTTGAGGAAATGGGCGTTCAGAACGTCACCATCACTCGCAATATCGCGCTTAACGAACGCGACTATGGCGATCTCGCCGGCCTCAATAAGGATGATGCGCGCGCCAAGTGGGGCGAGGAGCAGGTTGTCATTTGGCGCCGTTCATTTGACGTTCCTCCACCAGGGGGCGAAAGCCTTAAGGACACGGCAGCTCGTACCGTGCCTTATTATGAGGCCGAAATCCTGCCGCAGCTCAAGGCGGGTAAGACTGTCCTCGTTGCAGCGCACGGCAATTCCCTGCGGGCTCTCGTCATGGCCATTGAACGTCTGACCCCTGACGAAATTCTGGCGCGCGAAATTGGCACTGGCGAACCCACGATCTACAAGATCTCCGCTGATGGAAAATTCGAAGAGCGCGTGACGCTCTAAGCGACAAGACAAGAGTTTGATGAAGGGGCCGAGAGGCCCCTTTTTCATTTTGGATTCACGTGGAACACTTTTAGCTCCTGGTCGAAATCACCCCAGCTTCCCAACCCAATATGGCGCGTTTGCGAGGCACGCCCCAATGATAGCCGGTAAGGGCGCCGGTTGAGCCAACGACACGGTGGCACGGGATGACAAAGCTAATGGGGTTCCGTCCGACGGCTGCCCCCACCGCCCGTGAGGCTTTGGGCTTGCCAATCGTGCGCGCCACCTCGGCATAGGTCGCCGCCTGCCCCACCGGAATTTTGAGCAGCGTCTGCCAGACACTCACCTCAAAGTCAGTGCCGATCATGACGAGCTTGACGGGCTGCTCCGCCGACCAATTTTGTGGCGCGAAGATTTTTACGACCTCGGGTCCAACACGGGCATCGTCCCGAGAAAAGCGTGCCATCGGCCATCGGCGGGCAAGATCTAAAAATGCGTCTTCGACACTGGTCTCTTCGTCGGCAAAGCCAATGCCGGAAATGCCGTATTCTGTCATCGTGACCACAGCCGTCCCGAAGGGCGATGGCGCTGTGCCCCAGATCATATCCAGCCCTGCCCCGCCAGTACGGAAAACGCCAGGCGGCATGGCTTCATAGGTGACGAAGAGATCATGAAGCCGTGAGGTTGATGAGAACCCAACTTCATAGCTCGTGTCCAATACGCTGACATTTTCCGAGAGAAGTTTCTTAGCGTGATTGAGCGCGACAGCTTGGGCGAAGCTTTTGGGGGAGAGGCCGCACCAGCGCCGAAAGAGATCGGTCAGTTGGCGCTCGGTTAGGCCAATAGCGCGCGCGAAGCGGTCCAGCGCCAACTCATCGGCCCCCCGCTCGCTGAGATAGCGAATAGCAGCGCGGATGGTGTCATAGTCCTGTGCGGGAGAAATTTCGGGTCGTTGGTTCATCGCTCAATTCACCTCAGAGGCTGGGCTTAGTTTAGCCAGCTTGGAGCGGAACAAGCGACCCGTTTTTGACCTATCGATTACGTCGTGCTTGCCGCAAGGCGGCGCCAAAGGCTTTGGCAAAACTGCCCTTGTCATCCATCGATAGGAAGGCACCAAGCTCATGGATTTCGTCTTCATGCTTGAGCAGGATTTGGGTGGTCCGCTCAAAAGCATCGCGGTGCAGCACGAGACGGACAGTGTTGGGATCAAAGCGCTGCATGCGTTTGGGCTTGGCAAAACCCTGCTCAACAACTTCGAGCTGTTCGGGCCACAGCGTCACCGTTTGGGTTTGATGAGTTTTACGGCGCTGGCTCTGTCCGTAAACAATCAGACCCACTGCCGCGCAAGCGAATGCTAAAGCTCCGGTCAGGAGATATTCTGACGCGATCATCAAGACCGGCATCACTCCCAAAAAGGCCACCACCAGTGCCATCCAACCGCCGGTCAGTCGCATGGCGCGATCAGGGCGAAGTGTAGCAGCAAACAGGGGTTTGTTGGTCGTGACTTGCATGGTTATGCCTCTTACCGGAAATAGTGGCAGAGATTCGGAAGCGAGAGAATGGCAGCAACACAAAAAGTGAAGAGGCTCACCCGGGCTCAAGCCGAAGCTGTATTTGATCGTTTCCACGAAATCGAGCCCGAACCCAAGGGTGAACTCGATTATGTGAACGCCTTCACTCTGCTGGTGGCCGTGGTTTTGTCCGCGCAGGCCACCGACGTCGGGGTCAACAAGGCGACGAAAAATCTCTTCAAGCTCGCACCCGACCCCGCATCCATGGTGGCACTCGGCGTTGAGGGCATTGAGAACGAGATCAAGACCATCGGCCTCTACCGCAACAAGGCCAAGTTCACCTATGAGCTTTCCAAGCAGCTGATCGACAAGCACGGCGGGGAAGTGCCAGATGTGCGCGAGGCGCTAGAGGCCCTGCCCGGCGTCGGTCGCAAGACGGCCAATGTCGTGCTCAATATTTTCTTCAAGCAGCCGACCATTGCCGTCGACACCCATCTCTTCCGCGTCGGCAATCGCACCGGCATGGCCTTGGGTAAGACCCCGCTTGAAGTGGAAATGGCGCTCACCAAAATGGTGCCGGACCGCTATATGCTCCATGCCCATCATTGGTTGATCCTCCACGGTCGCTATATTTGCAAAGCGCGAAAGCCAGAATGCTGGCGCTGCCCGATACTGGAGTGGTGCAATTTCTCCCCCAAAACAGAGAACCCTGCCCGCAGCTAATCGCACCTTTGTTGACACTGCCAACATCGCCGCGCGATATGTGGTTCATGTCAACATTTCATCTGAGCTCTTATCATCACGGCAATCTTCGCAGCGTCATGCTGGAGGTTGCCATGGGCATTTTGGAACGCGATGGCGAGCAAGGCGTCGGCCTGCGCGATCTAGCGCGATTGGTTGGCGTCTCCCCAGCAGCCCCATATCGGCATTTTGATAGCCGCAACTCGCTGCTCGAAGCTCTGGCCATCACGGGCTTTCATCGCTTCTCAGCGCGCATGGCAAAGGTTGCCGAAGAGCATCCCGATAATCCGCTGTCGGCCATGGGCAAAACCTATGTGCTGTTTGCGCTCGAAAACGCCAATCTCTTCCGTCTCATGTTCTCGCCACAGCTGACCAAGATTGCGCGGCCAGGATTGAAAATGGCGTCAGACACGGCTTTCGATAGTCTGCGACAGGTTATCGGTGGCGACGATGAATTTGACCGTGTGAAAGCCCTGTCTGCTTGGGCCAAAGTTCATGGTCTGGCTATGCTCTTGCTTGATGGTCAGGTGAAGGTCGAAACACCTGAAGAAACCAAGGCGCTCATCGCCGATGTTTTGGCCAGCCTTTAGGCCAAGCTGGCCAGCTGCGACATGCTGACGGCATTGCCCGCACCGGACGCTTAGCATAAGACTTTTTCGGTTTTCCTATCACCTCGGACCTTTTCAATGACGCAGACCCGCTTTGACGTGCTGACTATTGGCAATGCAATCGTCGACATCATCACGCCAATCGAGCCCGGCTTCATTGAACGCGAGGGCATGACCGAAGGCATTATGCACCTCATCGATGGGGATCGCGCCGAATATCTCTACGGCAAAATGCCTGCCAGCCGTCAACAGAGCTCCGGTGGTTCGGCGGGCAATACGGCGGCTGGCGTCGCCTCGCTCGGCGGGCGCGCTGCCTTTGTCGGCAAGGTGGCCGATGACGGTCTTGGGGATGTGTTTGACACCGATATGCGCGCGCAGGGCGTGCATTATTCGACGACCCGCCTCATTAACGGTGCGCGCACCGCCCGCTGCATGATCTTCGTCTCCGAAGATGGCGAGCGCACCATGAATACTTACCTCGGTGCCTGCCATGAGCTGACCGAGCGCGATATTCTGGAAGATGAAATCGGCGGTTCGGCCGTCACCTATATGGAAGGCTTTTTGTGGGATCCGGTGGAAGCCAAGAAGGCTTTCGTCCGCGCCGCCCACTATGCCCATAAGCATGAACGCGCTTCCGCATTCACCCTTTCCGATCCGTTCTGCGTTGATCGCTTCCGCGCTGAGTTCCTCGACCTCATTCGCTCAAAAACTATCGACTATGTCTTTGCCAATGTGAATGAATTGAAGTCTCTCTATGAGACCGATGACCTTGGTGCTGCGGTTCGCCAGATCGCTCAGGACGCCGAAGTTGCGGCCATCACCATGGGCGCCGAAGGCGCGATGGCGATCTGCAATGGCGAAGTGATTTCGGTTCCGGCCTTCCCGGTCGACAAGGTGATGGATGCGACCGGCGCTGGCGATCTATTCGCCTCAGGCTTCCTGCTTGGCCTCGCGCGTGGCCAGAACCACGAAATGGCCCTCAAGGCTGGTTGCCTCGCTGCGTCCGAGGTGATCTCCCACATTGGCGCTCGCCCGCAGCAAAGCCTTGCCGATCTGGCTAAATCCCACGGCCTCGCAGTTTAAAGCGAAAGGCTTTGGCGCATTTGTGCCAGAGCCGCATCCGTTGATCCGGTGGGGCGGAATTCGAGCCCCACAAATCCATCATAGCCTTCACCATGTAGCCACTCGAGCTTACGCTTGAGATCGAGCTCACCCCTCCCCGGCTGATTGCGGCCGGGGTGATCGGCGATATGAAGATGGGCGATGGTGTCGATATTGCCCGCCATAATTGCCTCTGGGTCCTCCCCCATGACCATCGAGTGGTAGAGGTCATAGGTAAGCCCAATCTCCGCCCGGTTCACATCGCGAATGATATCAAGGGCTTCGCGCGTGTCGGTGAGGAAATAGCCTGGGTGATCAATGAGATCGTTGAGCGGCTCCAGCGCCAAACGTACGCCTGAGCCTTTTAGGACATCTGCCGATTTTTCCATGGCCAGCGCTAGCGCGTCGCGTTGGGCATTGCGATCCATGCTTTCGAGCAAGGGGCCGGATTGGCAAATGAGTATCTTGGTGCCGAGATCGAGTGCCACGTCACGGCTCTTTTCGAGCCCGGCTAGAAAGCGATCGTGGTCAGCGGATGTTGTGAGCTTGGCAAAGGGCTCGGCAACAATCCCGGCCAAGGCGACCCCGGTTTCTGCCAGTACGTCTTTGATCTGGCTGAGGTCTTTGTTGGACCACAGCCAGAATTCCACGGCGTCAAAGCCAGCGGCTTTTGCCAGTCTGATCCGATCTGCCACCTCCCCGGTTTCGGGGACGAAGAGCATTTCGACACAGGCTGAGAGTTTCATGATGTTAGGCCAAGCTGATGCGAGGGCCGTTCATTTCTGCAAGAATTGCCTTGGCAGCTGCGGCCGGATCGGCAGCTTCTATGATTGGACGCGCGACGACAAGATGGGTCGCACCAGCATCGAGTGCTGCGCCCGGGGTCATGGCACGCTTCTGGTCGCCCAGAGGGGCACCGGATGGGCGAATGCCTGGCGTTACGATGGCCATTTTGGGGCCCAGGATGGGGCGTACCATGGCCGCTTCCTGCGCCGAGGCCACGATGCCACCAATGCCAGCAGCCCTTGCCTGTTCAGCACGCTGCGCGACTAGACCGACGGCGTCACGTTCATAACCGGCTTCGCGCAGATCAACATCGTCCATTGAGGTCAAGACGGTCACGCCGAGCACGCAGAGGGTCGAGCCTGCTGCAGCCTTAGCGGCCGAGCGCATGGTTTTGGGATAGGCATGGACGGTCAGCATTGCTGCGCCGGTTTCCGCAATCGCGGCCACGCCCTTTTCGATGGTGTTGTCGATGTCGAGGAGCTTGAGGTCAAAGAAGACCTTCTTGCCGGCAGCGATCAGCTCCTTGCCGAGCGCAAAACCATCGGCGCCATAAAAGCACTGATAGCCAATCTTGTAGTACTCAACGCTATCGCCGAGGAGCGAAACGATCTCTTCAGCGCGTGCACGCGTCGGGACGTCAAGACCCACGATGAGATGGCCAGCCATTATAAAACTCCGCGATGTCTAGTGTTGGTGCTGTATGGACCAAATTGGTTTTGCCGACAAGGCGTCACTCCATCCAGGACGCGGGTAGGCTTTCCATAGCCATCCAATCGGATTCAAGCGTCTCGGCGTGCGGATCAAAAATGAAGCAATTGCCGCCACCGGCGACGCCCAGATGCTGCTGATCTTGGCTGCGAGAAATCGGGAGCCCGCCAAGGTGGCATTTGAGCAGCGTTCCAACGCCACCATGGCCGCAAAAGATCAGGGAGCGATCGGGTTCGGCAAAGGCAATGGCGGTCCGGATGGCCGCAACAATCCGCGCTTGCGCATCGACCGCCCTCTCCCACCCGGCAACACTTTGATCTGGCTGTGCGAAGAATTGGTTGGCGTGCTCATCAAAGTGTGGTCCGGCCAGAAACCCCGTGGCGGAGCGATCATTCTCATCCATGCTGGAATGGGAAATGATCTCCGCACCCAAGGGCGCACCAATGATGTGAGCCAACTCAATGGCTTTGCGTTCCGCGCTCGAAAATATCTGTACCGAGCTCGGCAGCAGATTGCGTTGCGCAAAGTGTTGCGCGCGGTCCCGACCGACAGATGAAAGCCCCCATTGGGGGACCGCAACATCTGGATCGATCTCTACCTGCGGGTGGGTGATGTAAAGGGCGCGAATGATTAGCCTCGGTTGAAGTGGGTCATCTCGATGACGATGGTATCGATCTTTTTGATCACGCCAGCTTCTGTGAGATTGCCCGCCTCGTCAAACGCTTGGCTGGCCGGACCAATGCCCAAAAGTGTTGGCACGACCAAAGCGCCGACCTTGGTCAATGACTCTCGGAGGTGGCTGAGGCTCCACAGCGTTCCATATTTGCCCGAGCTGACGCCGCCGATGCCGAAAGTCGCGTGACGGAAGGGGCTTGGACTTTGGCGCGAGAGCCAGGCCAGCGTGTTGACCAAAAGCGGGGTGTGCGAGCCGTTATATTCTGGGCTAGCGATGAAAATAATGTCGGCCTCGCGCCAAAGCTGGGCGAGTTTAACCGCTGCCTCCGGAACATTGTCCGGCTCTAAGTCTTCATTAAAAATCGGCATTGGGAAGTCGCCGAGATTGAGTGCATTGACCTCCACCCCTGCTTGGCTCAGCTTATCGCTGACGATGTGCTGCAGTTTTTGGTTATGCGAACCGGCGCGAATAGAGCCGGAAAGAGTGAGTGCTGTCTTCATTGTGAATTCCTAAAACCTCTATCGAGACGTTTGGGCAGCTCGGATGTTCCATCGCTCGAAGAGAAAAATGCGAGGAAGCCGTTATGCCTGAAATGATCTTCATCAATGTGCCGGTGCGCGACCTACCAGCCGCTATGGCTTATTATCGTGCTCTGGGGTTTGCACATAATCCGCAATTCACCGATGAGACTGCGGCCTGTGTGGTGATCAGCGAGACGATTTTTGTCATGCTGCTGACCCATGACAAGTTCCGCTTCTTCTCCCCCAATCCCATCTCGGACACGAAATCCTCGACCTCCGCTCTTTATGCATTGTCGCGCGAAAGCCGCGCCGATGTCGATAAAATCGCTGAGGCAGGGCTAGCCGCTGGCGGCCGCGAATATCGCGACATCCAGGATCTCGGGTTTATGTATTCTCGCGCGATTGCAGATCTCGATGGGCATGTCTGGGAATATATGTACATGGATATGAGCCAGATGGGACAAGGCTAAGAGCTCTGCTCGATCGACACAAAAAAGGCGACCCGTGGGCCGCCTTTCGTTTTAGACGCTTAAGCGTCGAACATTTTCTTGAGCTTGTCGAAGAAGCCACCCGAGGTTGGGCTGGTGTCGCTGGTTTCGAGCTTGGCAAATTCTTCCAAGAGCTCGCGCTGGCGCTTGGACAGGTTCTGCGGCGTCTCAATGTCGAGCTGCACGTAGAGATCACCAACATCCTTGCTGCGCAGAACCGGCATGCCCTTGCCCTTAAGGCGAACCCGCTGGCCCGGCTGCGTGCCTGTGGGCACCTTTACCTTGGCGCGGCTATTATCGAGGGTCGGCACTTCGAACTCGCCGCCCAGCGCTGCTGTGGTCATTGAGATCGGGATACGGGCGTAAAGATCGGCACCATCGCGCTGGAACAGATCATGCGGACGGGTGGAGACGAAGATATAGAGGTCGCCCGGAGGACCACCGCGGACCCCAGCTTCACCTTCATTGGCGAGGCGAATGCGAGTGCCGTCCTCAATACCCTTTGGAATATCGACCGAAAGCTTGCGGCTCTGCTGGCGACGGCCCTGACCACCGCAATCGGTGCACGGCTGGTCCATCATCTCGCCACGGCCGCTACACACTGGGCAGGTGCGTTCGATGGTGAAAAAGCCCTGCGCCGCACGTACCTTGCCATGGCCATTACACTGGCGGCAGGTGTGGGTGCCGGTGCCAGGCTTAGCGCCCGAACCATCGCAGGTGTCGCAGCCAGCAAGCGTTGGCACGTCGATTTCAACCGTGCGACCCTCAAAGCTTTCTTCAAGCGAGATCTCGAGATTGTAGCGCAGATCCGAGCCGCGTGTTTTGGCCGAACCGCCGCCACCGCGACGACCGCCGCCCATGAAGTCACCGAAGATGTCTTCAAAAATATCGGACATGGAGGAGTTGAACTCCGGACCAAATCCGCCACCGCCACGGCCACCGCCGTTTTCAAACGCGGCATGACCAAAACGGTCATAGGCCGAACGCTTCTGCGGGTCCTTTAGCGTGTCATAGGCTTCGTTGATTTCTTTGAACTTGGCTTCAGCCTCTGCGTTGCCCGGATTGCGGTCCGGGTGGAATTGCATGGCGAGCTTGCGATAAGCGCTCTTGAGGGCGGCATCATCGGCACCCTTTTGTGCGCCGAGCACCTCGTAGAAGTCGCGTTTGGCCAAGGTAGTCTATCTCCTGGATCGCGCCGGTCATGGTCGTCGCGCTGGACTTGAAACTGAAACAGCCGGTGTCATCCCGGCGAGTACTGCCGATATGGGCAGTTGTATGCGTCTTAGCAAGGGGTAAGGCTGCGATCAACCGGCGCAGGCTTTTGTCTTTTTGTCCAAAACGGATTCACGTGAAACTATAGCGATGGCCTGTGCGAGCACCCGTCGCCCAAAATGGCTTGGGATCTGCGGTAGGCAGGTCCTGAAGCCGAGCGCGCTGATGTGGGCAGCGGGCCAAAACCCCAAAACAAAAAAGGCCCGGTGTTGCCACCGAGCCTTCAAAAACGCCGTCGAAGTTATTCTTACTTCTTGGTGTCGCTGTCGTTTACTTCTTCGAAGTCGGCATCGAGGATGTCGTCATCGTTGTCGTCAGCAGTACCAGCGGCCTTGGCTTCAGCTTCAGCCTGCGAAGCCTTGTACATGGCTTCGCCCAGCTTCATGGATGCTTCTGCCAGAGCATTGGTCTTTTCCTTGATCAGTTCTGCGTCGTCGCCGTCGATGACAGCGCGCAGATCGGTGATCGCGGTTTCGATCGCGGTCTTGTCAGCAGCAGGAACCTTGTCGCCGTAGTCCTTGAGGGACTTTTCGGTCGAGTGGATGAGCGATTCACCCTGGTTCTTGGCTTCAACCGATTCGCGCTTGCGCTTGTCGGCTTCGGCATTGGCTTCTGCGTCCTTGACCATCTGCTCGATGTCAGCGTCCGAAAGACCACCCGATGCCTGAATACGGATCTGGTGTTCCTTGCCAGTGCCCTTGTCCTTAGCGGACACGTTCACAATGCCGTTGGCGTCGATGTCGAAGGTCACTTCGATCTGCGGAACGCCACGCGGTGCTGGTGGGATACCGGCGAGGTCAAAGTTGCCCAAGAGCTTGTTGTCTGCAGCCATTTCGCGTTCACCCTGGAACACGCGGATGGTCACAGCCGACTGATTGTCTTCGGCGGTCGAGAAGGTCTGGCTCTTCTTGGTCGGGATGGTGGTGTTACGGTCGATAAGACGGGTAAACACGCCACCCAGAGTTTCAATGCCGAGCGAGAGCGGGGTCACGTCGAGCAGCAGAACGTCCTTAACGTCGCCCTGCAGAACGCCGCCCTGAATTGCTGCGCCAAGGGCAACAACTTCGTCAGGGTTTACGCCCTTGTGTGGTTCCTTGCCGAACAGCTGCTTTACAGCTTCCTGGACCTTAGGCATGCGGCTCATACCGCCAACGAGAACGACTTCGTCGATCTGCGAAGCGGTCAGACCCGCGTCCTTCATCGCCTTCTTGCATGGCTCGATGGTGCGCAGGATGAGGTCTTCAACCAGCGTTTCGAGCTTGGAGCGCGAGAGCTTGAGGGTCAGGTGCTTTGGACCGGAAGCGTCTGCAGTGATGAACGGCAGGTTGATTTCGGTCTGAGTGGCGCTCGAAAGTTCGATCTTTGCCTTTTCAGCAGCTTCCTTTAGGCGCTGCAGAGCAAGCTTGTCGGAACGCAGATCGATCCCCTGTTCCTTCTTGAACTCGTCAGCGAGGTAGTCGACCAGACGCATGTCAAAGTCTTCACCGCCGAGGAAGGTGTCGCCATTGGTCGACTTCACTTCGAAGACGCCATCGCCGATTTCGAGGATCGACACGTCGAAGGTACCGCCGCCAAGGTCATAGACCGCGATGGTGCCGGAATTCTTCTTGTCGAGGCCGTATGCAAGCGCAGCTGCAGTCGGCTCGTTGATGATGCGCAGAACTTCAAGGCCGGCAATCTTGCCTGCGTCCTTGGTGGCCTGGCGCTGGCTGTCGTTGAAGTAAGCCGGAACGGTGATGACTGCCTGAGTGACGGTCTCGCCGAGGTAAGCCTCAGCGGTTTCCTTCATCTTCTGCAGGATCATGGCCGAAACCTGGCTTGGGGAGTACTGCTCACCCGAAGCTTCAACCCATGCGTCGCCATTGCTTGCGCGTGCGATCTTGAACGGAACCAGACCCTTGTCCTTTTCGACCATCTTGTCGTCGAAACGACGGCCGATCAGGCGCTTTACAGCGAACAGGGTGTTTTCTGGGTTGGTAACGGCCTGGCGCTTAGCCGGCTGACCGACCAGACGTTCGCCGTCCTTGGAAAACGCAACCATAGATGGCGTGGTGCGTGCGCCTTCTGCGTTCTCGATAACCTTCGGGTTGCTGCCGTCCATGACGGCGACGCAGCTGTTGGTCGTACCGAGGTCGATGCCGATAACTTTAGCCATTCTCTAGCCTCTCTTTCAGCGAACCCGCCGTGAAGTCCTTTGCAACGAAAGCAACTTCTGGCCCTTCGGGGCCGGGGTCCCTCGTAGGTTCTGGATCAGTGCCCCGTTCGGGGCCTAGGGCCGTATATAGGGGGGTGTGGCGAGGGCTTCAAGCGCGGGGGCGTTATGATTTTCGTCCCCGCACAATCAGTGGAAGACCCGGTGGATTACTCGGGTCCTTTTACCGCTTAGTCTTGGAGCGTGTAGCTTGCCAGCGAACAGATATCGACTTCGTTGACGATCAGCTCTTCCTCTTCGGCGCCAACAAACTTGAAGTCATAAAGGCACTGGTCCGAACCATCACCGATGGTGGCGGTGGCTTCGAAGCCAGCTTCGAGCACCCCGAGGTTTTCGAGAAGGTCTTCACCCCAAGAGTCTTCATTGGACGGGGTGGTGTAGAAATAATGCAGGTCAATGGAGCTGTTGTTGATGATTTGGAACTCAACAGTTTCTGCCATTGCAGGGATAGCAGCGGCCAGGAGTGCGACAGCACCAATGGCGGCTAAGATATTCTTGGCCATATAAAACTCTCCGGAAAATAGACATGAAAAATCGCGTCGTCTTTTGCCATTTTCGCAAAACGGTGCCAAGGGGGGCAGTATCGGACGGCCGAGAAATCTTTTAGAAGGCGTCATGATTTCAAAAGGCACAGTGCTGTTGCAGGACAGCGCTCACGCAGACAGTAAGAGCCTTTTATTTTCAGCGCCCTACCGCGTGCTGAGCGCCCATAGCTATGATCAGGCGCTATTGGTTATGGCGGAGATGGTCGAGCTGCAGGCGCAGGGCCTCTGGCTGGCCGGCTATTTTGCCTATGAAATGGGTTATGGCTTTGAGGAGCGTTTGCGCGGCTTTTTGCCTGCGCATTCTGCGTCCCCGCTGCTCTGGTTTGGCGTGTATGACGCCCCGAAATATCTTACACAAGAATCCGTCAACGCGCTTTTATCAGCAGCGCCTGTGGGCGCAGCCGAACGTTTGGCCCCTCGAACCGATTTTCAGACCTACAAATCAGCATTCGATCGGGTAAAAAATTATATCGAGGCGGGCGACGTGTATCAGATCAACCTCACCCTCAAGGCCGAGTTCGATTTGGTTGGTGATAGTCTCGGGTTCTATCGCAGCCTTGTGCAAAGCCAGCCCACCGCCTTTGGCGCTTATATCGATGCGGGTGACCACAAAATTCTCTCGGCCTCACCGGAGCTGTTCATCTCGGCAAAAGATGGCGCGCTCAGCGCGCGGCCGATGAAGGGGACTTTAAAACGCTCACCCCGCGCCGCTGACGACGCGGCCTATCGCGCTCGCTTGCAGAGCGACGAGAAAAACCGCGCCGAAAATCTCATGATCGTTGATCTCTTGCGCAATGATATGGCGCGGATTTCTGAGATCGGCTCGGTGCGGGTGACAGACCTTTTTACGGTGGAGACTTATCGCACGCTGCACACAATGACTTCGGGCATTGTTTCTCGCCTACTTCCAGAGATGACCGCCATTGGTGCTGTCGAAAATCTCTTTCCATGCGGCTCTATCACCGGAGCCCCAAAATTGCGGGCGATGGAAATTATCCATGAGGTCGAGGATGGCGCGCGGGGCGTTTATACGGGCTCTATCGGCTTTATCGCGCCAAATGGCGATTTCAGTTTCAACGTCGCCATCCGCACCGCCGTTATTGACGCAGCGGGTAAGGGCGAGATCGGCGTTGGTGGGGGCATTGTTGCCGACAGTGTTGCCGAAGACGAATATCAGGAGGCTTTGCTCAAATTGCAGTTTCTGGCCGACCCGGCCCAACCGGTGACCCTTATCGAAACTTTTAAGTGGAGCGCGGAAGAAGGCTTCGTGCTGCGACAGCGCCATGTTGAGCGTCTGCTTGCCTCGGCTGAATATTTTGGCTTGCCGGTAGAAGCCGATGCGATTGAAACATTCCTCGACGATAACGCCAGCGCTTGGACGCAGCCCATGCGGGTTCGTCTCACTCATTCTGCAGCTGGGCTCGATTTGACAGCGGTGGTTCTACCTCCGAGCCCAAGTCTCTTCCGCTTCGATATCGCCAGCGAAGTCCTGCAATCCTCATCGGTGTGGGTCGCGCACAAAACCACCAATCGCTCCTTTTATGATGAACCGAAAAAGCGCGCCCATGATGAGCGTGGCTTGGATGAATTGGTTTTCACCAATGAGCGCGGCGAACTGACCGAGGGCTCTTTTACCAATCTATTCATCGAGCGGGATGGTCGGCTGCTGACCCCTGCCGTGAGCTCCGGCTTGTTGCCGGGAACATTGCGGGCAGAAGTTTTGGCGAGCGGGAAGGCGGAAGAAGCCATCCTGACCCTTGCCGATCTCGAAACGGCTGATGCAATCTATCTCGGCAATTCCGTGCGCGGTCTTATCCGTGCTGAGTGGGTAAGGGGCAAGGCATGAGCTTTGAAATCAAATCCGACGACGTTCTGGTCGTTGTCGATGTGCAATATGATTTTCTGCCCGGTGGCAGTCTCGCCGTTGCCGATGGTGATGCGATCATTCCAGTGGTCAACGCCTTGGCCAAGAAGTTTGCCAATGTCGTGCTGACCCAAGACTGGCACCCTGCCGATCATGTCTCCTTTGCCAGCCAGCATGCGGGCAAGGCGCCATTTGAAACGGTAGAGCTGGATTATGGAACACAGGTCTTGTGGCCGAACCACTGCGTATGGGGCACGCGCGGCGCCGAAATTTCGGCTGATCTCGACATCCCACACGCGCAAATGATTATCCGCAAAGGCTTTAATCGCGCCATCGATAGCTATTCGGGCTTTCAAGAAGCGGATCGCACAAGCCTGACAGGGTTGGCGAGCTATCTTGGCGAGCGCAATTTGAGCCGGGTCTTCGTGGTTGGCCTCGCCACCGATTTTTGTGTGGCCTGGACAGCTATTGATTCTGCCGCTGGCGGGTTTGAGACTTTTGTCATTGAAGACGCCACCCGCGCCATCGATGCCAACGGTTCGCTCGAAAAGGCTTGGGCTGATTTGGAAGAAGCGGGCGTGACGCGGATCACGTCGGCCGAGCTAATCAGCTAAGGATTCACGTGAAACTAAGCTGATTATCGTTCGGCAATGAGCATCGCCTTGATCGTGGTCGCTTTGACAAAATGATCAAGGCGGTGGGTTTTTATCCACCACGTAGCCATTTCCATCAGCAGATCAGGCGTGTCATTGCGGTTGGCGAAAAACGCATAAAACGAGAGGCCAACGCCCTCCCCCTTTTGTGCGATTTTGGCGGTACACACCGCGATGGCTTTTTCACGCAGTGCGGGTGTCATTTATTTTCCGTCCGCTTGAGGCATAAAAAAGGGCACCGGATGGCGCCCTTTCAAGTGTGAAGGCAGAGCGCTTAAGCGTTCTTGTCGATCGCGTCGCCTGCTTCAGCCGCTGGACCGCCCTTGGCAACACCAACCATGGCTGGGCGCAGAACGCGCTCGCCAATGGCAAAGCCTTCCTGAACGACCTGCACAATCGTGCCTTCTGGAACGGCCGGGTTCGGCACTTCGAACATCGCCTGGTGCTTATGCGGATCGAACTTCTGGCCAGCGGCTTCAATCGGCTTGACGCCATGCTTGGCAAGAAGACGGTTGGTTTCGCGTTCAGCCAGCTCAATGCCTTCGATCAGGCTCTTGAGTGAACCTTCAGCGCTCTCACGGACATCGGCTGGGATGACCAGCAGCGCGCGCGACAGCGCGTCGGTGGCGCTCAGCATATCGCGAGCAAATCCAGCGATGGCGTAGGTGCGGGTGTCAGCGACTTCGCGCTCCGTGCGCTTACGCAGGTTTTCCATTTCCGCAATGGTACGCAGAACGCGGTCCTTGAGGTCGGCGTTTTCCGCCTGCAATGCCTCAACGGGATCGACTTCTGGAGCGGTTTCGGTGGTCGGGATCTCGACTTCCGGATTTTCGCCCTGGGCGGCGTTTTCGTCGCTCATTGTGTCTTCTTCCGTTCGTTAAAACTTTCTGTCCCGCATATCGGTCAAGCGAGACGGTAATTCAAGCTCTCACTCACCGTGCTGCGCGCTTACGCGCAATCATCGCGGAAATGACGTTAGCCGTGTAGTCCACAACGGGGACAATGCGTGCATAGTTCAATCGCGTTGGCCCGATAACGCCTAAGACGCCAACGATCCGATCATTGGCATCCTTATAGGGCGAGAGAATCACCGAAGAGCCGGAGAGGGAGAAGAGCTTATTCTCTGAGCCGATGAAAATACGGACACCCTGCCCGCGCTCCGCATCGCCCAAGAGATCGAGCAATCCATCCTTGCTTTCCAGCTCATCGAACAACTGCCGCATCCGTGCCAACTCGTCGCTGGCCATGGTGTCATTGATGAGATTGGCGCGGCCGCGAACGATCACCGTGGGAGCATTGCCCGACGCAGGGGTGGACAGGGTCGCAATGCCAGCGTCGACGAGTTTTTGGGTGAGCTCGTCCAATTCGGCGCGTTGTTCATCGCGTCGCTCATTGAGCAGTTTTTTGGCTTCCGCCAAAGTGCGCCCGACAATGTAATTGGAGAGGTAATTGCCCGCCTGCTGCAAGGAGCTCGCGGCGTAGCCGGGTGGAAGATCGAGGATGCGGTTTTCCACCTGCCCATCTTCGCCAACCATGATGGCCATGGCCCGTGAATTATCGAGGCGCACAAATTCGATATGCCTCAGCACCATATCGGCCTTGGTGGCAATAACTACGCCAGCGCCGTGGCTAAGGCCGGAGAGGAGGGAGGAGGCTTCCGTCAGCATGTCCTCGACCTGCCCGCGCCCGGCCGTGTGTTCCATCTGACGGGCTATCCGGCCGCGCTCATCCTCATCCACCGCGCCCACTTCAAGCATGGAGTCGACGAAAAAGCGCAGGCCTTGCTGGGTCGGCGCACGGCCAGCGGAGGTGTGTGGCGCCGCAATAAGACCTAGGTCTTCAAGGTCTGCCATCACATTTCTGACAGAAGCGGGGGAAAGCTCCACCTGCAAAAGTCGGCTAAGATCACGCGATCCCACGGGCACACCGGTGTCGAGATAGCGCTCGACGAGGGTCCGAAAAATCTCCTGGGAGCGCGTGTTGAGCACGCTAAGGAAGTCTTCTGCCGGTCTGGTCATGGCTTTTATGCTAAATCTTTCGCTTTAACCCTGTACTCTCATTTAAGCTCTTCCTCCCCAAGCGCCAAGCTGCCGCAGCTTGTGAGTGGGGCCGTTGGAGGTTAAGAGGCGGTTAACACCATTTTCTAGCGGACAAAATATGCGCCCCTCCGGTCGACAGCCTTCAGATATGCGTACGGTGACCTTTGAACGTAAGGTCTCCATGAAAGCAGAAGGCTCGTGCCTTGTAACCTTCGGCAACACCAAAGTTTTGTGCACTGCTTCGGTTGAAACCAGCGTTCCGGGTTGGCTGCGTGGCAAGGGTCAGGGCTGGGTCACAGCTGAATACGGCATGCTGCCCCGCGCCACCGGTTCGCGCAATCGTCGTGAAGCCACAGCCGGCAAGCAGACAGGCCGCACCCAAGAAATTCAGCGTCTCATCGGTCGCTCGCTCCGCGCTGTTGTAGATTTGGCAGCGCTCGGCGAAGCTCAGATCACTCTCGATTGTGACGTGCTTGAAGCCGATGGCGGCACCCGTACCGCAGCCATCTCGGGCGCTTATGTGGCACTGGTTGATGCCATCGCCTGGATGGAAGAGCGCAAGCTGACCAAGGGCAAGGTTCTCAAGGACAGTATCGCAGCGGTTTCTTGCGGCATTTATCGCGGCACCCCGGTTCTCGATCTCGACTATCTCGAAGACGTCGAAGCGGAAACGGATGCCAACTTCGTCATGACCGGTTCGGGCAAGTTTGTCGAAATTCAGGGCACTGCTGAAGGCGCTCCGTTCGACCGCTCGGAGCTGGAAGCCCTTATGGGTCTGGCCGAAAAGGGCATTACCGAACTTTCCGCGCAGCAGCGCGCAGTTCTGGGTCAATAATGCACTGGTTGCGGAAGAAGCTACCGTTTCGTCTTGCTGACCGTCCTGCTCGCCCTGAGCAGGCGGCGCGGCCCAATGGCGAACGCCATTTTTCCGCTCACAATTCTCGCGTATGGAATGACATCGTCCGCGCACTCGAAGGTACAAAGAAATGACCATCCCTCGTCTTCGCCCCGGTGATCGTCTTTGCATCGCGACCCATAACGCGGGCAAGCTCAAAGAATTCCGCGAATTGTTTGAGCCCTTTGGTTTGGTTCTGGTGTCGGCGGGCGATTTGGGCCTGCCGGAGCCAGAAGAAACCGGCACCACCTTTGCCGAAAACGCGCGCACCAAGGCTCATGCTGCGGCGACGGGCGCCAATATGTTGGCTCTGTCCGACGACAGCGGCCTTTGCGTCGACGCGCTCAATGGCGATCCGGGTGTTTACACCGCCGATTGGGCTGGTGTGCCGCGCGACTTCAATCGCGCCATGAAGCGCGTGGAAGATGCCTTGCAGGCCGCAGGCGCAGGCTCTCCCGGCCAGCGTCGCGGCTCGTTTAATGCCACGCTTTGCCTTGCCCATCCCGATGGCCGCGATATGCTTTTTGTTGGCAAGTGCGAAGGGACGCTGATCTGGCCGCCACGCGGCGATGTCGGTCATGGCTATGACCCGATGTTCATGCCTGATGGCCATGACATCACTTTTGGTGAAATGGCGCCTGAGGTGAAGCATTCTTGGTCGCCCGGTCAAACTGGTCTTTCCCATCGTGCGCGGGCCTTTGCCCAATTCGTTGAGAACCAGATAGAGCATGCCTAGTCAGACCAATGTCTGGGCAGTAACAATTCTTCTGTCCCCGATGGGCGGGGCGGATCGGTGCATTATGCGAGGCGTTCGACCATGAACGGGAATGATCTCTTCGGCATTTATGTGCACTGGCCTTTCTGTGCCTCCAAATGCCCCTACTGCGATTTCAACTCGCATGTGCATCGCGGCCCGTTTGACGAAGATGCCTTCGTTGAAGGCTATAAGCGTGAGATCGCCCATATGGGTTCGCTCACGCCCGGCCGTCTAGTGCAGTCGATTTTCTTTGGCGGTGGCACGCCTTCGCTGATGTCGCCAAAGGCCGTTGGCACGATTTTGGATGCCATCTCCAATGAGTGGCAAATCGACAGCAATGCCGAAATCACCCTGGAGGCCAACCCAACCAGTGTTGAGGTGGATCGCTTCCGCGGCTTCCGCATGGCTGGCGTTAATCGCGTGTCGCTCGGTGTGCAGTCGCTGCGCCCTGGTCCGCTGGCCGAATTGGGCCGTCGCCACTCTGTCGAAGAAGCCATTGCTGCCGTGCGTATCGCGCAGTCGATCTTTGATCGATCGAGTTTTGATCTGATCTACGCGCGTCCCAAGCAGACGCTTGAAGATTGGGAAGATGAGCTCAAGGAAGCCATCTGGCTGGCCGATGGTCACTTGAGCCTTTACCAGCTCACCATTGAGCAGGGTACGCGCTACTACGATCTCTATAATGCCGGTAAGCTCATCATGCCGAACGAAGATCTCGGCGCGGATTTTTATGAGATGACGCAGGAGCTGACGTCGGCTGCTGGCATGCCCGCCTATGAGATTTCCAACCATGCTGTGCCCGGTCAGGAAAGCCGCCATAACATGCTCTATTGGCGTTATGGCGAATATGCTGGCATTGGTCCGGGCGCACATGGTCGCCTCATGGTCAATCATCAGCGCTACGCGACAGCCTGCGAGAAAATGCCATGGCAGTGGCTCGACCTGACGGAAAAACACGGCCACGGCATGGTCACCAATGATGTGCTGAGCTGGGAAGAACAGGGCGACGAATATCTCGTCATGGGGCTGCGTCTTAAGGAAGGCATTTCCCCATCGCGCTTCATGGCTATTTCCGGCCGTGGTCTGGCGGAAAGGCAGATCGAGGTTTTGAAGGGCTATGGCTTCCTCGAAACGCTCCCCAACGGCAATCTGCGCGTCACGGAGAAGGGTTTTCCTGTTCTCGACGCGGTTGTCGCCGATCTCGCAGCGTAAAACCTTTTTGGGTGATGGCGCCCGGCGCCCTCACCTGCTCCAAGTTTTGACTATTCATAAAAGGCGCTGTCATGAGTGAGACCAGCAAGAATTTCTTTATTGCCGGCAGTAGCTTTGACGCGCCGCTCTTGTTGCCTGGGCTTTATGTCGTTGCGACACCCATTGGCAATCTTCGCGATATCACCATTCGTGCGCTTGAAACTTTGGCTGCTGCCGACGCGATCCTCTGCGAGGACACCCGCACCTCGGCAAAGCTGCTTGATCATTTTGGTATCCGCGCCCGCCGCGTCGCCTTTCACGAGCACAATGAGCGCGAGAAGGCAGAAGATATCGCCAACCGCATTAGCGCTGGCGCAGTGATTGCACTCATTTCTGATGCGGGCACCCCCCTGCTCTCCGATCCGGGCTTTCCGCTCATCCGCGTCTTGGCTGAACAGAACCTGCCGGTCTTCCCCATTCCCGGAGCCTCGGCGTTGCTTTCGGCTTTGGTGGTGGCAGGCCTGCCAACCGATGCTTTTGCCTTCCATGGCTTCCTGCCACCCAAGGCCGGTGCGCGTGCCAATGCGCTCGGTCGTCTGAAGGATTCACGTGAAACCTTGGTGTTTTACGAAAGCCCCCGCCGCATCGCAGACACGCTCGCCTCCATGGCGGAAGTGTTTGGCGACCGACAGGCTTCGGTCTCTCTGGAATTGACCAAGCGCTTCGAGCGCACGTTTCGCGGGCCTCTTTCGGAGTTGGCTCAACAGTTCGCTGAAGATGACACCAAGGGCGAAGCTGTTATTGTCGTTTCCGGTGCGAGCGAGCCAACCGCCCCAGCGGCAGAAGATTGGCAGGCAGCACTGACCCAAGCCATGGCCGATGCGCCCCTGCGTGCCGCCGTCGATGACATCGCCGCGCGTTTCAATTTGAAGCGCAAGGAGGTTTACGATGCTGCCCTCGCGATCAAGGCGCAGTCGGAATAAGAGCATTCTGGCCGAAAAATTTGGCCAGCGCAGTGAGGCGCTGGCGGCGCTGTATTTGCGTCTCAAATTCTATCGCATTCGCAATCGCCGCTACAAAACCCCTGTAGGCGAGATCGACATTGTTGCGAAAAGTCCAAAACCTTGGTCTTCATCGAGGTCAAAGCGCGGGCAAAGTTCTCGGATTATCTTGAGGCCAGCGAAGCGGTTAACCGCGAACGCATCACGCGGGCCGCAGAATTTTGGCTCATGCGCCACCCACACGAAGCAGGCCGAGATTGCCGCTTTGACGTAATTTTCCTTGCACCCGGCCGTTTGCCGGTTCATCTCATCAACGCTTTCTAGTGCGAGATTTGCTCATGTCCCTCAAAGTCGCCGTCCAAATGGATCACGTCTCAACCATCAATCCCAAGGGTGACAGCACCTTTGCTATGATGTTGGAGGCGCAATCGCGCGGCCATGAACTGGTGCACTACACCGCCGACACTCTAGCGCTGCGGGACAATGTGCTCAGCGCTTTGGTGCAACCGATCAAGGTCATTGACGCCGATAAGGGTGAGCACTTTGAGCTCGGCGCGGCCAGCCGCATTGATCTGTCGACCCAGGACGTGGTGCTGATGCGCCAAGACCCGCCGTTCGACATGAACTACATCACCATCACCCATATGCTCGAGCGCATTCACCCCAAGACCTTGGTGGTCAATCCGCCAGCGGCGGTGCGCAATGCGCCAGAGAAAATTCTGGTCACCGAATTCCCCGAGCTGATGCCGCCAACGCTGATCACTCGCGATCGCGCTGAAATCGAAGCGTTCCGCGCGGAGCACGGCAATATCATCGTCAAGCCGCTCTACGGCAATGGTGGCGCTGGCGTCTTCCTCATTCAGGAAAACGATCAAAACCTCGCTAGCCTTCTTGAGCTGTTTGAAGACAAATATCGCGAACCCTTCATGATCCAGCGTTACCTGCCGGATGTGCGCAAGGGTGACAAGCGCATTATCATCATCGATGGTGAGCCTGTGATGGGCCTCAACCGCGTGCCGGCAGAGGGCGAAGCGCGCTCCAACATGCATGTTGGCGGTCGTCCGGAACTCTCCCCGCTGACCGAACGTGAGTTGGAAATCTGCGCGGCCATTGCGCCAGCGCTGAAGGCTCGCGACATGATCTTCGTTGGCATTGACGTCATCGGCGGCTATCTCACCGAGATCAATGTCACCTCGCCCACCGGCCTGCGTGAAATCAAGCGCTTTGGTGGCCCCGATATTACGGCCATGATCTGGGACGCAATCGAAAAGCGTCGCTAAGCGTTTTTGTGAAGGGGGCGAAGGCTCATGGATGTTTTTCTGGTCGCTTTCGTCACCCTCTTCGCAACCGTGGGTGTCGCCGACATTCCCTTTATCTTTGCGGCGCTGACCAAGGATAACACGCCTGCGGAACGCAGGATTTTTGCCACGCGCGGTGTGCTCATCGCGCTGGGCATTCTTTTGTGCTTTGCCTTTCTCGGCAATTCCATTCTCGAAGTCTTCGGCATCACCATTCCGGCGCTGCGCACGGCAGGTGGCATTCTGCTGCTGTTGATTGCGATCGACATGGTGTTTGCTCGCCATTCCGGCGCGACGGGCACCACCTCCGAAGAAGAAAACGAAGCCCGTCAGTCCAACGACATTTCGGTGTTCCCTCTGGCGATGCCGCTGTTGAGCGGTCCTGGGGCTATTAGTGCCGTCATCCTGCTGACGACCGGGGCCGACAATCGCTTGGCGTTCTGGATGGTTGTTGCGGCTATCGTCGCCATTATGCTGGCGGCCTGGCTCACCTTGCTGGTCGCTATCCCGATCCAGCGCCTGCTCGGTATCACTGGGCTGGCAGTGGTCACTCGTGTGGTCGGGGTGCTTTTGGCAGCCCTTGCCGTGCAGTTTATCTTCGATGGCGTGCGCACCAGCGGACTATTGGGTGTGGTCGCTAGCTAACCCCACTCCTTGAACGCTGGTCGTGGTGCACGTGACGCATCATGACCAGCGCCTTAGAGCGCTTCTGTCTCACTGCGCGCCCGCTCGGCTGGATCATAGCCCAAGCCAAAGTCATCCACGCGGCCGTGAGGAGCATCCATCAGCTGCTCGAGCGTGAAGGCTGGTGCCGTGTGTGTAGCGCTCAGGTCCATCAAACTGTTGGCGCGCTGGGCTAGGCGCCCAAGCGGGAGCACGGGGCCGGCAACTTCCAGCAACCGGATTTGCCCTAGGCCCTGATAGGGCGGGCGCTGCATTAAGGCGGCATCTGTGCCAGCGAGCGGATCAACGGCCGCAAGGGTAATGGTACCACCGCGATAAAACACGCTGAGACTTTGGCTGACGTAAAACGCGATCTTGTCGGCGCCCGCATTGGCAAAGTGAATGCCATCGTCTTTGCGCATGCGTGCGTTCTGCCCGTTTAGATCCGGCCCGAACGCGGTGTAGCGGCCATCCTCGCTCAAGAAGCGGTCAAAAATATCGATGAACTCTGCGCCGCCAGAGAATGCCGCCATGCGTTGCAGGGCATTGATCTGGGCAATGTCGGCAGAATATTGACTGCGTTCCATAGGCGGCAAACCTAACCAGAGAACAGGTTTGCGGGCGCTCCTGAGCTGGCTCAGAAACTGATTTAACTGCGCCTGATAGCTGGCCGACCAGTTTGGTGAGAGAACAATGTTGTCGGATGCAGCCCCGGGAAACTCTTGGCGATCGTTGACGCCAATGCTGATAACGGCGACGTCGAAGCTATTTTCGGCAATAGCGCTGCCGATCTTTGCGCCCCAATCAAAGAAATCCGCCCGCACAAACCCTGAAGCGCTGACGCCTTCATCAAGGACCACAAGGTTTGGATCTTCTGCGTAGTGGCGTTCGAGCGCCTTTGCCAAATCAATGGCCAGGCTGTCGCCGAATACGGCCAAGCGCGTCGCGTCTACGCTTTTGACGACCACTGGCTTGGGCGGTGGCGGCGGCGGGGTTGGCGCGGCTTGCCGGCGTGGCTGTGTTCGTTGGACCGGCGCCGGCGCAGCGGGCTCCTCACCAAACAACAGATCAAAAAGCGTGCGGCGGCGCGGTTGTTCCTGCTGGGCAATAACAATCCGCTCGTCCCCGATCACCTGCGCCCACGCGGGTGCGGTGTCGAGCCCGACAATGCTCAAGAGCACTACAAATACGCCTAGCCGCTTCATCGGCCTCTCACTGCAATTTTCGCCGCCAGTTTAGCATAGCCGCTTGGCTCAAGACCATGCGCTTCTTGGCTTAACGCAGTGCCTCATAACTGGCGCGCGTGACAAAGCCGTCGGCGCGTTGGCCTTGTGCTGCCTGAAATCGCGCATAGGCTGCCTGCGTCACCGGCCCGATGCGGCCGTCAACTATGCCGTCATAATAGCCAAGCTCTTTCAGTTTTTGCTGGATGTGCTGGCGCTGGGCGAGATTGGGAAATTGCGTATTGCGTGGCCAGTTCGTGGCAAGATTGCCCCCGCCTTTGAGCCGGTCGGTGAGATGGCCAATGGCCAGGGCATAGCTGTCGGAGAAATTATAGCCTTTGAAGGCAAGGTAATTGGCGGTCAGCAGAAATTTGGGACCCGTATGGCCTGCTGGAATGTAGAGAAAAACCGGCGTTTCGAGCGTTTGAAATTGCCGCCCGGCAACGCGCGCAATGCCGCGTTCGGCAAAGAAGCGGATTGGGCGAAGCTGGTCGCGCGTCGCGAGCAGATAGTCGAACCCTTCCGGCACGTCCACCTCAAAGCCCCAGTCCATACCCGGCTGGTAGCCGAGCGCGCGCAGATAGATCGCGCTGGTGACCAGAGCGTCGGCAAGCGAGTTATGGAGATCGACCTGCCCGTCGCCGTCCCCATCCTTACCATGGGCAAGAACATTGCTGGGGTTCACCTGAAGATGGCCAATCGCCCCGGCCCATGACCCCATCGGCGAAACACCGCCACTGCGCTCGGTCAGTTTGAGCGCCGCGATGAAATCGGCCTTGTCTTCGGCAAAACGAACGCGTCTTTGCCAGACAACTGTTGCGAGCGAACGGACAATGGGGCGGATCAGCTTTGTCTGACTGAGCACAGTGCCATAATCGGTTTCCATCCCCCAGATCGCACCGAGCACATAAGGATCGACGCCTGAGGCCGCTCCCACGCTTTGGAACAGGTCTTTTTGGCGGGCCATAGCCGCCCGGCCCCGTTCAACGCGATTATTGGATATGCGCTGATCGAGATATTCCCAGACCGGCGTGGTGAACTCTGGTTGGCTCGCTACCAGATTGGGCACGTTGGGGTCCGGGGTGAGCCCCCCAGTGGCGCTATCATAGACAGAGGCGCTGACCCCTTGGGCCAGCGCCTCTGCGCGGAATTCACCGATAAACTGCTCAAAGCTCTCCCTCGGTTGGGCGAGTGTGGCGCCGGTACAAATCAACCAGATCACAATCGCCAAACGCATGGGAAAGCTCCTTTAGCGGTTTCGCGTCATCAAGTGACGTTCCCAAGCATACGCTGTTTCGACGATTTCGTTGAGATCGTCGTGTTCTGGCACCCAGCCGAGAAGCTGACGCACTTTTTCACCAGTGGCTGTGATGGACGCCGGGTCGCCCGCACGGCGTGGGCCTTCTTCGGCAACGAAGTCGACGCCGGAAACCTTGCGCACGGTGTCGACGACTTCACGAACGGAATAGCCACGACCATATGCACAGTTCAGGGTTGTGCTTTCGCCACCTGAACGCAGATGCTTGAGCAGCAAGGCATGGGCACTGATCAGGTCGGTAACGTGAATATAGTCCCGAACACAGGTGCCATCCGGTGTTTCGTAGTCGGTGCCGAAAATGTTCATTTTCTCACGCTGACCAAGCGCCGTTTGGCACGCGACCTTGATGAGGTGAGTGGCCTCAGGCGTTGACTGACCCGAACGCTTGCCCGGATCCGCACCAGCAACGTTGAAATAGCGCAGGACGCCATAGGTCATGTCATGCGCATCGGCGACGTCGGCGAGCATCCACTCGGTCATGAGCTTCGAGCGACCATAGGGCGACATCGGGTTGAGCTGTGTATCTTCGACAACCGGTGCAAGCCCGGTCATGCCGTAGACCGCGGCGGTCGAGGAGAAGATGAAGTGTTTCACGCCACCCTTGACCGCAGCCTCAATCAGGCTGCGCGAAGTAGACGTGTTGTTGGCGTAGTATTTTAGGGGATTGGTCACCGATTCCGGCACGACAATAGAGCCGGCGAAGTGAACGATCTCCGTAATGCCATATTTTTCGATCAGCGATATGACGAAAGGAATGTCGTTTGCGTTCCCTTCAACGAACTTCGCCCGAGCATCAATGGCCCAGTCAAAGCCGGTAACAAGATTATCCAAGACCACAACGTCTTCGCCAGCATCAGCGAGATTGAGGACCATGTGGCTGCCGATATAGCCGGCGCCCCCAGTAACCAGAACGGCCATGAAAGCTCTCTCCTATGGCGAAACGCTAGTTTTAAAACTTATCCTGTGGCAGATAGCTGTAAAGTTTTATGCCGACTACCCCTAAGAATTCATTTGGAGTGCCCACGTGACCAAGCGTGTACGTACCGCTGTCTTTCCTGTTGCCGGACTTGGCACGCGTTTCCTGCCCGCCACTAAGGCCATGCCTAAGGAAATGCTGACGGTCGTTGACCGCCCCCTGATCCAATATGCCGTGGATGAGGCGCGAGAAGCTGGTATCGAGCATTTTGTGTTCGTGACCGGTCGCAACAAGGCTGTGATCGAAGACCATTTTGATCGTCAATTTGAACTTGAAGCCACACTTGAAAGCCGCGGCAAGAATGCGGCTTTGGAAGAGTTGCGCAAGGATCTGCCCTCTGCCGGTCGCACCAGCTTTACCCGCCAGCAAGAACCGCTCGGCCTTGGCCATGCGGTGTGGTGTGCGCGCGATATCGTTGGTGACCAGCCATTTGCGCTGCTACTGCCCGATATGATTTTCCGCGCCAAGCCGGGCGTGTTGCGTCAGATGATGGACGCGTACGAAGAAACCGGCGGCAATGTCATTGGCGTTGAAGAATGCGCTTGGGACGATGTTTCGTCCTATGGCGTTGTTGTTCGTGGCGATGGCGACGACAAGGGTTTTGCGATCAGCGGCATGGTTGAAAAGCCAAAGCGCGAAGAAGCCCCGTCCAATCTCTTCATCTCCGGCCGCTATATTCTGCAGCCAGAAATCTTCTCGCTTTTGGCCGAACAGCCACGCGGTGCGGGTGGGGAAATCCAGCTCACCGACGCGATGCAGACCCTTATGGGCCAGCAGAAGTTCACCGGCGTAAAGTACGAAGGCAAGGTGTTCGACTGTGGCTCCAAGCTGGGCTTCCTCACGGCCAACGTCGTCTTCGCGCTCGACCGCGAAGACATCCGCGCTGGTTTCCTTGAGGAGCTGCGGGCGCTCGATCTGAGCGACAAGCTTTAAGGACTACCGCTTGAGCGTCACACCGACGCTGAGCTGGTGACTATAAAATGTGCCCGTCGCGCTATTGGTGCGGTGGGCATAATTGTAATCGGCGCTGAGTTTTGTGCGCGTGTTGAGGCCATAATCGGCCCCGAGGCCCGCACTGCGGCGATCTTCAGTTTCGCCACTATTTTCAACGCGTGAATGTGCGAGCTCGCTACTGGTGCGCAACGCCAGCGCGCTGTTGACTTGATAGCTGGCCGACAGCTTAGCGCTATCAATCACGCGTACAGCACCGGCACTATCCGCCCCTGTCGGCTCGATATTGCGCGCCAAAAGGCCGGTAACGCTCAGGGTTGGATCAGGCTTCCAAGTCACACCCGCTTCATAGAGACGGGCCGTCACTTCCGGCTGCGTTGCCGAGGTGAATATGTATTGGCCCATGCCAACGGCGGCATGGGCGGTAATCCGCTCTTGCCAGTTCCCGCTCACGCCCATTTTGACGTTGCGCGTATAGGCATCTGCGAATTGGCCGGAGCTTTTCCCTGCCTGGTCAAACCAATGGCGACCGAGCTGGCCTTCGCCATAGACTTCAACGATTGGGGTGATTTGATAACCGAGGCGCAGCGTGCCCTCCGCGCTCCATCGGTTCTGATCGGAATTATCGGTTGTGCCTGTGTCGCGCCTCTCGGTCGGCCCATAGGCAACACGCTCTATCTGGCCATTGAGCCTGAGGTTGAACTGGCCAAAACGATGAGCCATGCCAGCCTCAATATGGCCGGTGGTGATATCTGCGGGTCGAATAATTTGAGGATCAAAGCCGGGTGTGCCGAGCAATTCACGATCGAATTTTAGGCCGGCCTGGCCCTGCACCCGCGTGTTCTCGTTCAACTGCGAACCAGCCGTAACCGAAATTGCCGCGGTGGTTGGGGTGATCTGCGGGTCACTGCCGCGCGCCAATTCGACATGGGCATTGATATGAGTATCAACCACATTGCCCAGGCTGCGCAAATCGAGCTCGGGGCGCAGGTGGGCGCTAAAACTATTGCCATCGCTGGACGAGATCTGCGTGCCTCTTAGACCGAGTGACCAGTCTATCTCAAAGGGGGGAGCCCCTTCCTCTGTCGGGACAAAGCTTGTAGGCGCAGCCGGGTAAAGCCCTGGCTGTAGGCGGTCGTCACTAATGGGGTCGGCAAGCACTGACCCCGCGCACAGGCACGGTGCCAATGCGAGCAGCGTCAAATTCAGCTTCTTTACCAACAAAACTCATGGCTCCGCCGTCAAGCAGGGCGTTTCTTCGACCGCGTCGAAAACCCCTGTCATGCCCATAAGGAACCCTTGCACGTCATGGTTAAATACTGGTTGAGACGGACCTAAAACGGCTCCACTCTGAGGATATTACCGTCGGCGCCAACTACTCGCACTTTGCTCCCGGTGGTCAAGTCAGGCCCTGAGACACGCCAAACCGTGTCGCCAATATGCATTCGGCCCAAGCCGCTGATGATCGGTTCGGAGAGGATCCCTGTTTGCCCGATCAACTGATCAGTCCGTTGATTGAGCAGTGGTTTGTCGCTGTGTGCCTGCCGACGCTTCGCACTTTTGGTCCAGATGAAAATCGCGCTCAAAGAGAGGGCCGCGAAGGCCAGCCATTGGAGCGGCCAACTGACCGCAACCACCAGTGTCAGCGCCCCGATGACCAGAGCGGAGACACCGAACCAAATGAGGAAGCCGCCCGGCACTGCCAACTCAAGGCCGAGCAAGATCAGGCCAAAAACCATCCAGCTCCATGGTCCAAAGCTAGCGATAAGAGCAATAAGGTTCATGTCTTAACCCGCGTTTGGAGGACGACCAGTGCCGCGTGGCTGGGACGAACCCGCGCCAAAGGCTTCGCGGGCGATTTCGGCAATACCGCCGATTGAGCCGATCACGCTGGCGGCTTCCACGGGCAGCATCAGAACCTTTTGGTTTGGCGAGGTGGCGATGCCCTCGAGGGCTTTGATGTAATTGTTGGCGACAAAATAATTGATCGCCTGCACGTCACCCGAAGCAATGGCCTCCGACACCAGCTGGGTCGCGCGCGCTTCGGCTTCTGCAGCGCGTTCACGCGCTTCAGCGTCGCGGAAGGCAGCCTCTTTGCGGCCCTCCGCTTCGAGCACTTGCGCCTGCTTTTCGCCTTCTGCTTTGAGGATAGCAGCTTGGCGACGACCCTCGGCTTCCAAAATTGTCGCGCGCTTTTCGCGCTCTGCCTTCATTTGGCGGCCCATCGACTCCACAAGATCCTTGGGTGGATCAATGTCTTTGATTTCGATGCGGGTAATTTTAACGCCCCAAGGCGAAACGGCGGTGTCCACCACCCGCAACACGCGATCATTGATCTCATCGCGATGGCTGAGCAGCTCGTCGAGATCCATGGAACCCATGACGGATCGGATGTTGGTCATGGTCAAATTGAGGATGGCATTTTCCAAGTTCGACACTTCGTAAGCAGCAGCTGCAGCATCGAGAATTTGGTAGAATGTGACGCCGTTTGCCGTCACGGTCGCATTGTCGCGTGTGATCACCTCTTGATGCGGAACGTCGAGGACCTGTTCCATAACATTGAGCTTTTTGCCGATGACATCGATAAAGGGCACGATCAAATTGAGCCCGGGCTTCAGTGTGCGAATGTAGCGGCCAAATCGCTCAATGGTGTAGTGATAGCCCTGCGGCACGGTCTTGGCGCCAGCAAACAAGACAATGATCAGCAGTATCGCAAGTGCGATTAGAACTGTGTTCAAACCGCCTAGGCCCAATTCATCCAACAATCCCATCGCCGCGCTCCCATAACAAAAGTGCTGCCACGTTACCGCAGCAGCACTCTATTGGGGATAGGCTATTCGCTAAGATTTGCTGACCCTGGCTATTTGGCGTAGCCGCAACGGCCTGTCTGCTGCAGCGCTGGTATGGCGCGTGGATCACAGCCGGTCGACAGGAAGGTCATCCATTCGTTCTGTGAACCATAGAAGACGTTGCGATCCACCTCGCCCCGCACACCGGCCACAAGACCGGTCTGGGTATACTGCCAGAAGGTCCAAGGACGGTTCTTATAGCGCTCATGCGGCTCGGCAGCGGTGGAGCGCAGCCAGAAGCTATTGGGGAAGTACTCGCCTTCGAGAATGTCGCGGTGGAAGTTCATGTCAGTGTAGATGATCGGCAGCTTACCGCTATGGCGCTCCATCACATCCAGCATCAGACGAATTTTTTCCAAGGCATCGGCCTTGCTCGGCTTGGTCTTGCAGCTCGAGTGATTGTTCCATTCGAGGTCTAGAACCGGCGGCAGTGCCGATGGGTCTGCTGGCACATTGGCAACGAACCAAGCGGCCTGCTCGGAGGCCAGCGAACACCATGTCATAAAGTGATAGGCGCCGCGTGGCATGCCAGCCTGAGCGGCGCGCTGCCAGTTCACGCGGAAGTCTGGGTCAAGATAGTCCTTGCCCTCGGTTGCTTTCATGAAAACGAATTGAATGCCAGCACCGCGAGCGCGAGGGAAATCGACGTTTTCCTGATAGCGCGCGACGTCAATGCCCTGCACCGGCATCGAGCGGGCTCGATCAACGGCCTTATGCGGACGGTTGTCGCCCGGAATGGCTCCATAGAGCCCACCGCCAGTAGCACAAGCAGCCAATGCAACGCCGACGAGGGCGAAGACAGCGCCTTTCGCAAGGGTGGAGAGGCGGGGAGATTTCAAAACCGGTTTCATCAATGAAGGCACACGCTACGCACAACTTAAGCTGGCCTTTGTTTCAACATTTCTGGGTTAATGGAGTTTTAGGGTAACCAATATGGCAGTTCGCATGGTTAATAGACCATATTGCGTTCTCTTTGCGTTCTGTTAGCCTGCCTTTGGCTAGGGGGACATACCTATGGTGACACGCGTTGGCACCGTGGCGTTTCAGGGGATCGAAGCTGTTCCGATTGAGGTGCAGGTTCAGATAGCGCCGGGTTTACACCATATTTACATGGTCGGGCTGCCGGATAAGGCCGTCAAAGAAGCCAGCGAGCGTGTCCGCGCGGCGCTCGTTGCCTCGGGACTTGGTCTGCCCGCCAAGCGCATTACGGTCAATCTGGCCCCAGCTGATCTTCCCAAAGAGGGTAGTCACTACGACTTGCCGATCGCGCTGGCGATGATGGCAGCTATGGGCGCGATCCCCAGCGATGCGCTCGATGGCTATCTGGTCCTGGGGGAATTGGGGCTTGATGGCCGCATTTCTCATGTCAGTGGCATCTTGCCCGCCGCGCTTGCCGCCAGTGAAAAGGGCATGGGCGTTATTTGCCCCGCCGCCTCTGGTCCCGAAGCGGCCTGGGCGGGCGAAGACATTGATATTATTGCTGCCGATAGCCTCCTCGCGGTGGCCAATCACCTTGTTGGCCATCAATTGCAGGCTCGGCCCAAACCCGCCCGCCAATCAGAAGAGCGCAGCAATTTGCCCGATCTCAGCGATGTGCGGGGACAAGCTGTCGCTCGTCGTGCCCTCGAAGTGGCCGCGGCTGGGGGGCATAATCTTTTATTCGTAGGGCCGCCCGGTGCTGGAAAATCCATGCTGGCGGCCCGCCTACCCTCTATTTTGCCGCCACTTAGTCCGCGAGAATTATTGGATATTTCCATGATCCAATCCATTTCCGGCGAGCTGGTCGGCGGCGTCCTCTCCGATCGTCGTCCCTTCCGCGCTCCGCACCACTCTGCCTCGATGGCAGCCCTTGTTGGCGGCGGCTTGCGGGTGAAACCCGGAGAGGTAAGCCTTGCCCATAATGGCGTGCTCTTTTTGGATGAATTGCCTGAATTTGCGCCCAATGTTTTGGATAGTCTGCGTCAGCCTCTGGAGAGCGGCGAAACAGTCATCGCCCGGGCAAATGCCCGCGTCACCTATCCTAGTCGCTTCCAACTCATTGCCGCTATGAACCCCTGTAAATGCGGTTACGCCGGAACGCCGGGTCATATTTGTAAGCGTGGCCCGGCCTGTGCCGGTGATTACCAGGCCCGTATCTCTGGGGACTGTTTACAACTTGCTCATTTGGGATTCTAGTTTGATTGCTTGGGGGTGATTTGCCGGAGGGTTTGAGATGGATTGTCCAGATTGTTCTAGCACTGCCACGGTCAAGCGCGGCCTCAAGGCGGGTTACCAGCGATTTAGCTGTAAGCAGTGTGGTCGGTACTTTACTGATCGCGCCCCTAAATTCAGCGCTGAGACAAAAGCGCAGGCCGTTCAGATGTATCTCAACGGCACCGGCATTCGGGCCATTGGGCGCGTCCTTTCGGCCTCCCCAGCCGCGGTCCTTAAATGGATCCGCAAGGAGCACGACATCTTGCAAGAGCGGATTGCGGCTCAGCGCGGTACGCCAGCGAGCGGGCCCGATATTATTGAGATGGACGAGATCTATACCTACGTCCAAAAAACAGCAGCGAGCGGTTATCTGGACCGTTTATAGCCGAAGACAGCGCCGCGTTGTTGCCCACCACATCGGTGACAAAGGCGTAGAAAGTGCGATCACGGCCTATCGCTTGGCCCTTCAGGCTGTGGGTGAGATCGGGGCCATCTTTACCGATGCCAACTCTTGTTACGCACTCGCTTTCAAGCGCAATGGCGTGACCGTGCCACATCTGGAAACAAAGGCGCAAACCCACCTGATTGAGTCCTCCAATTCCTCAATCAGGGACAATCTTGCGCGGTTCAATCGGCGGACAAAGCGCGTCTCCAAAACAGTGCAGATGCTCGAGATTACGCTCAATCTGTTCTTCAACAGACACCTCATAAGGAGTCCCAAATGAACAGTCCCGTATCTCTGGCCCTTTTCTGGATCGCATTGATATCCGCATTGATGTGCCAAGCGTATCGGCCGCCGAGATGATCGGTGCCGTCGGGGAGGCCGAGTCTTCGGCCGTTGTGGCTAGCCGTGTGGCACGGGCAAGAGAGTTTCAGCGCCAACGCTATGACGCCGCTGGACACCCTGAGGTCCTCACCAATGCGTCAGCCACGTCAACGCTGATCTAGCGACTTGTTGAGCCTGATCGGGAAAGTCAAAACTTGCTGCTGCAAGCGGCAGACCGGTTCAATCTTTCGGCTCGCGCCTATCACCGCGTTCTCAAAGTCGCGCGGACCTTGGCTGATTTGGCTAGTTCTGAAAAAGTCTCTCGTCCGCATATCGCCGAAGCGCTGAGCTATCGATTGATCTTTGAAACACGTTAGCGTTTAGGCCGATACAAAGCAGTTGTTTAAGCTTTGGCCTTACCAGTTGAGGCCCGGCAATAAGGACGAATTGAATGGCGAAAAAGCAGACGAGCAAGTTTCGCTATTTCTGCGTCGCAGCGCTGCTCTTGGCGCTCTGCTTTGGCCTTGTAACGTTCCGCCTGCCCTTCTGGGTCGCCGCACTGTATTTCGGCATGGGGCTCGTTAGTCTGGTGCTTTATGCCATCGACAAATCATCTGCGCGTGGGGGGCGTAGACGTATCCGGGAGCTGCATCTGCTGTTTGCGGACACAGCGTTTGGTATTCTGGGCGGGCTACTCGGGCAGCAATTGTTTCGGCACAAAACGCAAAAGCAGCTTTTTGCGGTGTCGGCGCTCGCACTTACCGCGTTCCATTTACTGGTTATTTTCGCTGTCATTGAGATGACACCAGGGCCGGTGCGCTCGCTCAACTAATGCCGTGTTTCACGTGAATCCAAAATTCCAAATCCGTGATTCACGTGGAACATCAGGTGTTCCCTTCGGTGTACTTCACATCGTGCTCCCACGAGGCGCGCCATTCCTTTTCGAGCTGACCCCGTCGCTTGCCGTAGCGTTCTTCGGTGAGCTGAAGGCTGACAATGCGATCCGTGCGGAAGTTTCGGAAGGCGTTGCGTAGCAGGCACCACGCTGCAATGGTTTGTTTTCCTTCGTAAAACGCGAGCCCGACAGGCCAGATCGTCCTTGAACTCGCGCGCGCCTGCTCATCTTGGTAGTCGATGATGACAGCGCGCTCCTGCCGCACAGCTTGGCGAATATCGCCGAGCACGGGCACGGGTTTTCTCTGGCCCCAAATGGCGACGGGCCAAAGAGCGGTGTCGCTGATCCGATCGCGCAAATCATCCGGCGACGCGGTCGCAATTTTTGCCAAGGCATTGCGCGCGGCTGCACCCAAGCCATCATCGGGTTGCGCCTCGACCCAGCGTGCGCCGAGGACGAGTGCCTCTAGCTCTTCGGGCGTGAACATGAGCGGTGGGAGGAAAAATCCGGGTTTCAGCATGTAGCCAATTCCCGCTTCGCCATCGATTGGGGCGCCCAGCCCAATAAGGGTTTGGATGTCGCGATAAAGCGTGCGCACAGAGACTTTTTGTTCCTGCGCCAAAGCAGCGGCAGTAACCGGCATACGGTGACGCCGCAAGGCGTCCATGATCGAGAAAAGTCGCTCGGTCTTATCCATAGAGGCGTTCCCATATTCCGCTCCTGAGCAGTGTGGCTCAGGAGCGTAACGAAGGGAACGCTCAAATCTTGTCAGCAGAGCACTGCGTTAGGAAATTTCGATTTCGCACCAGTGGCTGTACGGCTTGTCCGGACCGCAAATGATATTGGGGAAATGCGGGTTGTGCAGCGCGTCGGCTGGGCACTGGTCTTCTAGGCAGAAGCCA
Source organism: Devosia sp. MC521 (assembly GCF_014127105.1). Lineage (NCBI taxonomy): Bacteria > Pseudomonadati > Pseudomonadota > Alphaproteobacteria > Hyphomicrobiales > Devosiaceae > Devosia > Devosia sp. MC521. The sequence goes on from NZ_CP059902.1 coordinate 3,636,129, forward strand.
GAGTGCTTGCCGTACATCTTGCCCTCAAGGCCCGGCATTTTCATGTCGGTCCATACCGCATTGTAGAACTGCACGCCCGGACGATCCGACCACAATTTGAGGGTGAGGTCCTTGTCTGGCGAAACAACGGTTGCGAGCGGTTCGGAGAATTTTCTACCGTTATCAAGCACCAGCCCCATATCGTAATCGACCCCCGCGCCCTTTTCGTCGCGCATGGTGCGCGGCTTACGGAGATCGTAAATCGTGCCGCGCGAGGGGAGAATGGCGCCGGTTGGCGCCAGATCATCACCCAGGATCGTATAGGCGCTCGAGTTAATCTGAACGGTGTGGTCGAGGACCGTGTCGGTCGTGCCAAGATTGAAATACTGGTGCTGCACGAGGCTGATCGGCGTGTTGCGGTCCGTGGTGGCGCGAAGCTCCAACCGCAGGCGGTTTCCGATCAACGTATAGGTCGCATAAAAATTCACATTGCCCGGATAGCCCATGGCTCCATCGGGCGAGAAATGGCTGAAGCGAACCGAGTTGTTCGACGAATCAACTTGGCCCTGCCAGACCTGATGGCCCAAGCCATCGGTGCCGCCGTGCAGCTGTAGTTTGCCAACATTGGCTGCGAGTTGATAGGTCGTGCCATCGAGCTCGAAACTGGCGTCTTTAATCCGGTTGGCGACGCGTCCCGCGATCGCGCCGAAATGGGCGCCATGGTCCAGATAGGCCTCAAGATTATCGAATCCGAGAACGACGCTTCTCTCGCCCCCATTGACTGGAACGCGCCAATCGCGGACAGAAACGCCATAGCCGATAATATCGACAGAGACGCCGGTATCGCTGGTCAGGCGAAACTGATCGACCCTCTGGCCGCCGATTTCGCCGAATTGTGAGACGGTTACGCCCATAATGTCCTCCACTTTGGCACAAGGGTCTAGCTTTATTGTCTCTTCACCGCAACGGGACACTTGACCTTTGCTAGGCGCGCAACAACTCTGCAAAAGCAGACGCCAGTGTGGGGAAGCAGTTTGTCAGAGGAAAGCTTGAAACGTCGAGCAACTGTACATGACGTTGCTCGTGCAGCTGGCGTCTCTCTAGCGACTGTCGACAGGGTGCTTAATGGCCGCCCCGGGGTGCGCGCGGCAACAGCCACGAAGGTCGAAGACGCTATTGCCGAGATCGGGTTTACCCGCGATCTCAACGCTTCCCTAATGGCTCGTGCGCGCGATCTGCACCTCGTTTTCTTCATCCCTGAAAGCACCAATGAGTTTATGGAGAGCCTTGCCGACGCTGTGTCGCGGCGTGTTCTCTCTGCCCAATCGGACAGAATTCATCTCGAGTTGGTGCGCATTAAAGCGTTTGACGCGGTTGGTTTGGCGGAGCGCTTGGATAGGCTCGATCCCAAAACCACCGACTATGCCATTGTCGTTTCGGGCGATGAACCTGAGGTGATCGCGGCAATAGATGGCGCTCATCGTCGCGGCATTAGTGTCATTACGCTGGTTTCTGACCTGCCCTTGTCGGCGCGGCGGAATTTCATCGGCGTCGATAATGTTGCGGCTGGACGCACGGCAGCCTCGCTCATGGGGCGCTTCCTGCCCCAAGGGGGCAAGGTTGGGGTTATGGCGGGCTCGCTCCACCTGCGCGATCACCTGGATCGTCTCGAAGGGTTTCGGAGTGTGATCGCATCCGAGTTTGCACACATCGAACTTATTGGCCCCAAAGAAGGCCATGATGAGCGCAGCTTAACGCAAGCCTATGTCGCAGAACTTATCAAAGAAAATGAGGGACTTGCCGGCATTTACAATTTGGGTGCAGGCAATGCTGGTCTGGTCGCTGCGCTAGAGGCTTCCGGTCGCGGTGGTGATATCAAAGTGATCACCCACGAACTGACCGGGCCAACACGTTTGGGGCTCATGGGTGGAACTATCGATGTGGTTCTGGATCAGAACCCTGATGGTGAGATTCGTGAAGTTATTGCCGCTGCGCGCAGCCTAACCTTGTCGGGTGCTCGACCTGTACAGAGCGAGTCTATTGAATTAGCGATTTTCCTTCGCGATAATTTGCGCTAGATAGCGCTATCGATGTCAGCGGTGCGCTCCAAAAACGGAGCATTGGGAGTTGGGATGTTTTTGTTGATTGCTTCTGAGGTACGTGCCTCATGACCTTTCTTGGCATTGATATCGGCACTTCCGGCGTAAAAGCGCTGTTGATCGACGCGTCCGGGAAAGCGCTGGGCGAAGCGACGGCTGCGGCCGTGGAGCCGACCCGTCCCCATCCCGGTTGGTCGGAACAAAACCCGCAGGATTGGTGGGCGGCAACGCTTGCCGCGATCGACAAGCTTCACGCGTCCCATCCGCAGGCTTTGGCGGCGGTGAAGGGCATCGGCCTTTCTGGTCATATGCACGGCGCGACCCTCTTGGGGGCCAATGACGAAGTTCTGCGCCCCTGCATTTTGTGGAATGACGGTCGCTCGGCCGCTGAATGCGCGGAAATGGAAGCGGCCCTGCCCAGTCTGCGCGATGTTGCTGGCAATATCGCCATGGCAGGCTTCACTGCGCCTAAGATTGCTTGGGTGCGCAAGCATGAGCCAGAGATCTTCAAAAAGCTCAAAAAGGTTCTTTTGCCTAAGGCCTATGTGCGCTTGCTGCTGACCGGCGAGCATGTCGAGGACATGTCCGATGCCGCTGGAACGCTCTGGCTCGACGTCGCAAAACGCGATTGGTCTGATGAACTGCTCGCCGTGACAGGTCTCACGCGTGAACACATGCCGCGTCTGGTCGAAGGCTCAGAAAGCTCGGGTCAGCTCAACGCTGAATTCGCCGCGCGTTGGGGCATGACGGGGCCAGTGATCGTTGCTGGTGGCGCAGGCGACAATGCTGCTGCTGCTTGCGGGATCGGCGCTATTCGTCCCGGCGAAGGTTTTGTCTCGCTGGGTACTTCGGGCGTGTTGTTCGTCTCGAACGCCAAGTTCAGCCCGAACACCAATGGGGCCGTACACGCGTTTTGCCACGCGATACCAAATACTTGGCACCAGATGGGTGTCGTCCTTTCGGCGACCGACTCGCTCAATTGGCTCGCCCGCATCACCGGCAAAAAGCAGGCGGAGCTGGCTGGCGAAGCGGAGGCACAGTTCAACGGTCCGGGCGAAGAAATCTTCCTGCCTTACCTCTCCGGCGAACGGACGCCGCACAATGCGCCTAAGGCGCGAGGCTCGTTTGTTGGCCTCAGCCAATCGAGCGATACAGCGCAAATGGCGCAAGCCGTCATGGAAGGCGTCGCTTTCGCCATGCGCGATAGTCAGCGCGTTTTGGCGGATGCGGGCACAAACATCTCGCGGCTTCTGGCCGTGGGTGGCGGCACCAGATCCGCGCTTTGGCTCAAATTACTCGCCACCAATCTCAACATGGAAATCGCCCTACCCGCGGACGGTGATTTCGGTGGGGCATTGGGCGCTGCCCGTCTGGGCCTTTGTGCGGCAATCGGCGCCTCACCTGCAGAGGTGATGACCATGCCGCCCGTCAAAACAGTTATCGCACCCGACACAAAGCTGTCGGCTGCTTATTCAGAACAATACGAGCGCTACCGCGCCCTATTCCCGGCTATTGAGGAGATACGCCAGTGACCGACTTTTTCCAGGGTCTGAGCCAAGTTAAATTCGAAGGTCCAGAGAGCAAGAACCCGCTCGCTTACCGTCATTACAATAAGGACGAGCTTGTTGCTGGCAAGCGGATGGAAGATCACATCCGCCCGGCCATCGCCTATTGGCACACGTTCGCGCAGGAAGGCGGCGACCCCTTTGGCGGCCGTACTTTTGATCGTCCTTGGTTCGATAAGGGCCTCGAAGGCGCAAAGCTCAAGACCGAAGTTGCGTTTGAGTTCTTTAATCTCATCGACGTGCCCTTTTTTGCCTTCCACGACGTGGATGTGGCACCAGAAGGCGCAACTCTAGCGGAGAGTAATAAGAACCTGCGCATTATCGGCGATCTCATTGCCAGCAAGATGCAGAGCTCGGGCAAGAAGCTCCTGTGGGGCACTGCCAATCTCTTCTCTAACCGTCGCTATATGGCGGGTGCTGCGACCAATCCAGATCCAGAAATTTTCGCCTATGCTGCCGGTCAGGTGAAGGCCGTACTCGAGTTGACCCATGAACTGGGCGGCGAAAACTATGTGCTTTGGGGCGGCCGCGAAGGCTACGAAACCCTGCTCAACACCAAGATCGGCCAGGAACAGGACCAGATGGCCCGCTTCCTGACGCTGGTTATCGAGCATGCCGAAAAGATCGGCTTTACCGGTCAGATCCTCATCGAACCCAAGCCACAAGAACCGTCCAAGCACCAGTACGACTTTGACGTCGCAACGGTGTTCGGCTTCCTCCAGAAATATGGCCTCGACAAGAAGGTGAAGTGCAACATCGAAGTTGGCCACGCTTTCCTCGCCGGTCACTCCTTCGAGCATGAATTGGCTGTGGCCTCCTCGCTGGGCCAGCTTGGCTCGGTCGACGCCAACCGCAATGACTTGCAGTCTGGCTGGGATACCGACCACTTCCCGAACAATGCCGGGGAAATGGCCCTCGCCTTCTACTACATTCTCAAGCAGGGTGGTCTTGGCAAGGGCGGCTTCAATTTCGACGCCAAAGTGCGCCGCCAGTCGCTCGACCCAGCAGATTTGTTGCACGGTCATATTTTGGGTCTCGACACCTTGGCTCGTGGCCTCAAGGGCGCAGCTGCCCTGATCGCAGATGGCGAATTCGATAAGCTGCTCGATGACCGCTACGCCGGTTGGGACAATGGCTTGGGCAAGGATATTCTGGCTGGAAAGCTGTCGCTGGCTGACATTGCCGGCAAGGTTGACGCACAAAGCATCAATCCTCAGCCGCGCTCTGGCCGCCAAGAATATCTCGAAAATCTAGTCAATCGGTTCGTCTGATGATCCGGGCGATCGAACAGAGCGACCATCGGGTGTGGACCCAATTGTGGACTGCCTATTTGCAGTTCTACGAAACGGTTCTGCCGCAAGAGGTTTTTGCCTCGACGTGGTCGCGCCTTCTCGATCCTAACGAGCCAACCTGGGGCGCGCTCGCGCTCCAGGACGGCCAGCCTATTGGCCTCGTTCACTGGCTATATCATCGCACCAATTGGGCGGTCGCCGACAATTGCTATTTGCAGGATTTGTACGTCATGCCCGAAGGGCGTGGTGGCGGCCATGGTCGTGCACTGATCGAACATGTCGCGACAATCGCGCGGGCCAGACCCTGCGCGCAGCTCTATTGGACCACCCACAAAACCAATACGACCGCTATGCAGCTCTATGATCGACTGGCCAGCCAGACCGGCTTCGTCCCATATCGCATGACGCTGTCGGTCTAGGATTTAACGATGCCACAGATCACCAATCCCATTCTTCCCGGTTTTAATCCGGACCCGTCGATCCTTCGCGTCGGCGACGACTACTATATTGCCACGTCCACGTTTGAATGGTTCCCCGGCGTGCAGATCCACCACTCAAAGGATCTGGCCAATTGGGAGCTGGTGACGCGTCCGCTGACCCGCAAGGCCCAGCTCGATATGCGTGGCGACCCAGATAGCTGTGGCGTGTGGGCGCCGTGCCTGAGCCATGACGGCGAGCGTTTTTGGCTGGTTTACACCGATGTGAAGCGCAAAGACGGCTCGTTCAAGGACGCCCATAACTACATCGTCTGGGCGGATAATATTGAAGGCCCGTGGTCAGACCCGGTCTATACCAATTCCTCGGGCTTTGACCCCTCGCTGTTCCATGACGACGATGGCCGGAAGTGGTTCGTCAACATGGCCTGGGACCATCGCGTCCGCCCGCTGCTTTTTGCGGGCATCATGCTGCAAGAGTTTGATCCGGTGGCCGGAAAGCTCGTTGGCCCGATCACCAATATCTATCAGGGCACAGACCTTAAACTGGTCGAAGGCCCGCATCTTTATAAGCGCAACGGCTGGTATTATTTGCTCACTGCTGAAGGCGGCACGGCCTATGACCATGCCTGCACTTTTGCGCGCTCGCGCACGCTGGATGGGCAATATGAAACCCATCCCGACAAGCATATTCTGACCTCAAAAGACTCGCCCTTTGCCGCCATCCAGCGCGCCGGTCATGGTGATCTCGTGGATACGCCTGACGGCAAAACCTATCTCGTTCACCTCGGCGGTCGCCCGACCACGCAAGAACGCCGCTGCGTTCTCGGCCGCGAAACCTCAATTCAGGAATGCTATTGGGGCGAGGACGACTGGCTCTATGTTAAGAACGGGCCGGTCCCCTCGCTTGAGGCGGACGTGCCGGGCACGCGCGACGAGGACAAATATTGGGCGGAGCAGCGCTATAGCTTTGAAAATGGTCTGCACAAGGATTTCCAGTGGCTCCGCACGCCGGAAACCGAGCGCATTTTCACAACTGAAAACGGCAAGTTGCGTCTGTTTGGTCGCGAGTCGATTGGCTCGTGGTTTGAGCAATCATTGGTCGCCCGCCGCCAGACGCATTTTTCCTATGACGCGGAAACGCTCGTCGATTTTGCCGCCACGGACGAACGCACCATGGCCGGGCTGACGGCCTATTATAGCCGCTACAATTTCTTCTATCTCGCCGTGACGGCCCATTCGGATGGTCAACGCGAACTGCTGCTGATGACTTCGGAAATGAGCTGGCCAGATGGCAAGCTCAAATTCCCTGCGGCCCCTGTGCAAATCCCTAATGGCGGCAAGGTCCGGCTCAAGCTCACCGTTCGCAATCGTGACCTGCAGTTTTACTACGCGCTTGAGGGCCAAGAATTGCAGGCCATTGGGCCGGTGTTCGACGCGTCCTTGCTGTCCGATGAATGTGGTGGTCACCAGGCACACGGCAGCTTCACTGGCGCCTTCGTTGGCGTTGCCGCTAATGACTTGAACGGCACGGCCTCGCCAGCGGATTTCGACTACTTCACTTACACGCCGCAGCACGGGTCCTTGGATCGTTATAAGCTCGATGCGGTAAGTTAAGCGCTTTATTTCTCTCGAACAGGGCGCGGAGGAGAACGACTTGTCTCTTTCGCGCCTTGTTATTTTTCTGGTGTTGTCAGAGTCTTCTCATCCGTTCTTAGGGAGAAGACTATGAAGCCCGAAACTATTGCCCTGCACCACGGCTATACCTCTGAAGCGACGACGAAGTCCGCTGCCGTGCCGATCTATCAGACGACCTCCTATACCTTCGACAATACCCAGCATGGCGCTGATCTGTTCGATCTGAAGGTTCCGGGCAATATCTACACCCGCATCATGAACCCGACTCAGGCCGTGCTCGAAGCGCGTGTGGCTGAGCTCGAAGGCGGGATCGCAGCACTGGCGCTTGCCTCGGGCATGGCTGCCATCACCTATGCCATTCAGACCATTGCTGGTGTCGGCGACAATATTGTTTCGGTCTCCCAGCTCTATGGCGGCACATACAATCTCTTCGTTCACGCTTTCCCGCGTCAGGGGATTGAAACCCGTCTTGTCAGCCATGACGATTACGAAGGCTTTGAAAAGGCTATCGACGACAAGACCAAGGCGATTTTCCTCGAATCCATCGGCAATCCAGCGGGCAATGTCGTCGACATTCAAAAGATCGCCGAGATCGCCCATCGCCATGGCGTGCCAGTGATCGTCGATAACACTGTCGCGACCCCCTATCTGACACGCCCATTCGATTTCGGCGCGGACATAGTTGTGCACTCGTTGACCAAATACATCGGCGGCCACGGTGTTGCCATTGGTGGCGCGATTGTCGACAGCGGCAAGTTTGATTGGAAGGCCAACGCCAAGCGCTTCCCAATTCTTAATGAGCCCGATCCGTCCTATCACGGTGTGGTCTACACTGAGGCTTTGGGGCCAGCAGCCTATATCGGTCGTGCTCGCGTTGCTCCGCTGCGCAACACTGGTGCTGCGATCTCCCCTCACAATGCCTTCTTGATTTTGCAGGGTCTGGAAACGCTTGGTCTGCGTATCGAGCGCCACTCTGAAAATGCGCTCAAGGTGGCAAAGCACCTCAAGAGCCATCCAAAGGTAAAGTGGGTGAATTATGCCGGGCTTGAGGACAGCCCTTACCATGCCGTTGCGCAGAAGATTTCCAAGGGCTCGGGCTCGGGCATTTTGTCCTTCGGCATCGACGGTGGGAAGGAATCTGGCGGGCGATTTATCGACGCCCTGCAGTTGATCTTGCGCCTCGTCAACATTGGCGATGCCAAGTCGCTCGCTTGCCATCCGGCCTCCACCACGCACCGTCAGCTCTCGCCAGAAGAACTGGCTAAGGCCGGTGTGTCGGAAGATTTGGTCCGTATATCGGTGGGCATCGAGCACATCGACGACATCATCGCCGACATCGATCAGGCGCTGGCCAAGGCATAATCACAAGTTCTGGAGCCGGGGGCGACAGCCTCCGGCTTTGGGCGTAGTCTGAGCTCTTTAGCGGTCGCAGGTTCTGCGTATCGCGCTTGAGGCAGCGCCACGCGGGTCACGCGACTTCCATTGTTGGAAGGAGGACGACTATGGCCCGAATTCATCTCATGTCCGGTGTGGGCGAAAAGCTCGATCTGCCGGCAATCGCGAAAATTTCTTATGCGGACCTTGGCGATGCCCTCAGCAAAGGGGCTGCGGATTTTTGGGCCAAGCCCAGTCATTATCTGCTCTTGGCACTGATCTACCCGGTCATCGGTATTGTGCTCACCGTGTGGATGAATGGCTATCAGACCTGGCCCCTCCTTTATCCACTCATCGGCGGTTTCGCCCTTCTCGGTCCGGTAGCGGCGCTGCCGCTTTACGAAATCTCCAAGCAGCGCGAAGAGGGGCGCCGACCCAGTTGGCGCGATGCCTTCCGTGTCATTCGCTCACCTGCCATTGGCAGTATCGTCGTGGTTGGCGTCATGCTGCTCGTGCTGTTCACTCTCTGGCTCACCGCCGCGCAGTCGATTTATCAAAGCATTTTCGGCTCCGTCGCGCCGCGCACTTTAGATGGTCTGTTCGCGCAAGTCTTCGGCTCGCCGGACGGGATGAGCCTGCTGGTTATGGGCACGGGCGTGGGCGCGCTATTTGCTCTTGCGGTGCTGTGCACCAGTGTCATCGCCTTCCCGCTGCTCATCGATCGCGATGTCGGCGCCTATGTGGCCATTGAAACCTCTGTCCGCGCCGTGCTGAAGAACATTGGGCCAATGTTGGCTTGGGGGCTAATCGTTGGCGCGGCCGTGTTTATCGGCTCTGCCCTGCTGTTCGTTGGGCTTGCGGTGGTACTGCCTATTCTGGGCCACGCCACGTGGCACCTTTATCGCAAGCTGGTCCCACAGACCTCGCTCATTCGATAAAGCGATAAACGCACGGAAAACGGGTGCTCTGCCGGTTGGCAGAGTGCCGTGAATTGCCTAAGCTCGGCACTTCCGACTAGCGCCCCAATCTCCCGAGCTCATGGACCAAATTTCGCCAGACGCAACACTGAGCGCCGCATCTGGACTGACGCCCATGATGGCCCAGTTCTTTGAAATCAAATCGGCCAATCCGGGCTATTTGCTGTTCTATCGCATGGGCGATTTCTATGAGCTCTTCTTTGAAGACGCCGAGATCGCCAGTGCGGCCTTGGGCATCGTGCTCACCAAGCGCGGCAAGCACTTGGGCGAAGATATTTCCATGTGCGGCGTGCCGATCCACGCTGCCAATGATTATCTCAATAAGCTGATCCGGCTCGGACACCGCGTCGCCATTTGTGAGCAAATGGAAGACCCGGCGGAAGCCAAAAAGCGCGGCTCGAAATCTGTGGTGAAGCGGGGCGTTGTGCGCCTTGTTACCCCTGGGACGCTGACCGAAGATGACCATCTCGACGCGCGATCCGCCAATTATTTGGCAGCGCTCTCCATGGTCCGTCACGGCGACACCGACTTTGCGCTCGCTTGGGCCGATATTTCAACTGGCGAAACCTTTGTTTCCGACCTGACGGCTGAACAGCTTTCGGACGAAATGGCCCGGATCGCTCCGGCCGAATTGCTACTGACCGATGCGACGCGCGCGGCACTCGTCGAGCGGCATTTGTTCGCGCCGGCCTGGGCCGCGATTGCGTCTTCTCTGGCGCCAGAATTGGCTGACAGCGAAAACGCCTTTGCAGCGCTGCGAAAAGTGTTCGACCCGTCGGTTTTTGATCCCTCTGCTTTATCGCGCGCATCTCGCAGCGCCGTTGGCGCTTTGGTGGGGTATGCGCTTGAAAGCCAGAAGGGTCGCGCCACGGCGCTGCGCCCGCCGGTGAGTGGCGCCAATGAGCTGACATTGAGCATCGATGCGGCGACCCGCTCATCGCTCGAAATCCTGCAAACCCAACGTGGCCAGGCCAAAGGGTCACTGCGCCAAAGCATTGACCTGACCGTCACCGCGCCCGGCGCGCGTCTGCTGTCCAATCGACTGGCCGCGCCGCTGAGCAAGTCTGAGCCGATCAATGAGCGTCTCGATGCAGTGGAGCGTCTGTTCGATGACACGTTGCTGCGGACGCGGTTGCGTCAGGATTTGAAGGCTGCGCCCGATGTGGCGCGCGCGCTCTCGCGTTTGACACTGGAGCGCGGTGGTCCGCGTGATCTGGCGTCCATTGGCAAAGCCGTGTCGGCAGCGCTCGATGTGGCGGCGCAATTGGCCGCACATGATGACCTACCCCCGATCCTGTCGCGTTTGCAGGCCGTTCTCGGCGCTGCCCCACGCGACATGGCGCTGAACCTTTCGCTGGCGCTGGACGATGATCTGCCACTTTTGGCGCGCGATGGGGGCTTTGTGCGGCCCCATTACGATCCGCGTCTGGATGAAGAACGGGCTCTGAGCCGCGAAACCCGCGAGGTTGTCGCCGCTCTGCAGGCGCGCCTCATGGACGAGACCGACGTCCGCTCGCTCAAGATCAAGCACAATGGCGTTCTGGGCTTCTTTGTTGAAGTCCCGGCCGCCCATGGTCAGAAGCTGCTGGAGCCGCCGCATCGCGAGGTTTTCATCCATCGCCAGACCATGGCCAATGCCATGCGCTTTACGACGACCGAGCTGGCGGAACTTGAGGGCCGTATCTCGCAGGCGCAGGGCGCTGCGCTCGAAATCGAGCATGCGATTTTTGCGCATCTGCGTGAAAGTGTCTTGAGCCACACGACTGCTTTGCAGGATCTGGCCGATGCCCTCGCCGAACTGGACGTCACAGCGGCTTTGGCGGAAGTCTCGGCAACGCGCGGCTATCATCGTCCCTTGGTCGACGACAGCCTAGCCTTTGCTATTGAAGGCGGGCGCCATCCGGTTGTGGAACTGATGGTGAAGGCCGAAGGGCATAGTTTTGTCGCCAACAACGCCGATCTATCTGGTTCGGAAGAAACAGGTGGCGGTGGTCTTTGGCTCGTCACTGGCCCGAATATGGGCGGTAAGTCGACCTTCCTCCGTCAAAACGCCCTGATCGCCATTCTCGCACAGATGGGCTGCTTTGTCCCTGCGGATAGCGCCCATATCGGCGTCGTTGATCGCCTGTTCTCTCGCGTCGGCGCCTCTGACGATATCGCTCACGGCCGCTCGACCTTCATGGTCGAAATGGTCGAAACCGCGGCTATTCTTAATCGCGCGACCCGCCGTTCGCTGGTGGTGCTCGACGAAATTGGCCGTGGCACAGCGACCTTCGATGGTCTTTCCATCGCTTGGGCGGCGGTTGAGGCCTTGCATGAAACCACCGGTTGCCGCGCTTTGTTTGCCACCCATTTCCATGAGCTGACCTCTTTGGCCAAGACGCTCTCGCGTGTTGCCAATGTCACCATGAAGGTGCGTGAATGGGAGGGCGAAGTTGTCTTCCTGCACGAAGTTGGCCCCGGCGCTGCCGACCGATCCTATGGCATTCAGGTTGCGCGCCTTGCCGGTCTGCCTGAACCTGTCATCTATCGTGCTAAGCAAGTCCTAGACATACTTGAGAAACGATCCTCCGGTACGGCCTCTTCCAGCGACAAGGCGAGCGTGCTAGACGATTTGCCGCTCTTCGCGCATCAGCCTGTTCCGGTTCCAGTCCGAACAGACGCTGTGCACGAGGCACTCGACGCGGTCCGGCCGGATGAAATGACCCCGCGCCAGGCTATAGAGGCTCTGTATCACTTGAAGAAACTCCGCGATGACGCTCGCCGAAACTGAGGCCCGGCCCAAAAAGCCACAGTTCGCGCTCAAAACCGCGCCGACCATTCTTGCCGAACTCGATAGTATCGTGGGCGACGAGGCCGCTGGCTCGCCCAGGGCTCGCGCGCTGGTTCTGGCCCATATTCGTCAGACGCTCCAGACCGCCCGCAAGGCCGCCGAGGTCGACCTAATCGCCACCGGCAAGGGGACGCGCTGCGCGCAAAACCTTTCGGCTGCGCAGGATGAGATCATCCGAGCGGTCTATTCCTTCGCAACAATGCGCGTTTATCCGGTCGATAACCCTTCTGGCGCTGAAGCCATCGCGCTCTCGGCTGTTGGCGGCTATGGCCGTGGCACGCTGGCGCCGGGTTCGGACATCGATCTGCTGTTTATCCTGCCCTATAAGCAAACCCCTTGGGGCGAGCAGGTCACAGAATATGTGCTCTACATGCTCTGGGATTTGGGTCAAAAAGTTGGCCACGCCGTGCGCTCGGTGGATGAGTGTATTCGCATGGCTCGCGCCGATATGACGGTGCGCACCGCGACGCTCGAATCCCGCTATGTGACCGGAGATAAAGAGCTGTTCTCGCAACTGGTCTCGCGTTTTGAAACCGAGATCATGCCGAAGACCGGCCCGGAATTCATCGCTGCCAAAATGGCCGAGCGCGATGAGCGCCACCGACAAATGGGCAATACTCGCTATGTGGTTGAGCCCAATATCAAAGACGGTAAAGGGGGCTTACGCGATCTCAATACCCTCTTCTGGATCGGCAAATATTTCTATCAGGTCAAAACCAGCCAGGAGCTGGTGGACAAAAAAGTTCTCAGCGCTGCGGAATATCGCCACTTCTCTCGCGCTGAAGATTTCCTTTGGGCAGTGCGCTGCCACCTTCACTACATCACCGGTCGTGCTGACGAAAAGCTGACCTTTGACGTGCAGCCCGATCTGGCGCGCCGCATGGGCTATGAGCAGCGTCTTGGGATGCTAGGGGTTGAGCGCTTCATGAAGCGCTATTTCCTTGTGGCCAAAGACGTCGGTGATCTCACCCGTATCATTTGCGCCAGTCTCGAATTCCATCACGTTAAAGACATGGACGTGGTTGGCCGCATGCTCTCGCCTTTCCGTAAGGGCAAGAGCAAGATCAAGGGCGAAGCCGATTTCGTCATCGACACCGGGCGTCTCAATATCGCTGCCGCCGATGTGTTTGAAAAAGACCCAGTCAATCTCATTCGCATGTTCATGGTCGCCGGGCGCGAGGAACTGCTGTTCCACCCTGACGCCATCAAGGTTATTCGCGACTCTCTCCATCTCATCGACAACAAGCTGCGCAATGATCAGAAGGCAAATGCCTTTTTCCTGACTGTTCTCACCAGCTCCACCTATGTCGAGCGCATGCTGCGGCAGATGAATGAGAGCGGCGTTCTGGGCAGGTTTGTGCCCGATTTCGGCAAGATCGTCGCCCTGATGCAGTTCAATATGTATCACCACTATACGGTGGATGAGCATTTGATCCGCTCGGTTGGGATTATGGCGGATATCGCCAATGGCGGTATGCGCACTGAATTGCCGCTGACTCATGAGTTGCTGCCGCAGCTCAACGACACCAAGCTGCTTTTTGTGGCGCTGTTCCTTCATGACATCGCCAAGGGACGCCCGGAAGATCACTCCATCGCTGGTGCGCGGATCGCGAAAAAACTGTGCCCACGCTTCGGCCTGACCCCAGCCGAAACAGATACTGTCGCTTGGCTGGTCGAAAACCATTTGGTGATGAGCGAGATTGCGCAGGCGCGCGATATTCAGGATCCTGAAACTGCCAAGGCATTTGCAGAAATCGTGCAATCGCCACAGCGTCTGGCCCTGCTGATGATCCTTACCGCTTGCGATATTCGCGCTGTGGGTCCTGGCACGTGGACGGGTTGGAAAGGCTCGTTGCTGCGGGCGCTTTATTACGCGACCGAACCCCTACTGTCGGGCGGTCATTCGCAAGTCAGTCAATCGGATCGCGTCAATCAGGCGAAATACGCCTTGAAAGAGGCGTTGTCGGCCTGGCCTGCTGAAGACGTCGACGCCTATATCGGTCGTCACTACGACCACTATTGGCTCCGTGCTGAACCAGAATTGCAGATCGAGCACGCGCGGATGATCCGCAATGCCGATCAGTCGGGTAACCCCTTTGCTGGGTCGATCCGGGTGAAGGCGTTTGAGAGCATCACCGAGGTGAGCTTTTATACGCCCGACCATCCGCGCCTGCTCTCGCTCATCGCGGGTGCCTGCACTATGCAGGATGCGTCGATTATTGGGGCGCAGATATTCTCGACCCGTGACGGCCGCGCCATCGACACTTTCCGCCTTCGTCGTTCGTTCACCTCCGATGAGGACGAAAAGGTTCGCGCCACTCGAATTATCGATACGGTCAAGCAATTGCTGCAGGGCCAGCGTCAGGTGACCATCGATCTGGGCAAGGAAAGTCGCCACAACAAGCGTCTCAAACCTTTCGCCCTGCCCGCTCAGGTCTCGGTGTCCAATGCCATCTCGGAAAAGTTCACCGTTATTGAAGTGGCCGGTCTCGATCGCATTGGTCTGCTCTATGCTTTGACCCGCGAGATATCCGATCTGAGCCTGACCATTGGGTCGGCTCATATCGGCACCTATGGGGAAAAAGCGGTCGACGTTTTCTATGTCACTGACCTGACGGGCCAGAAGATTCACGTGAAACAGCGCCAGAAGAAAATCCACGATTCTCTTCTTGCCGTTTTCGAAACACCGGACGCGAAGAAGCCAAGCAATGGCTAAGCGTCGAGGACGCGCATGAGCCTATTTCGCAACTTCGTCTCTGTCGGTTCTATGACATTAATCTCGCGCGTGGCCGGCCTCGCGCGGGACATGTTGATGGCGGTGGTCTTGGGAGTTGGCCCGGCCGCGGACGCCTTTTATGCCGCCTTCCGCTTCCCCAATCTGTTCCGACGCTTATTTGCCGAAGGCGCGTTTAACACCGCCTTTGTGCCGATGTTCTCGGGCGCGCTTGAAACGCAAGGCAACGCCGGGGCCAAGGAACTGGCCTCGCGGATCATGAGCTGGCTGGTGGTGGCACTGATCATCGTCACCATCTTGGCCGAAGTTTTCATGCCCCAGCTGATGGCACTGTTTGTGCCGGGCTTTGTCGGCGATAAAGAAAAATTCGATCTGACGGTTTTGTTGACCCGGATCATGTTCCCCTATCTCGCCTGCATGTCGCTGATGGCGGCCTATAGCGCGATCCTAAATACGCTAAACCGCTATTTTGCTTCGGCTTTTGCGCCGGTTCTGCTCAATCTCGTCAATATCGCCGCCCTCATCCCGCTCGCCACATTCTTCGTGCAAGCGCCGCAACAGGCGACACTTTGGGTGGCCCTTGCGACCATGCTCGGCGGCGTTGCCCAGCTTATTTTGGTGTGGGGCGCAATCCAGCGCACTGGCATGAAGCCCAAGCTGCGCCTGCCGCGCTTTGATGCAGATGTGCGCCGGTTCTGGGTTCTGGCTGTTCCGGCGATCCTCGCCGGGGGCATTACCCAGATCAATATTTTCGTCGGGACGATCATCGCCTCGGGCGGTGAGAACACTATTTCGATCCTCAATTTCGCCGATCGTCTCTATCAATTGCCGCTCGGTATCATTGGCATCGCCATTGGCACTGTGCTTTTGCCGGAGTTGAGCCGCCACCTCAAAGGTGGTCGCGAAACTGAAGCGCGGGCCTCTCAAGACCAAGCCCTCTTTATCTCCATGCTGCTCACAATGCCGGCGGCCTTTGCGCTGGTCGCGCTGGGGGAGCCAATTGTCCGCGTGCTGTTTGAACGTGGGCAATTTGGTGCGATGGATACGCTCTATACCACTGAAGCGCTTATTGGTTTTGCTATCGGGCTCCCCGCCTTTGTGCTCATCCGCATCCTCCAGCCAGGGTTCTTTGCGCGCGAGGATACGGTCACACCGACCGTGTTTGCGCTGGTGAGTGTGGTGCTCAATATTGGGATTTCGCTGCTGCTATTCCCAAGCTTAAAACACCTTGGCATCGCCTTGGCGACCAGTGTCTCCGCCTGGGCCAATGTGGCCTTAATGGGCGTCACCTTGGCATATCGTGGGCACTTCAGGCCCAGTTGGGCCCAATGGCGTGGTCAAGTGTCGATCCTGCTGGTCAGCGCCATCATGGGTGGTGGCCTGTTCATTCTCGCCGACCAAGGTCGGGGCCTTTTGGGGATTGGCTCCCCCTTCTGGATACAGGCGGGTGTGCTCGCAATTTTGATCACGTTCGGTGTCGTGCTCTATTTCACACTCATACACATCACAGGCACACAACGCCTCGGTCAGCTTTTGCGACGGTTCAAACGTCGCTAATTGGTTTTCATCTTCTGTCGGGCCGTATAAAACGGTCCTCAAATTTCCCGTCTTGGGTTGAAGGACATCATGAATTTTAGCCCCCGCGTTTTTTCTGGCATCCAGCCTTCCGGTGATCTGCACTTGGGCAATTATCTCGGCGCCATTCGCCGTTTTGTGCCCCTGCAGCATACGCACGAAACCATCTATTGCGTGGTTGATATGCACGCCATCACGGTCTGGCAGGAGCCTGATGCGCTGCGCCGCGCGACGCGTGAAGTGGCTGCGGCTTTCATCGCTGCCGGGATCGACCCGAAGAAGTCGATCATTTTCAACCAGTCTCAGGTCGTTCAGCATGCTGAACTGGCTTGGATCTTTAACTGCGTCGCGCGCATCGGTTGGATGAACCGCATGACCCAGTTCAAGGATAAGGCCGGTAAGAATTCCGAAGCAGTCTCGCTGGGCCTTCTCGCCTATCCTTCGCTCATGGCCGCAGACATTCTGCTCTATAAGGCGACGGAAGTGCCGGTTGGCGACGACCAGAAGCAGCACCTTGAGCTTACTCGCGACATCGCGGCAAAATTCAACAATGACTATGCCAAGTCCATTGCTGAAACCGGCGCGGCTAATGTTGACGGCGAATTCTTCCCCATCACCGAGCCACTGATTGCCGGTCCGGCGACCCGCATTATGTCGCTGCGTGACGGCACCAAGAAGATGAGCAAGTCGGACCCGTCCGATCAGTCGCGCATCTCGCTGCTCGATGACGCCGATGCGATCTCGAAAAAGATCAAGAAGGCGACCACGGACCCGGCCGAGCTGCCGACAGACGTTGAAGGCCTAGCGGGTCGTCCTGAAGCGGACAATCTCGTCGGCATCTATGCTGCACTCAGTGACAAGACCAAGGCCGAAGTGATCGCCGAATATGGTGGTGCCGGCTGGGGTAAGTTCAAGCCAGCTCTGGCCGAGCTCGCGGTTTCCGTTCTCGCGCCAATGAACAATGAAATGCGTCGTCTGCTCGACGATCCAGCGACCATTGATGCGATTCTGCGCGATGGTGGCGAACGCGCTGGCGCGATCGCTGAGGCGACCATGAAGGACGTCCGCAACATCGTTGGCTTTATCCGCTAATCGGAGGCGCTCATGGTCGCTGAAGTTGAGTACAAACGCAAATTTCTGGTTGTCATCGACGAGACGGAAGAATGCGAACGCGCGCTGACTTTCGCGGCCTATCGCGTCAAACGCACCGGCGGCACCGTGGTGCTCATGACCGTCATTCCCTCCCCCGAGTTTATCGGCTTGGGGGTGGAAGACGTTTTGCGCGCGGAGGCGGTGGAGCAAGCTGAGCGGAACCTCGACTTGCGTCTGGCGCGTATTCGCGAAATTGGCGATGTCCGTACGGAATCCGTGATCCGCGAGGGCAATGGCCCTGAGCAGATTGAAGAGGTCATCGCTCGCGATAAGGATATTGCTATCCTTGTGCTCGCGGCCTCCAACTCTTCAGATGGTCCGGGGCCATTGGCGACGCATTTTGCGGCGCGCGCCAATGTGCTCCCAATCCCACTGACCATCGTTCCCGGTCACATGACCGACGAGGAAGTGATCGCTGTGTGTTGAAGACTTAGGCGGCCTCGGCCGCCTTTTGTTTGCGCTTCAAGAATGGGTCATTGAGGAATGTCCCGAAGGGGAAGAACGAAGCAATGGTGGTTCGCGCCCATTCCACCGGCGTAAAGCCCTTGCCCCAAAGGCAAAACACCATAGCGACGATGTAGAGAACGAAGGCGAGGCCGTGGATGCGGCCAGCCGGGGAAATAAGGTCGGGATAGCCGAACCAGTATTTTGCTGGCATGGCGACGCAAAACAGCGCGAGGGTTGTAATACCCTCAAAGACGCCGATATATCTGAATAAGCGGATCATGTTATGTCTCTAGCGCTGCATGGTTGTCCGCGCAATCGTGACGCTCTGTCGCAAATGCAGCTTGTAAGACCCTTGCATTCGCCGCCGAAATAGCTATTTTAGAAGCATTCTAATTTACGAGCAGCATCCATGTTCATCCAGACTGAAGCCACGCCGAACCCGGCAACTCTGAAGTTTTTGCCTGGGCGGGATGTGCTCACCGGTGAGCCACGCGATTTCCGCGACGCCGATGCCGCGACGGCCTCCCCGCTCGCGACCGGCCTGTTCGCAATCTCTGGCGTTACCGGCGTTTTCCTTGGTTCGGACTTTATCTCGGTCACCAAGGACGAAACCAATTGGGCCCATATCAAGCCAGCTATTCTTGGCGTGATCATGGATCATTTCCTGTCGGGCAAGCCGGTTATCGCCGAAGGCGTTGAAGCGCCGCTCAACTTCGACGAAGTCGAAGAATTCTTCGAAGAAGAAGACAAGGAAATGGTCGAAGTCATCAAGGAATTGTTGGCGACCCGCGTCCGTCCTGCTGTGGCGATGGATGGCGGCGACATCATTTTTAAGGGCTACAAAGAAGGCACCGTGTTCCTCCATATGCAGGGCGCGTGCTCGGGTTGCCCTTCTTCCACGGCTACCCTAAAGAACGGCATTGAAAATCTCCTGCGCCACTTTGTTCCCGGCGTAGAGGCCGTTCAGCAGGTTTGATATTTCTTAGGGCTCAGTCCTGAGATAAACAATTAGCAGCAAGCCAGAAGCCCGATGAGTAATCGTCGGGCTTCTGGCTATCTGGTGCCCCAGCCAGACCCGATACAAGAGTTGAGTTCGCCCATGTCCACCACCGTCACCATCGAAACCCTCGGACAGCGGGGCGAAGGCGTCACCAGCATTGATGGCCAGCGTGTTTATGTGCCCTTCACCCTGCCGGGTGAAGAGGTTGTCATTGAGCACGAGGGTGAGCGCGGGCAGCTGCAAACAGTCACGACCGCTTCAGCTGATCGTATTGAACCCTTCTGCCCCTATTTCGGTGAGTGCGGGGGCTGCCAGATCCAGCATCTTTCGCCTGATGCTTATAAGGCATTCAAAATTGGCTTGGTGGAGACAGCGCTCCAACACGCCGGTCTTGAGCACAAGGTTGAGGCTTTCCACATCGCGCATGGCGAGGGACGCCGTCGGGCGACGCTTCATGCTCGCAAGAATGCTGCTGGCTATATGCGCATTCGCTCGCATGAACTGCTCAACATCGAAAAATGCCCGATCCTTGTGCCTGCTCTCGTTCATGCTCCCAAGATCGCGCAGATTTTGGCGGCGTCTATCGGGGAATGCGATGTCAGCTTTACAGCGACCAGCACGGGACTAGACGTGCACATCCGCAAGGCCCCAAAGGGCTTGAAGTTGGAGACGCTCGTGCCATTGGCCGCCCAACTGCGTCTGGCGCGTCTCTCCATTGATGGCGACATGGTTTCCGTGCGCCAGCAGCCAACGATCACGATGGGACGCTCGGAAGTTGATCTGCCGATTGGTAGCTTCCTCCAAGCGACTGCACAGGCCGAAGACGTTCTGGCCAGCTATGTCATCGCCGCAGTTGGCAAGTCCAAGTCCGTGGCCGACCTTTTCTGCGGGATTGGTCCATTTGCCCTGCGTCTGGCCGAAAAGGCGCCGGTTTACGCCGCCGATAGCGATAAGGCCGCAACCCTTGCGCTCGCAAAGGCCACACGTTTCACCAAGGGGTTGAAGGCTGTCACCAGCAAGGTGCGAGATCTTTTCCGCGACCCACTTACCCAGTTCGAGCTCAACTTCGAAACAGTCGTTCTCGATCCGCCTCGGGCTGGTGCTGAAGCGCAGATCAAAGAGCTGGTAAAGTCGAAGGTGAAGAACGTGGTGATGGTCGCCTGCGATCCGAAAACTTTTGCTCGGGACGCAAAAACGCTTGTTCAGGCCGGGTTCATTCTCAGTGAGCTAATAGCAGTAGATCAGTTCGCTTGGTCCACTCACATCGAAGTCGCAGGAACCTTCCGTCGGTAAATTTAGCAACCGATAACGATGTACCCACGTTTCTTCCATCAAGGGCTTGAACGATACACGCACGTGCCTTCAATTAGGCGCGTTTTGATAAGGAGCATTACTTAATGATGCTGAAGACCATTATTGCCGCCGCTTCGTTTGCAGCTTTGTTTGCTGCGCCAGCCTTTGCTCAGGACGCTTCGCCGAACGGGACCTGGGTTGATAAGTGGGGCACGAGCTTCACATTCAAGCTTTGCGGTAGTGGCACCGACCTGTGCGGTACGCTGAACGATATTCAGGGCGACTCGCGTACCCCTGAAAACCTGAAGTTCGTGAATCAGCAGGTTGTGCAGGGCAAGCAGACTGGCCCGAACAAGTGGGAAGGCAATATCTCGCTCAACGGTGGTGGTGCAAAGGCCATTGTTGAACTTAAGAATGCCACCACTATCAAGCTCACCGGCTGTAAGGGCGGCATCTTCTGCTCCAGCATCGATTACATCAAACAGTAATCGATAGATGAATTTGAAAAGCCCCGGGAGACCGGGGCTTTTTTGTTTAGCAGACAGTAGCAACGCGTTCCTTGATCACCTGAAGCACTTCGTCACCGTCGCGCTTCCACCAATTGTTTTGGCTGAAAATCTCCACCTCTTGCGGGCCGGAGAAACCTGCGTCCTCGATCATTTTGCGGATGCCGGGAAGGTCGATAACCCCATCGCCCATCATGCCGCGATCGAGCAAAAAGTCCGAGGTTGGATTGAGCCAATCGCAAATATGATGCGCGAAAATACGCTTCATCCGCCCTGCCCGCGCAATGGCTTTGGCCAAATTGGGGTCCCACCAGACGTGATAAACGTCGATTGCGACGCCAACCGTTTCGCCCAGCTGTTCGCAAATATCGAGCGCTTGGTCGATGGTGTTCACGCAGGCGCGGTCCGCGGCATACATAGGGTGCAGCGGCTCGATAGCGATCTTCACATTGGACGCTTTGGCGTGTGGCAGGATTGCGGCAATGCCGTCGGACACCTGCTTGCGGGCTTCAACGATATTGCGGCTGCCCTGCGGAATGCCACCGACAACTAACACAAGACAGTCTGCATTAAGCGCCGCGGCTTCGTCGATAGCGCGCAGATTGTCTTCAATATTGGCCTTTAGCCCTTCTGTGGTGAGGGCTGGGAACATGCCGCCACGGCAGACGCCCGTCACTTGCAGCTTGTTGTCTCGAACGATCCGCGCGGCTTCTTTGAGGCCAATGGCCTGGATTTGATCGCGCCACGGCGAGATGGCGGTAATTCCAGCCCGCAAGCACCCGTCGACAGCTTCGGCAAAGCCCCACTGCTGGCGCGTCGTGGCAAAATTGAGGGAGATGCCACGGTCGGTCATGCTGAAACTCCATTGACGGCGAGGAAGGCCTTCATGCGGCTCGTGGCGAGTTCTGGGTCGGCCAGCACGCGGGCCTTATCGGCAAGGCGGAACAGCTCGGCAAAGTGCTGGACGGAGCGGGTCGACTGCTGCCCGCCGACCATCTGAAAATGATCCTGCAATCCGTTGAGATAGGCGAGGAAGACGACGCCGGTTTTGTAAAAGCGGGTGGGCGCTGCAAAGATGTGACGGCTCAGCGGAACCGTTGGCTCCAAAATGTCGAAAAACTCATTGGTATTGCCACGGCCCAAGGCCGCGAGACCGGCTGATGCTGCGGGCGCAATGGCGTCAAAGATACCAAGCAGGGCGTGCGAAAAACCTTGGTCGTCGCCAGCGATCAACTCGGCATAATTGAAATCGTCGCCCGTATACATTTTGACCTGGCTCGGCAGGCGGCGGCGCATGTCGATCTCTTTTTCTGCCGAGAGCAGAGAGATTTTGATGCCGTCGACCTTGTCGGCGTGAGCGGCGATCACATCGAGGCACACGTCCATGGCTTCGTCATGCGTACCCTTGCCCCAATAGCCGAGCAAAGCTGGATCAAACATTTCGCCCAGCCAATGCATGATCACCGGTTGCTTCACCTGGCTCAGGACATGGCCATAAACGCGGGCATAATCGTCTGGCGACTTGGCTGCCGCCGCGAGCGCGCGGCTGGCCATGAGGATGACGCGACCACCCTGCCCTTCAACGAAATCAACCTGTTCGTCATAGGCGCGCAGAATATCGTCAATGGTGACGTCCGGGCCGGGCGCGAGATGGTCGGTGCCGGCGCCATAGGCGATGAGACTGTCGGAGCGACTGCGGGCTTCCACCTGCGAGCGGCGGATCAGCTCCTGCGCTTCGGTCCAGGTGAGGCCCATGCCGCGCTGGGCAGTGTCCATGGCCTCGGCAACGCCAAGCCCGAGGTCCCACATGCGATGGCGGAATTTGAGCGTCGTGTCCCAATCAATTGCGGGAGTCAACCAAGGGTCGACACTCGCCAGCGGATCGGCCACGACATGTGCTGCCGAATAGGCGATGCGCGGAAAGTCGCTGGCTTTGAATTTGACGAAGGGGATCGGATCGCCCTTGAGTACATAGGGCGTAATCGAACGATCAGCATTGGGTAGGTTTAACTGCGGCATCGGCATCTCCTCAAGCCTTTGCAAACGCCCACCGCCGCCTCAAAACACGTTCGAGGCGGCGCCGGGAGGGTTGAGCGAAATTAGAATTCCAGCTTTGGCACATCGAGCCAGCGGCGCTCGGCCCAGCTCTTGAGGCCCAGTTCGGCCAGCTGCACGCCCTTGGCACCAGCTTCGAGGCCATATTCCCAAGGCGCGTCCTCGGCGACATGGCGCAGGAACATTTCCCACTGCGCCTTAAAGCCGTTGTCGGCTGGCCAGTTGTCCGGAACTTCTTCCCAATCGTTGAAGAAATTCATGGTCTGGGGCTGGTCAGGGTTCCACACCGGCTTTGGCGTGTTGACGCGATGCTGGGTCCAGCACTTGTGGAGGCCAGCAACGGCGGAACCGTGAGTACCATCGACGTGGAAGGTCACGAGATCGTCGCGACGGACGCGCGTCGTCCAGCTCGAATTGATCTGGGCAATGATGCCGCCTTCGAGCTCAAAGGTTGCGTAAGCTGCGTCGTCGGTATCGCAGTTGAAAGTATTGCCCTGCTCGTCGACGCGCTTTGGAATATGGGTCGCACCCAGGCAGGAGACGGCCTTCACTTCACCGAAGAGATTGTCCATCACATAGCGCCAGTGGCACAGCATATCGAGGATGATGCCGCCACCGTCGTTCTTGCGATAGTTCCAGCTTGGGCGCTGCGCCTTCTGCCAGTCGCCTTCAAACACCCAATAGCCGAACTCGCCACGCACCGAGAGAATGTCGCCGAAGAAACCGCTGTCGCGGAGCATTTTAAGCTTCATCAGGCCGGGGAGGAACAGCTTGTCCTGCACCACGCCGTGCTTGAGGCCAGAGGCGCGGGCGGTTTTGGCCAGGTTGACCGCGACTTCGAGATCGTCCGAGGTCGGCTTTTCGCAATAGACATGCTTACCAGCGGCAAGTGCCTGTTCGATCAGGCCTGCGCGCATCAGCGTCGTGCCAGCATCGAAGAAAATCTCGTCGTCCTTATTGGCCAGTGCGGCCTCAAGATCGTCGCTCCAGCGGGCGATATTGTGCTTCTTCGCCAGCGCTTCGATCTTGTCGCGATTACGACCAACGATGATCGGATCGACAACGAGGCGGTCGCCATTGGCAAGGCTGATGCCGCCTTGATCCCGTATGGCCAGAATAGAGCGCACCAGATGCTGGTTATAGCCCATGCGCCCCGTGACGCCGTGCATGATAATGCCTACCCGCCGAACCGCCATCAAAACCTCCTCAGGATCGCGCTGTGTAACTGTGTAGTTACTTAGGCGAGGAGAATGACGGCCGTCAAGCGGGTTTGCGTAGGCATAAAGTGGTGAGGTTAGAGCCCCACCACCATTTTTACGCCCATCAGACCGAGAAAGATCAGGATCATTCGGTCAAAGGCCTTACGACTCAGTTTCCCAGCAACGCGCTGTCCGAGGGGCATAAAGATGGCGATCGGGATCAGCGCCAGAAGCGCTTCTAGCATCCAATCTGGCTTCATAATGCCGGAGATGAATAGCGCGGGGAGGTGGATAAACCCGAGGAGTAGGAACATGGCCGAGACGGCATAAACATGCACGCGCCGGTCCAACCCCATGGCATGGATAAAGGTCACGCCAACGGGTGCCGAAATGCCGGTTGCGCCTTGCAATATGCCCGTGCCAACGCCGGTGAAGGGTGCCAGTTTTTGCGCCACAGTGGGGGCAATGGAGAAGTGCGGGTTCTTAATTTTGAGAACAAAATAGACCAGCAGCACAATGCCAAGGCTGAAGATCAAATAGCGCTCTGGAAGATTGCCCAAGAGCCATGTGCCGAAGCCAACGCCGACGGCGCAGGTCACCAAAAACATCGGCATAAACTGCAAGCGCACGTCCTTGGCGCCATCACGAAATTGCCAGACCTGAGCAATATTGGTGACGATCTGCACCACGGCCATAATGCCCACAGCATGTTGCAAACCAAAGGCCGAGGTCAAAACCGGCAGTGCGATCAGGGGCAGCCCCATGCCTGTTGCGCCCTTCACAAAAGCGCCCGCTGCCAAAGCTAAGCCCAAGATGGCCAAGCGTTCCAATTCCATGATTGCCCCGAAGAGATGTGTTCGTCCGCGCCACCATACCAAGCCGGACTTTCGCCAAGCAATTACCGCATGGCGTGATCCTCTAAAAGGCCAGAGTAAGCGCTCACTAAATCACTGATCGGTTACTTCTGACTTGACACATAGTTTTTACGCACCCAATCTGCCCGGGTGAGCACCAGAATACTGGGCTCCAACGGGAGGAGTTTTAGGATGAAGCAGTCACTGCTGCGCGTTGTCCTCGCGTCGAGCACTGCTGTGTTCGCGCTGGGCGCAACTATGGCCATCGGTCAGGAATGGAAGCCTGATCGTCCAATCAATCTCATCGTACCGTGGGGCGCTGGTGGGTCGACCGATCAGGTGACCCGTGTCACAGCGCCGATCCTTGCAGAAGCCCTTGGTGTTGAAGTCGTCGTCGTCAACCAACCAGGCGCATCCGGTGCCATTGGTACGCAGGAAGTGCTCAATGCTGAGCGCGATGGCTACACCTGGACTGCCAATGCGATCGCCAACAACGCCACCTATTCGGTGACGGGGCTTTTGGAAAACACCAATATCGACGACTGGCACATCTATCTTTCCGTTGCCAACGTGCCGGTAGTCTCGGTGCCGATGGACAGCCAGTTCAAGGATTTCGGTGAACTTTTGGCGGCGTTCCAGTCGGACGCTGGTAGCGGCATTTCTGTTGCGACAGCCGGCATCACCTCATCTGGTGGCACCGCCATTGGCGCGCTTTCGGGTGCGGCGGGTGGCTTTGACTACAACATGATCACCTATGATGGGGGCGGCCCAGCTGCGATTGCAACAGCCGCTGGCGAAGCCATGGTCACGACCCAACTTGCCGTTGAGCAAACCGAACTGATCCGCGGTGGTCGTCTGAAAGCTCTGGCCGTGTTGTCCAACCAGCCGCTTGTGATTGAAGGCGCTGAGCCGATCCCACCGATCACAAACTGGCTTCCAGATATGGAGTTGGCGCCGGATTACTTCGGTATTTTCGTGCCAAAGGGCGTGCCGGCCGAGGTGGTAGCCACACTCGACAAGATTTGGGCTGAGAAGGTCTCAACATCTGAAGCGGTAAAAACCTACGCTGAAACCTTCGGTGCCGTTTTCGCTCCATCCTATGGCGAGGAAGCGCGCGCTCTGGCGATGCCGGTTGTGATTCTTGAGGCCTGCGATTCCGTTGGTCGCGGTGAAGCGGTCAACGATCCGTCCACCATTGGCATCGATTGCGAAACCCGCACTGAGATGGCCAAGAACTAACACCAACCAACCAACCGCTGGCTTTCGTGAAAGCTAGCGGTTGGCTCGATGTTGGTGGGGCCGTACCAAACTTTAGGCACATAAAATGACCCTCTCTGCTCAGCACGAGGATGCTGCGCGCATACGCGCCGATCTTATCACTGCGATTATTCTGATCGCACTCGGCCTTGCCGTTACGTATCTGTCTTGGACCATGGATCGGCTCGCCGTGCGCCGTATTCACCCAGCAACGATACCGGGTCTCGTGCCCTTCGTGCTCGGCGTTGCCCTGACCCTGTGTGGGTCCCTGCTCGCCTTTCGGTCATGGAAGCTCGATACCAAGGCTGGCGGGGTAGCTCTGCTGAACCTGCTGCTTTCGTGGCAAACTATTCGCGTTGTCACCGTGGCCGCTCTCGCCTTGGTCTACACATTGGGGCTCGTGGGCCGCATGCCGTTCTGGCTGGCGTCGGCGCTCTTTGTGTTCGCCTTTATCGTCTTGTTTGAAACCGTACTGGCAGATCGGCCCGCCAACCTCGTGCGGACACTGATCTGGGCACTGGTGGTCGCGCTCGTTGCAGGCGTGGGCGTCAACTATGTGTTCGGCCAGATTTTTCTGGTTCGGCTGCCTTAGGAGACGGCTTCCATGTTTGACGGACTTATTCTCCTCGGCCAGGGCGTGGCGCATTTCATAACCCCCTCCGGCCTTTTCAATGTGGCGTGGGCAACACTGCTCGGTCTGACCATCGGTATTTTGCCCGGCCTTACGGCCACCATGGGCGTCGCGCTCTTGGTGACGCTCACCTATAAAATGGCGCCAGACCAGGCCATTCTCACCCTGATGTGCGTCTATTTGGGCGCCATTTATGGGGGCAGCCGCACTGCCATTTTGCTCAATATTCCCGGCACACCGGCCAATGCGGCGGCGACGCTCGATGGTCACCCGCTCGCCAAGCAGGGCAAGGCAGGTCTTGCCATGGGTCTTGCGACGACCTCCTCAACTTTGGGAACCTTGGTCGGCATTTTCTTTCTCGCCATTATTGCTCCCGTGCTTTCCGAAGCGGCGCTGAAATTTGGCTCGTATGAGTTTTTCTGGCTCGCACTATTCGGCGTGGTTGTATCGGGTCAGATGACGGGCTCTGATACGCCGCTCAAGGGCTACATCGCCGGGATCATTGGCCTGTTGGTGGCCATGATCGGCATGGAAACGCTGCATGCGCATCAGCGCTTTACCTTTGGCATACCGGCGCTTGTTGGCGGCATTGATTTGATCCCGGCCATGGTTGGCGCATTTGGCTTGGCCGAAATTCTCTCCACCATGAAGCGCACGGCCATCGCCAATATCGCCCCGGTGAATGATCGTGTCGTGCCGACCTTCCGCGAGATTTTCCAATATTGGAAAACCATTATTCGCTCCGGCATCATTGGCACCTTTGTTGGTATCATCCCGGGTGTCGGTGAGGACGTTGGCGCCTGGAGTTCCTATGCAGCGGCCAAAAAGCTGTCCAAGAACCCCGAAGAGTTCGGCAAGGGCAGCCAAGAAGGGCTGATCGCGGCAGAAACCGGCGATAATGCCGTGGTATCGGCCTCGATGATCCCGACACTTACTCTGGCCCTGCCCGGCTCTGCCGCTGCCGCCGTGCTCATCGCGGCGATGATGATCCACGGCATCCGCCCTGGCCCCATGCTGATGATCGAGAATGCGCCCTTCCTCTATCAGGTCGTGGGCATGCTGCTGTTGGCAACGCTCGCCAATCTGATCTTCGGCCTGTCGCTGACAAAGGTCTTCATTAAGGTCCTTTCGGTCCCACGCGAACGGCTCATGGCGGTCATCTATGTGCTCTGCGTTATTGGCTCTTTTGCCATCACTCAGCGCATGTTCGACGTCTACGTCATGTTGGTCTTTGGCATTGTCGGCTTCTTCCTTCGGGAGATGAAATACCCAATGGCGCCACTGGTTTTGGGCATCGTGCTCGGCGATCTCTTAGACCTGAACCTGCGCCGCGGCTTGGCGCTTACCAATGGCGACCCAACGCCCTTCTTTACCCGGCCGATCAGCGCTGTTATCTGCCTGATCATTGTCTTCACCATTCTGATGTCCATTCCGGCGGTAAATCGACGTGTCCGATCCCTCTTCGCCCGCAATCGTGGAGCTGTCCCAGCCAAAAGCTGAGACGTCAAAACGCCCAAGGAATTCGGTAAAGACCAAAGCCTCCATTCTGGCAGCAGCCAGAGTGGAGTTTGCCGATCGGGGCTTTGAGGGCGCGCGCGTCGATGCCATCGCCGAGCGTGCTGAGGCCAATAAGCGGCTGCTCTATCATTATTTCGGCAATAAAGAGGAGCTCTACCGGGCCGTCCTCTTGGAAGCCTATACCGAGATCCGCGCGGGTGAGCGGGCGCTGTCCTTGGGGCGCTATGATCCGGTGGAAGCTATGGACCGCCTTGTGCGGTTCACCTTCCGTCACTTTCTGGCGAACCCATGGTTTCCGCGCCTCTTGGGCACGGAAAACATCGAGAACGCGCGTTTTCTCAAGACCCTGCCCGATATCAAGGCGCTGCATTCGCCGCTGGTCGGGCAAATCGCCGAGATTATCGAGCGTGGAGCCGAAGCGGGACTGTTCCGCCGCGATGTCGATCCGGTGCAGCTTTATATTTCCGTGGCTGCGCTCGGCTTCTTCTATGTGTCGAACACGGCCACCCTATCGGTGATCTTTGAACGCGATCTCTCAAGCGTTGCTATGGTCCAGGAGCGCGAGGCGCACGCCGTGCAAATGGTTCTCGACTTTTTGAAAACCAAATCGCGGCACGGCTAAAAAGCAAAAAAGGGCAGAGGTTTCCCCCTGCCCTTGCTCATTCCGTTCAGCCCCTAAAGGTCGACGTCATCGTCCTGACCGAGCGCTTCAATATCGGCTGCGGCGCGACGCAAAATCTCAGCGGCGCGTAACTGCACTTCGTCCGAACCAGTGCGGGCCTTTTTAATCGCCTGCTTAACCGATTTGCGCGCCGCATCCAGTTCCGGCACCACGTCATGCATAGGCCGGTCGTCTGGCGCCCAAGCGGGGTGTGACGGCGTTGCTTCCGGCTCCCCTTTGCCACCAAAAGGCCAATCGGCTGCAACGAAATCGCGGAACTTGTTCACCTGCTCGCCCGTCCGCGCCAGAAACTCTAGCGTGGCGGCTACTGCCTCGCGATTGTCTTCCAAATGCGCGCGGCCTTCGTCGGTAATTGCATAAAGCTTCTTATTGCCGTCAACGCTCGAGGTCGCGAAGCCCGCCTCCTCAAGATAGGTCAGCGCCGGGTACACAATGCCGGGGCTCGGCGAATAGACGCCATTGGACGCTTCTTCTACGGCTTTGATCAGATCATAACCGTGGCGCGGCTGCTGCTCGATGAAAAAGAGCGCCACGAGGCGTAAGTCACCCGAGGCCAGCATTTTGCCGACGCGGGCCTTGCCACCCCATTCGCCGAAATCGACGCCAGCAGCACGCTGCATACGGCCCCAGCTGCGACGCGCCAATTGGTCTACTGTGCTCCAGTCAAAATCACGAAAATCGCGAGATGCCATGATATGTCTCCAAGATATATCTTAACGCCCTTGAGCAAGAGATTGTCCCTGCAAGATCGGTTTCAAGATATATCGCGGAAACAAAAAGGCGCTCCGAGCCTATGAGCTTGAAGCGCCTTCAAAAAATATTTTGCGATAGTTAGGTGGCAAGACCTGTATTGGGGCCGCGATCGGCTCGGTCGAACTCGCCATTACGGCGGAAGCGCCACATATAGGTCGGTAGCACCTCGCCCATGCTAGTGGGAGCAATGCCAAATGCCGCGAGGGTGCGCTTGTCTCTGATAGCTTCGTCCGAAACCACATTATCGACCCCGAGCAAGTCGACCTGGTCGCTGGTCACCACTGGCTTGAAGGGCAGAATACCCAAGAGGTTCGCGCCAAGTTTGGCGAGACCAGCTGGGAATGGCACCAGCGGACGGTTGCGGCCAGCTTCGGCGAGAATGCGTTCCATAAGAACCTTGTGGCTTTCAACGTCTGGGCCACCCAGCTCGTAAATCTTGCCAGTCTTCACCTCGCCCTTCGCGGCCTTGGCAATGGCTTCCGCCACGTCGCCAACGAATACGGGCTGGAACTTCGTATTGCCAGCAATCAGTGGCATGATCGGCATAATGCGCGACAGCGTACCCATGAGGTTAAAGAAGCCATCGCCAACGCCGAAGATCAGCGAGGGGCGCAAAATGATGGCCTGCGGATAAGCCGCCAGCACAGCTTCATCACCAGCAAGCTTGCTGGCTGCATATTTTGATACCGACGCAGCCTTATCAACGCCGAGCGCCGAGAGATGGACGAGAGTTGAAACCCCGGCGGCCTTGGCGGCGCGAGCGACAGTTGCTGCGCCCGTGGTGTGCACGGCGTCAAAATTCTGTTTGCCGCTCTGGTGACCGATGCCGACCAGATTGATCACAATATCGGCGCCGGCGATGGCGCGCTGGACGGATGCTTCATTGCGCAGATTGGCTTGGATCGGCACGATCTGACCAACAGAACCCGGAGTGCGCACAACACCTGCTAGGTCAGGACGACGAACAGCAACGCGGATACGGAATCCTTCGCGTGCCAACACCTGCACCAGATGGGTCCCGACAAATCCCGATCCACCAAAAATCGTGACGAGCTTCTGGGCATTGCGAGTCATAGACGGCACTCCTGCGACAAGTTGACCGGTTTTAGCCAAGCCCGGTCCGCCTGTCGAGTGTTTCGGCCCGCTTTGATGGCCGATTGTTTGCGTCCGATGGTGCTTTAGGCGCGCAGTTTTCCACTCAGCGCAGATTTTTTCAAATCCGATATTCAGCCCAGTTTTCAAGGGCCTTCGCTGTGGAAGAAATCGGGATAAGGGTTTGTATGGGTGCAAAGTTTTAGGCTGGCCCGCAAAGCGCGTTGACTTCGGAAACACCCTAATCTAGATAGTCACTCGTTGCCGCAGCACTGCTGCAAAAGCGACACTGCCCAGATGGCGGAATTGGTAGACGCGCACGGTTCAGGTCCGTGTACCGCAAGGTGTGGAAGTTCGAGTCTTCTTCTGGGCACCAATCCTTCTCGAAAACCCGTGTATCCCTCGTGGATGCGCGGGTTTCGTGCTTTAGGGCACTGAGGTTTCTCCGCTTGGTACAAAACTCTGGTACAAAGCGGCCTATTCCATGGGTTACCTTGTTAGAAACCTGACGTTCGACCAAAGCGCTGGTCGGTGGAAATATCGTCGGGTCATTCCCGTTGCGCTCCGGCAGCATATCGACCGGAACATCACTGAGTTTGTCCGCTGGCTCGGCGCGAAAGAAGGCACCTCCAAGACTCCTTCGGCTTCCGTTCTGGCCGCCTGTGCTCAAGCCGTGGCCGAGTGTGAGGCGCTCCTATCCCTTGCCCGTAAGCGCCTCCTCGGTGAGTTCGATCAGCTGGACACTGCTGCTATCCGGCAGGTCATCAAACTCCTCAGGAATGATCTCGCAGAGCCAAGCCGTCGAGGGGCGCTGCTGAAGACCTTGGGTGTTGCGCTGCATGACACTGTTGAAGCTGTAGCTGACCTGCGGAAACAAATGAACTCAGGCGATTCACTAGAGCACCTGCGGGCTTCTGTGGCGGCGCTTTGTGAGCGTTTGGGGCTGATGGTCGACAAGGATGCGGAATGCTTCCAGAGGCTCGCTAGCCGATGTCTGGCAGTGGTGCTTGAGGTGCTCGATCCTGTGGTTGAACCTCGTCCTGTTGCTGTTCCCATCAGGGCAGAATCTCCAAAAAAGCCAGCGGCTTCTGTGGTGCGTAAGGTGAAGCAGACCATCACTGGTCTACCTGAGGCATGGTGGCGTGAGGCCGAGAAGGCTGGGCTGTCTGGGAGCACCAAAGAGGCCTACTTCCGCGTCACTCGGCAGTTCCGAGCGTTCATTGGTCATGATGATGCTGAGCGGGTAACGGCGGCTGATGTGGTCGCCTACAAGGACCATCGGTTGGCACAAGGCACGAGCCTAAAGACCATCAAGGGAACCGACATCTCGGCCCTACGAGTGCTCTTTGGCTGGGCTGTCAGTCAGCAGCTGCTTGGTCACAATCCCGCAGACGGCATCAAGGTGATGAACGCCAAGCGCAAGGTTGAGCGCTCAAAGGGTTTCACTGACGAGGAGGCGCGAGCACTGCTTACTGCGTCCTTCAACTACCAACCGTCAGGCTGGGAAAGCCCGCAGGTGACTGCTGTTCGCCGCTGGGTGCCTTGGCTGATGGCCTATACGGGTGCTCGCGTTGGTGAGGTCGTGCAGCTCCGCAAGGAAGACATCAGGCAAGAAGGTGGTCATTGGGTTATCCGACTGACGCCTGAGGCGGGGACCATCAAGACCAGTGTCTTCCGAGACGTTGTCCTACATCCGCATCTTGTGGAGCTGGGGTTCATCACGTTCGTCCAAAGTCGTCCCTTCGGGCACCTCTTCCTCAAGCTGTTGCAGAAGACCGACAAGGCGGTGCATGGGGGCTTGGAGACCGCCAAGAACCGTGTCCGTGAGTTCGTCAGAACCATCATCACCGATGAGAGGGTGCAGCCCAACCACGCTTGGCGTCATCGCTTTGAGACCACAGCGAGAAGCCTTGGGAGGCGAGAAGACGTCACCAATGCGATCACCGGACACGCCACGGCTGGCGCTGCTGCTGGCTATGGCGAGGTGACCTTGGCGGCTCAGGTGAAGTTCTTCGAGGATTGGCCGAGGACCTTGTTATTAACATGCGACGAGCAATAAACGTTCTGCGTGTTATCTAACTCACTATGCGTGTTGACACCCAACATGTGTGTCTGTACACCATCTGTGTGTGACGGAGGTGTTCATGAATCGAATTCGCAAAATGCGTACGGACCGCGGCCTTAGCCAGAAGCAGCTAGCTGACATGCTGGGGACAACACAACAGACCGTAGGTAGATGGGAAACGGAGAAGGTGCAGCCGAGCGTTGCGTCCCTCCGCGAGATGGCCGAAATATTTGGTTGTCACGTGAGTGATTTGCTCGACGAGCCGACACCTGCTGTCGAGCATGGGGTCGACCTGCTGGATGTCGATGACGTCTTCTGGGGGCATGTCGGGATTAAGCTTCACAAGCAAGAGCGTACGAAGTGGTACCCGATAACCGAAAAGGAATCGCGGCACGTAAACTTTGTGATGAACAGCGGTAAGTCATCATGTGTGGTGACGACCCGAAACAATAGAGTTCTGCTTCTGCAGCTTCCGAATATTCAGAGGATTTGCTTGATTTCTAATAAAGCTTCCAAGCCCGAGATGGACTGGGAAGTAGATGGTAGAGACTGTTCAGGCGTTCCCTTGGATGTTTACAGAGGGCTGTATTCTTGGGTCGCTAAAGAGCTGGATCGGCAAGTAGAGCTTGGGGGGATTTCTCAAGATACCGCGAGATGTGTAGAAGATTTTGCTGTGCTTTACGAAGGCGAAGTGGGTGGGGTCATGAATCTTCTCCATCAGACGGAGGTGCACCATACGAACGGCGACGTGGATAGTTACTGGGCACACTCCACGGACCTTGCCTTCCTTCGCGACGATTTCTGGGAGGATCTCCTGCCTCCGGTCGTTTGGCTTTCGTCTATTGAGCGGGAATATGATCATTACTATCCAAAGCAGACAATCTGCATGGTTGAAGCGCCTTTGCTGCACTTGCTCAAGCATGAGTATGTTGAGGTCTAATGTAATTGCATAATAACAAGTAAGTACGGATGGGGGTATTTTGTAATTATGTCCCCATATTGATAAGTGATTTTCTTGTCGGTCAGTCCGGCTCAGTGGTGTGCAAATTGTATTGCGCACTGCTGCTCAAAAATATCAAGATTTATAAAATGTGGAACTTGGTGCCCTTCTGAGGCGTCAGTGTTGGTGACTTACTGAATGAAAACGAAAGAGCATTTTAAGACTGGCGTTCTGCTGGTCGCGGGCGGCGCTCGCCTTGGGGCTTCTGGTCTAGGGGGAGTAAGTCTGATCAAGCAGCAACTTGAAGAGGATCGCGTTGTGCGACGCAGAGTGTTCTTCAAACGACATCAAGCCGTTTCAAGTCAGATTGAAGCAGAAATGCTAGCAGCAGTCGCTGCCCTGAAACACGCGGTTCAGGATGGCGTGGAGACAATGGTGTTTCGGACCTCGAGCCAACATGTCGTTAAGGGGATGACTGAGTGGATGTCCGGGTGGGAGCAAAATGGTTGGCGAAACAACAAGGGCAAAGAAGTGCTGCACCGTGATCTCTGGTTAATCCTCAGGGAGATTGCCGGCGGTCTGGTTATCAATTGGGAATGGGCGTCAGCAAAATCAGACCCCTTAGTTGCATCGGCTAATGCTGTGGCTGATGACGCTGCTCGCGGCATTTTTAAAGCGGCCAGTGACTTGAAGAAATATCACCCACAACTCTTTGCGGATTAACGCGGACAAGACTGCATGATTCTGAGGAGTGCCTTGGTATCCAATCCTTGGCAGTCCTCAGTGCTGGGATGCGTTTGCAGAAATCTCGCGATACATCAATGATTTGCAGTGCATCCTCTTAAGAGCGACTAGAACTACCTATAGCAGGTTGCCGTGCAGGTTTCCGCCTACGATAACTCTTTGTGCATCACCGACCGTCCTTGCGACCCAGGGTTAACAACCAAGATCATCAACTCGATGAGGGCCGACCAGCGCTACGCTTTGGTTGCGTCTTGTCTTGCTACAACTGTGCGAGCCTTCGGAAACGTAGCCTGTGCTGCGCATTCGTCTGAGGAGCGACCACCACACTTTTCTAATAGCTCGTGCCATGACGAACTTTAAGCGCGAATGGAGTACTTCGAGGAAACGCTGGATCGGAAGACAGGAAAGCTGCTTTCGATCTCACAGGGCGATTGGATCACGGTAACCGAAATGGGAGAGTCCATGGGATTGGGCAAGAAGGAGGTCCGTGTCGTGCTCGTCAAAATGGGGCTCCTTCAGCTTGAGGGGGCGGCTACGCATACTCGCTATAGGCTGCCTCTTTGGGCCGTTGACCAAGGATTGGGACGTCGAATTGAACGAAAAGGAAAGCGTCCATTCGATGTCGTAAGTCCTTTGGGCCAGGCTTGGGTGGCCGCTCGATGGGAGGACACAATGGCGGCTATTGCGGAAGCCAAAGGTGAGGCCGTTCGGATCGCTCAAGCTGCCCTTAAAGCGTTCAAGGATGATCGGGATGCTTATGCGGAAACTTGGGGTCGTCGTGAGATGTCCACTATGCAGGAAGTGGAGTGGCTCGTTTGGAACTTCCCGGAGTTGACCCAATCGGAGATCGCGCAGGCCGTCCATGTGTCTCAGCCTTTGGTCTGTCGGCTGTTGGCGGCGCGACGGGAACGCTTAAGGAAACTGCAAGAGGAGCGTGAGCGTGTCCTTGAGGTGAAGCCGAAAGTCGTCTCTGGCGGTTAGCCCCTAGGTCACCCTGTCGGATCTCCGTGAGTGATACCCCGGTTTATTACCCATGATTATAACATGAGTGAAAGGCTGGGGTATCAGCTCCTCAGGTCCGTAATATCGACCTGCGCTGCGTGGAAATCGACGGTGAACCTTGGTTCGTCGCCCGTGATGTCTGTGAAGCCCTCGGGTTTAAGCAGCACCCAACGAATGGAACCTACGCACACCACCTAGCGGACAATCGTTTTGATGAGGGCGAAAAGTCCCTACAGACGCTCCCTACTATCGTGAATGGTAGGGAAGGAAAACGAAGGGTTGTCTGCGTCTCCGAAAGCGGCCTCTACAAGCTGATCATGCGGAGCGACAAGCCGGAGGCCAAGGACTTCCAGCACTGGGTCACTGCAGTGGTCCTCCCGGCGATCCGGAAGGACGGCAAAAGACCTCGATGATTTTTCCAAAAAGTCTGTGAGCGTATTCGTATATGCCCCTCGGGGAATTTCCCCCCGGTGCCCCCTGTCGCTCTATGCCAATCCGCTTATGCCGCCAACGATCGGCGCGTTGTCGTTGGCCTCGATCGGTCGGCTGGCTGGTGTCGCTGGTTCCCTCGTGATGCCCACTGGGTATACCTCTATGGGCAGTCTGGAAGTCGCCCTCAGGTGCGCCCACAAGGATTGACTTTGATTTGTTGGCAGTCATTTATATGAGCAGAACCTTTGTTGGCAGTTGCTCGTATGTCTCGCACCATCCTCTATGCTCGTGTCTCCACCGTCGATCAGAACCTCGATCACCAGCGTACCCAAGCCGAAGCTGCTGGGTTCGTCATTGATGAAGTCATTGCCGACCACGGGCAGTCAGGTGTCACCACCGCACTGGCCGACAGACCAGAGGGTAAGCGCCTATACGACAAGCTGCGCCGTGGGGATGTGCTGGTCGTTCGCTGGGTGGATCGCTTGGGGCGCAACTATCAGGACGTAACAGACGCCATTCGTCACTTCATGCGCCAAGGGGTGATCATCAGGACTGTCATAAACAACCTGACCTTCGATGGAGCCACAAAAGACCCGATGCAGGAAGCTGTCAGGGACGCGCTGATCGGCTTTATGGCGGCGACGGCTCAGGCTCAAGCGGAGGCTACCAAGGAGGCTCAGAAGGCCGGGATCGCTGACGCAAGAGCGAAGGAGCCGGAGAAGTACCGAGGGCGCAAGCCTAGCTTCACACGGGACCAGTTGAACACCATGCGGGACATGCTGGCTGCTGGAGCAGGAGCTTCGGCCATTGCCAAAGCCACGGGTCTCACTAGGCCAACGGTCCAGCGGCTTCGGAATGATCTTCCAGCGGCAGAGCTGGTGTTGGCGAAATGGGAATTAGTTTAGCGAGTTTAAATAGCCAATCGTCCTTGAATAATCAGACGAAATCGATCTCCTTGTGGGGGGGGCATCTATTCTTCGGATTTGTATCATCCCACGTTTTTTTTAGATTGATTTATAGTAGTGGTGTCCTGATACTTCTTTGGTTTATCAAGCTTTGCGGGGGGGGCTATGAAGCTAAATTTTGAAGGGCGGCTCAGCAACATGAGGTTGCCAGACGGAGCTACTGCTCTCGTATACTCTGTATTTGAGGGGGTCATGAATGGGATACAGGCGATAGAGGAGCGCTTCACCGTTCATGAGGCTGCAAACAAAGGGAAAATCCTCGTTGAGATCCACAAGGAGAACAAGCGGCTGTCAGCGATCAAGATAGGTGACAACGGCATCGGCCTTTCGGACGCTCATCTAGAAGCCTTTAACGAGTGTGATACACGGTCGAAGGCTGCCATCGGGGGGCGGGGTGTTGGTCGCTTGGTTTGGCATAAGGCGTTTGATCGGGTCGCGGTTCAAAGTACCACCGACTCACTCTTAGGCAGCCTTAAAGTGTCTTTCGACTTTCGACCCGAAATGGAAGAATCTCGGTCTGACTTAAAGGTAGATGAGGTCCAGGCGACTGAGTCTGGAACGGCCATTACCCTTAGCGGACCTTTGGACCCAGATCTTACGCTTGCTTCGGCTTCGCTTACGCGCAGCTTATGCCTCCACTTTTTTCCATTCTTCCTCGCTGGCAGTATGCCAAACTTGGTAGTCGTAGAGGGGAAAAGACAGATAGACGTTGGGGAATATGTATCTGAGCGAATGTCTGTCGAGTTGTCTGAGGAATTAGATCTTAAGGGGCAAATTGGCGTACTTCGGATATCGCATGTTTATGCCGATCCCAAAATTGCCCGGAAGCTGGTCAATAGCATATTACTGACAGCTCAAGGTCGTGTCGTAGATGCCATTGAGATCGAAAAAAAGTTTGCGTTGCGGCAGCTCTCAAATCATCGGGCGTATGTTTGCGTTGTTGAGGGGGCATTTTTAAATGACAAGGTGGATCAAGAAAGGACGAGCTTTAAAGCGCGTCCTGAGGAGCTTGAACGAATACGAGAAGCTGTGATCGACGCAGCGGAAAAGTTCTTAGCGGCTCATATTGATCAGATAAGGCAAACTCAGAAGAGGTTTGTCATCAGTTTACTTGAGGAACACCCACAGTTAGCGGTCTCAGTTACCGACGTTGACGGTTACGTGAAAAGCTTGTCGCCGGGCATGAACGACGAAGATATCGGCAAGACGCTGTTTACGCTCCTATATCGCCGCGAACGGAAGTTGAAAGCAGAAATCAATCACTTAGGCTCTCAGCCCGAGGATTTGCCCGAACAGGTCGACGCTAATGTTGCTAGGCTTTTGCACCAAGTGAATGAGGGCGCGAAGCTGCGACTAGCAGAGTACACCATAAAGCGACACCAAGTAATACAGATAGCAAAGTCTCTTCTAAAAAGTTTGGATGATTCGTCTCGAAAGTACGCCTTAGAAAAGACGGTTCATGATCTTATTTGTCCGATGGGGACAATTCTTTCGTCCAAAGAGTACGCAAGCCATAATCTCTGGTTAGTTGACGAGCTTCTCTCCTGTTATCAATTTTTTGCCTCTGACAAGACCCTGTCGTCAATATCCGACTCAAGTAGCACCAAAGAGCCTGATCTGGTATTTTTGAATCCATTTGGATTTAGGCGCGAAGGAACAAATGACCCGGTGGTCATCGTTGAATTCAAGCGACCGGGTGACGAAAAAACTTCCAGCGATCCGATAGATCAAGTTCTGACCTACGTTGAGCGCCTCAGAAGCAGAACTGTCCGCGACGTTGAGGGGCAGGTCGTCGATGAAATTGGCGAACACACCCCATTCGAGTGCATCGTAGTATGTGACCTCACCGAGGGGACGAGAGCAAAGCTTCGTCGTAGCATTGTGCAGACTCCCACACCTGATGGCCTTGGTTTCTATGGTTACTCACCAATTCACCGTGCCTCCATAAGGGTGCTGAGCTATCGCAAGATGTTTCGTGACGCAGAGGCTCGAAATATGAACTTCTTCAGGAATTTGGGGTTGCTACCTGAAGAGGTGGAGGCGGCTTTAAAGGTAACTATGCAATCGGGGGGCGCTTTGACAGCAGATGCCCTGGGTTCCGACGAAGTTGTGGCTGCAGAATAGGAAGGCGTCATTCACGGAAAACGGTAGACCGGACAATGATCTCGCCAAGATGCTGATCTGCTCAAAGGAAATATGACGGTAGGCGCTTGACCTCGTCGTCAAACCCTTGATACAAACCCGTTGAACGCGGCGGACCTAAGTGTTTGACCTAGAAGAGTTATTGGTGAAAAACCCGTTAATCTTCTTCTGGGCACCAATCCTTCTCGAAAACCCGTGTATCCCTCGTGGATGCGCGGGTTTCGTGCTTTAGGGCACTGAGGTTTCTCCGCTTGGTACAAAACTCTAGTACAAAGCGCGGGTTTTTACCCTTCTAGGGTCAGATCAGGCGCTGGCGTCTGATCCGGGCGTGGGCGACAAAGCCGGCCAAGATGCTTCCCAAAACCGCGAGTAAGAAGGGCCAGTGGCGCAGCTGTGCGAACAGCGTGCTGTCTAGCCGCTCATGGGGACGGACATCGAGAGCGCCCATTTCACCCGGCGAGAGTTGTGCCGTGATGCGACCCAGTGGGTCGGTGGCATAGGTGAGGCCGGTATTGGCGACACGAATGAGGCTCATGCCTTCTTCGACGGCGCGAATTCGGGCGTGGTGCGCGTGCTGGCTGGGGCCGTAGGACGCATCGAACCAAGCGTCATTGGTGACATTGAGCAGGAAGCCTGCATTGGCGGTTTCGCCAAGATCGCCGGAAAACAAAATTTCGTAACAGATCAGAACCAGAGCGTTGATGCCGCCGGGCAGGGTCATCAAGCGGCGCTTGGCGTCGCCTGCAGCCCAACCATCCGACCCGGGCACGAATTGCTGCACGCCAATTTTGGCCAGGAGCTCGTCAAACGGCAGATATTCACCAAAGGGGACGAGATGGGATTTGTCGTAGCTCGAGACGATCTCGCCTTCGGTGTCGACAACGATCACTGAATTGTATGGTTTGCCTGAGGCGTCCGCTGCATCCAATGCATAGGGACGGCGTGGCGCGCCGGTGATGAGGCTAGCTTGCGGGGGCAGGAGGCGTGCGATCCGGGTGAGGGCCTCTGGATAAGCTTCCAAGTAGAAGGGAAGACTCGATTCTGGCCAAACGAGATGGGTGATATCGGCCAAGCCTTGATCGCTCGGGTCCATGCGCATTTCCGACAACATGGTGAGGCGGTCGATGAGTGCGACTGGGTCGACATTGCCAAAATCGCTGTGCTCATAAACCAGTGGCTGCACGAGGCGCATATGCATGTCGGTGCGCTCGGTGACTGGTGTGGTGTTGAGCCGGTTCCAGCCATAGCCAAGCATGGAGGCGACGACAAAGATGGCGCCAACGAAGGGCGCCAATCGCCGGGACCAATTGCGATCATCTGCCGGCCAAATCAGGGCAGGAGTCGCGGCAATCAACGGCGCGATAAAGCTTAGGCCATAGACGCCGACCAGTGAGCTTGCCTGCATCAATTCTTCGGTTGCGGTGAGGCTGTAGCCGAGCAGATCAAACGGAAAACCGGTGAGCACATGGCCGCGAGCAAATTCTGCAGCGGCAAGCCAGCCAGCGAGAGTAAAAATACGCGTGCCCCCGTGGCTCCAGCTCATATGAGCAAAGGCACTGGCCAGACCCCAGAAGATAGCGATCAGCGCTGAGAGCGCCAGGATGGCAAATGGCATGGCTGCGACGAACCAGCCCCCATCGACGAAAAACGCCGCGCCCAGCCAATGAAAGCTAACGAGGAAATACCCAAGGCCGAAAGCAAAGCCAATGGAGAAGGCGGGGCCGAAGAGGCGCTTAAGCCCTTTGCCGCGTTCCGCACCATCGAGAGCCCAGATCCAAATGGGCATGGCGACGAACAGCGCTGGCAGAAGGAAAAAGGGAGGGACAGAAAGCCCTGCAACAAGGCCTGCCAGCAGCAGGATCAGGAACCGGCGCCATCCCTGGCTCAGCATCGTCGTTTCAGCGAGCCATGTCATATCGAGATACGCAGCGAATCAATGGGCATAAAGGCAAGGTGGTCGCAGTGGGGTGAGGCGTCAAGGCGGTGGACTCAAGCCATTTTGAGCGATAGTGCCTGTTAGAACCCGCCTTGGGAGATCCTCGCTTGCCCGCAATTACCCTTGCTATCGACACAGCTGCTCCGCGCCTTCAGTTGGGCCTGCTCTTGGCAGACGGTACCAGCGATTTCATCGTTGATGACATCGCCAAAGGGCACGCGGAAATTCTCTTCGCGCGTCTCGACACTTTGCTGTCGCGGAACAACGTCTCCAACGCTGATATTGAGCGCATCGCAGTCACCACTGGCCCGGGCTCGTTCACCGGTCTGCGCATCGGTCTTTCCGCAGCGCGCGGCCTCGGTGTCGCCCGCAAAATACCCGTGCTGGGCATTCCAAGCTTGCAAGCGCTTTCGCTGACCGTGGCGAGCGGTCCGGTGGTAATTTTCTTGGATGCCCGCCGCGACGAAGCCTATTTTCAGACGTTCTCGGCCCCCGGCGTTCCGAAAACTGCCGCGCGACTGCTGCCGCTTGAAGAGGCGCGCGCTGCTATTTCCCATGAGGCGACCTTGGTCGATAGCCCCTTTATCGATATCGTCGCTATGGCTCGTTTTGCTGCCGAACAAGATGTCGCCGACTATCCGCCACATGCGAGCTATGTGCGCGATGCCGACGCCAAGCCACAAAACGCGTCCCGCATTCCAAGGCGCGTCTGATGGATAAGCTGTGGTTGGCCCCGCAAGGGCTGCATATCGAACCAGCAGAGCCTTCTGATGCGGCCGCCTTGGCGAAAATCCATGCTGGATCATTTTATCGCGGCTGGTCGAGCGAAGAGTTCTCCAACTTTATCGCCGACAAGGCGACACCAACCTATGTGGCTTGTGATGCAAAGCGCCGCATTGCCGGCTTTGCGGTTATTCGCACTGTGCTCGACGAGGCCGAGCTTCTCACCATCGCGGTTGATAAAAAGTGGCGCAACAAGCGCTTAGGACGTGCGCTGCTCGATGCGGTGTTTGCTGATCTGCTGATGAGCCCAGTGACCACCATGTTTCTGGAAGTCGACGAGCAGAACACCCCCGCGATCCGCCTCTACGAACATCACGGCTTTAAGGCCGTGTCGAAGCGGAAGGGGTATTATCCACGCCCCGATGGCTCGGCAGCCACCGCGCTTGTCATGACGCGCGATCTTGGTTAACCCGGTTGTTTATAGTGCGCGCGGGAGCGGAAACATGACCAAACTCACATCTGATCCCACCCTCGAGGAAGCATGCGTTGCTAAAGGCATGCGCATGACGGATCAGCGGCGCGTAATCGCCGCGGTGATCGAAGAAAGCACCGACCATCCCGATGTGGAAGAGCTTTACCGTCGCGCCTCGGCGATTGACGGACGCATTTCGCTGTCGACGGTCTACCGCACAGTTAATCTATTTGAAGAAGCTGGCTTAGTTACCAAGCATGATTTCAAGGACGGTCGCGCCCGTTTTGAGCTCATCCCTGATGAGCACCATGATCATCTGATCGACATTCGCACTGGCACGGTCATCGAGTTCCGAAATGAGGAAATCGAGGCTATCCAAGAAGTTATCGCAAAGCGCCTTGGCTATAAGCTCGTCGACCATCGGCTTGAGCTCTACGCCGTGCCTCTAAACGCCCCCAAGACTAAGCAGGACTAACGCGTCTCATGATTTTCAGGACTATCTTTTTCCTGTTCATCCTTGTCCCCTACATCATCATCGCCTTGCCGATCCAATGGGTGATCGTCAAGCTGGATATGAAGTGTTGGCAGTATGTCCCGCGG
This sequence comes from Devosia sp. MC521, assembly GCF_014127105.1. Taxonomy (NCBI): domain Bacteria; kingdom Pseudomonadati; phylum Pseudomonadota; class Alphaproteobacteria; order Hyphomicrobiales; family Devosiaceae; genus Devosia; species Devosia sp. MC521. The sequence goes on from NZ_CP059902.1 coordinate 3,679,089, forward strand.
GGCTTCCATAAGCTCAGCTGTATTCTGCTCGGCCTGCGCGTCCGCGCTATTGGCACGCCGTCCGAAGGTCGGCCCACGCTCATGGTGTCAAACCACATTGCTTGGACCGACATTATCGCTATCGGCTCACAAGCGCCGGTGACGTTCGTTGCCAAGCGCGAAGTTGGTGGCTGGCCGATCGTCAAGCAGCTCGCTTATCTGCAGCGCACGATTTACGCTGACCGCAATCGACGCTCGGAAACCGGACGCACCGCAGAAGCAATGGGCAAGCACATTGCCGACGGTCATTCTGTCGTGTTGTTCGCCGAAGGCCAATCGGACATTGGCACCCACGTGTTGCCGTTCCGCTCGGCCTTGGTTGGCGCCGCTCAGATGGCGATAGCTGGAGCTGGGGCGAAGGACGTTGTGCTGCAGCCCGTGACGATTGCCTATACCAAGCTGCAGGGCCTCCCCATCAGCCGCAATGAGCGTTCGCTGATCTCGTGGTCGAAATCCAATTCCCTTGGTCAGAACCTACGCGAAATCTTTGGCGGCTCGATCAAGGACATTACAGTAGCCTTTGGCACGCCCATGCCACTGACGGCGACCACTGATCGCAAGCTGGTCACCAAAGCCGCCGAAGACGTCGTTCGGGCCAATCTGGTGGCGCTCAATCGCGGTGGTGAAGTCCGCGTTTAGCCGTCTCAGCCCGGCTATCGAAAACATTTTGGGCGCGCTCATCCTGCAGATGGCGCGCCCAAGTTTTATTCAGGGGTGCTGTTTGAGGCCGCTGGATGCAGAATATCGCTCGGCGTAGCGAAGTCATCATTTGAAGCCATCGGCGCATCCGCTGGAAATACTTTGCCCGATAGTGGCTCTGGGCCAGAGGAGAGGCGCGATTTAAGCCGTCCGATGATGTCGGCTGCCTTCACCATCAGGGACAACTCAATATCGTCCCCAGGCGTGCCTTCAACTGCGTCTATCCAGACCGGTACAAAAATTTCATGCTCGATGAGGCGTCCGCCGATGGTCTCGGCAAGAACGGCGCGCACTTTACCCGTGATCCTATTTTGCAGACGAGGATGGCTGTGGCGCTCTGACAGCGCAATGTCGATCAGCTCTAAGGTCATGAATTCCTACGGCTCTTTGCGAGCTCGTGACCAAATTGGCCCGGTTAAGTTCATAACCCCTTAACGACACAAGTGTGGCTTTAGTTCTCCCCAGTTGGGAATTTTTGGTCACAGTTTTGTTAGCTGGTTAAACGACGACAGCCTTCTCGACGCGTCCAGATTCTCCGAACACTCGTAGGTATCTTTCAATCTGAGATTTTTGTCCGGTGGCCTTCGCAGGATTGTCTGAGAGCTTAACGGCAGGTCGGCCATTTGCCTCACTCACCTTGGCAACCAGTGAGATGGGTTTGAGCGCCCTTTGCGGGACGGGAGAGCATCCCTCAAAGTCGTTTGTGAGGTTGGTGCCCCAGCCAAAGCTCATACGAACCTTGCCCTCAAAGTGCAAATAGGCTTCCTCGATCATGTCGACGTCGAGCCCATCCGAAAAGATCAGCAGCTTTTCTTTCGGATCGCGGCCACGCGATTTCCAGAAATCGATGATCTTTTCGCCGCCTTCAATGGCCGGGGCGCTATCGGGCCGGAAACCAGTCCAATCGGCGACCCAATCAGGTGCATCGCGGAGGAATGCGTCTGTGCCAAAGGCATCTGGCAGGACGATGAGGAGATTGCCTCCATAATAGCTCTTCCAGTCCTGTAGGACGCGGTAGGGCGCTTCGCGCAATTCCTCGTCGGAACGTGCAAGGGCCGCAAGCACCATGGGCAGCTCATGGGCGTTGGTCCCGAGCGCTTCGAGGTCGGTATCCATCGCCAGCTTTACGTTGGACGTGCCGGTAAAATTATCGCCAATCCCTTCCTTGAGCGCTTCAACGCACCAGCGCTGCCAAAGGAATGAGTGCCGACGACGCGTGCCGAAATCTGAAATTTTGAGGTCGGGCAGTTTCTTGAGCCGCTCGACCTTGTCCCACATTTTAGCTTTCGCACGGGCATAGAGCACGTCGAGCTCGAACGGGCCAAATTCCTTCATGGCGGCGCGGGAGCGCAATTCATTGATGATCGCGAGGGCCGGAATTTCCCACATGGTGGTTTCAACCCACGGGCCGGGGAATTCCAAAATGAACTGGCCATCGCGCTTTTCGAGGCGATACTCGGGCAGCTGGAAGTTTTCGAGCCAGCGCAAAAAGCCAGGCTGGAAAATCTGCCGCGAGCCATAAAAGCTGTTACCGGCCAGCCAGATCATTTCTTTTTTCGAGAGGCGCAGCGTGCGGCAGTGGTCAAGCTGGGCGCGCAATTCGTCAATGTCGATCTCTTCCGCCAGCTTAACGCTATTGGTTCGATTGATCAGGGAGAAGGTGGCTTCGACCTTGGGATACAGCCCCCAGATCATCTGCATCATCAACAGCTTATAGAAGTCCGTATCCAGCAGACTGCGCACGATCGGATCGAGCTTCCATGTGTGGTTATAAACACGACGGGCAATATCGGTATAAGTCGCCAAAAGCAGCCTCCCAAGATCGGCGGCAGTTTGTACCGTTTTGTCTTCGCAATGGAAAGTCGTCAGAGCACGGCTTCGTCAGATGCACCCGTTTTATCCGCGCAGTTGAAACGATTCAAACCGGCCCAATTCTGCATCGATCGCCGCTTTGCTCTCGGCTGTTGGCGTTTCACGCCAAACGAAATTCTGCACGTTTAGCGTTTTAGTGCTGCGGTCGGTTTTGAGGTCGACCACGGCGGCAACGCGGTCTCCGATCAAAACAGGTAGAGCGAAATAGCCGTATTTGCGTTTTGCTGCTGGCACATAGGCCTCAAACACATGGCTATAATCAAAGACCATCTCGAGGCGTTTGCGCAGAATGATCAGCGGATCAAAGGGCGATAGAATATGCACGAGCTCTGGGTCGATTGAGTGTTCTGTTTCGAGCGTCTCAGGCTTTGCCCAATGCGCGATTTTTTCTGCGCCTTCCAGCGCTACAGCCACCAATTGCTTGCGTCTGACGCGTGCTTCGATCGCCTCGTTGACCGCCTTCTTCATGCCTGCGTTGAGGTGACAGACGGAGGCGAGTGAGACGACCCCCTGCGCTTGCAAGGCGCGGTCGAGGAGATAATTGGCCGTTTGGTTTTCGGTCGCGCGTCTTGGCGGTGTTTGCCACTCAAAATGCCGCTGGGTCAGCTCATAGGTTTTGAGCATGCCAGCGCGTTCTGAAATGGTCACGAGCCCTTGGAAGAACATCAACTGAAGCACGCGTTTAGACGGCTTTTTGCTACCCCAAGCATGGGTCTTCTCGATGAGGACATCATCCTCAATGTCTCGGATCGAGAGGGGGCCTTCGTTGAGGAGGCGCTGGGTCATGGCTTTGACTTCAGCGGTGGTGACAGACCCGAACCAGGTCGACGGGGTGTCGCGAAACTTTTGCATGGCCGCGCCGAAGAACCGAAAATCAGCACTGGGCACATAGCTCAACGCATGGGTCCAATATTCAAAAATGCTTTTGTTCTGGCTTTGGAGCTGCGCGAGGTCGGCTCGTGAATAGTCTGGTATGCGCGAAAATAGAATGTGGTGGTGGCAGCGTTCGATCACATTGATCGTGTCGATTTGCACATATCCCAACTGCTCGATTGCCGCTTGTGCCGCGGCGGGCCCAGCCCCAAATGGCGCGCGCTCATCGAGCCTTTGCGCTGCCATCCAAATGGCGCGGGCGTGACTGCGTGGGAGGACGCGTTTTGTTTCGATTGCCACAACTGTCTCCCCAGGACCGCAAATAGAGCGCGTTCATGGTTTGATCTTATATCGCGGAGGGTTGCAGTCAACCAAGAGGCGAACGCGAGAGAGCGGTTGCGCAACATACGATCAAAAAATTTTGGAGAAGAAGGATGGTGGAGCCTAGCGGGATCGAACCGCTGACCTCTTGCATGCCATGCAAGCGCTCTCCCAGCTGAGCTAAGGCCCCATATTCCTTGGGTCGTTCCGTCCGGGTTGCTGTCTGGAACGAGGGGGAAACTAGTGGAAGGTTTTGCTGGGCGCAAGGCCTTCGGTTCACTTTTTTATCTGGCCGGTGGAAAACTCCATCCGGCCAGAAAAGTGTTTGGAATCAGCGCTCTTCGTCGCTGCCAACGTCGAAGCCAAGACCATCGTCTTCATCTTCGTCTTCTTCAAGGAACACGTCCTCTTCGTCGTCGCCGAGGTCTTCTTCAACCTCTACGTCTTCGACGTCAGGGATGTCGTCACCGGCTTCTTCGGCGTCAGCGTCTTCGAGGCTGACGATTTCTGGACCGGTGTCTTCGATCTCTTCTTCATCGTCCAACTCGTCTTCGTCATCGGCCTTGCGCGCCGTTGCCGGGCCGGCCTTGCCGGTCAGCTGTTCGAAGAACGAACGCGGATAGCTCTTGCCGGTGTAGGGCGAAACGATCGGATCCTGATTGAGGTCGTAGAACTTCTTGCCGGTATCGGGGTCAGTGCGCTTGGTGCCGCGCTCAGAGTTGGCCATTTTCCATGCCTCGAACGAAAAGGGAAAGGACGGGCGCGGCAATAACGCCGCTCGCGCCCAAGTCGGTCAGTTCGGTTAGGGGAGAAGATTTAGGCTGTCAAACGTTAAATGTTTGCGGGCCTATCTGCGGGGCAGTGGGCCGCAGCTCTTGCCGCATCGCCCAGCTCTCGTTATCGCTTTGAGAACAACCAGATGGCAGCCGGAGCTTGGCCCATGATTATCGCTGTTGATGGCCCCGCCGCTTCGGGCAAAGGAACGCTCGCTGTTGGGCTCGCCAAGCACTACCACCTGCCTCATCTCGACACGGGCCTGCTTTACCGCGCTGTCGGACTCGCGATCGCAGACCAGATCGACACCCCGGAGATGGAGGCAGCTGCCATTGCCGCGGCGAAGAATCTAGATGTTGGTCATCTCGGCGATGTGATCGCGCTGACCACGGCAGAGGTCGGCGTGTTCGCGAGTAAAATCGCGGTCATCGGTGCGGTGCGTGAGGCGCTGTTTGATTTTCAGCGTGATTTTGCCCAGCAACCGGGCGGCGCTGTGCTTGATGGGCGCGATATCGGCACCAATATCTGCCCAGATGCCGATGTGAAGCTCTTCATCCAGGCGGACAGCAAGGCGCGTATGGAGCGTCGGGCACGCCAGCTTGAAGCGCGCGGAGAAAGCGTCGACCGCTATGCTCTCTTCCATCAGATCGAGCAGCGCGACGCCCGAGACATGCAGAATCCCAATGGCGGGTTCTATAAGGCGCAAGACGCGCACTTGCTCGATACGACTCTTCTCGGTATAGAAGCGGCACTTCGCGCTGCGGTTGCGATTGTCGACGAGGCTATGGCGCTCAAGGCAGAGAGATAACTCTCTCTAATTTCCTCCTTGGGCCCGGCACTTCTGGCAATCACCTAAAGCACGGGCCGAACCGGACTAAAGAAATCTCCTGATGTTGGAAGCGGTGCTCCGTGCGCCGGCTTTGGTTTTTCCAAGGCGGACCCGTACCACTCAGGTGAATAACCCCAAACCACCGGCGCTCTGGAGACAGAATTTGGCACAGAACACTGTGACGAAAGACGATTTCGAATCCATGCTGCTCGACTCCTTTGTCGACAACGATGCCGCTGAAGGCACCGTTGTACGCGGCAAAGTCGTCGCCATCGAAAAAGACCTCGCGATCATCGACGTTGGTCTGAAGACCGAAGGCCGCGTGCCGCTGAAGGAATTCGGCGCAGCAGGCCGTGACGGCACCATCACTGTAGGTTCGGAAGTCGAGGTCTATGTTGACCGCGTCGAGAACGCTATGGGTGAAGCCGTTCTTTCGCGCGAAAAGGCTCGCCGCGAAGAGAGCTGGGTCAAGCTCGAAGTTAAGTACACCGCTAACGAGCGCGTTGAAGGCACCATCTTCAACCAGGTTAAGGGTGGCTTCACCGTTGACCTCGAAGGCGCAGTTGCCTTCCTGCCACGTTCGCAGGTCGATATTCGCCCAATCCGCGATATCGCTCCGCTGATGAACGTTCCGCAGCCGTTCCAGATTCTCAAGATGGACAAGCGTCGCGGCAACATCGTTGTCTCGCGTCGTGCAATCCTGGAAGAATCGCGCGCAGAACAGCGTTCGGAAATCGTCCAGCAGCTCGAAGAAGGCCAGGTTGTTGACGGCGTCGTCAAGAACATCACCGATTACGGTGCGTTCGTTGACCTCGGCGGCATCGACGGCCTGCTGCACGTCACAGACATCGCATGGCGTCGTGTTAACCACCCATCTGAAGTGCTCACGATCGGCGAAACCATCAAGGTTCAGATCGTTCGCATCAATCATGAATCCCATCGTATTTCGCTGGGCATGAAGCAGCTTCAGGCGGATCCGTGGGAAGGCATCGAAGCCAAGTACCCAATCAACGCTAAGTTCACTGGCCGCGTGACCAACATCACCGACTATGGTGCTTTCGTTGAGCTGGAACCAGGCATCGAAGGTCTGATCCACGTCTCCGAAATGAGCTGGACCAAGAAGAACGTTCACCCAGGCAAGATCGTATCGACTTCGCAGGAAGTTGACGTGGTTGTGCTCGAGGTTGATGCTGACAAGCGTCGTATCTCGCTCGGTCTCAAGCAGACCCTGCAGAACCCATGGGAAGCGTTTGCTGAAAAGAACCCTGTTGGCTCCACCATCGAAGGTGAAGTCAAGAACAAGACCGAATTCGGTCTGTTCATCGGTCTTGAAGGCGACGTGGACGGCATGGTTCACCTCTCCGACCTCGACTGGCAGAAGTCGGGCGAAGTTGCTCTGGAAGACTACAACCGCGGTGACATGGTTTCGGCCAAGGTCCTCGATGTTGACGTCGAAAAGGAACGCATCTCGCTCGGTATCAAGCAGCTCGCTGCTGACGACCTCGCAGAAACTTCCGCTGCTGCTGGCGAAACCGGCGGTCTGCGTAAGAACGCTGTTGTCACCACCGAAGTCATCGAAGTCAACGAAGGCGGCATCGAAGTCCGTATCGCTGACAGCGAAGTCACCTCCTTCATCCGTCGTGCTGACCTCTCCCGCGATCGTAACGATCAGCGTCCAGAGCGTTTCAGCAAGGGTGAAAAGGTCGACGCACGCGTCACCCAGTACGACCGCAAGACCGGCCGCATCCAGCTCTCGATCAAGGCGCTCGAAATCGCCGAAGAACGTGAAGCAGTGGCTAACTTCGGTTCGTCCGATTCGGGCGCATCGCTTGGCGACATCCTCGGCGCAGCTCTCAAGGGCCGCGACGACAAGTAAGAGCTTCTGCTCCTATTTGACAAAAATTCGACCCGCGCCATTTGGTGCGGGTCGTTTCTTTTAGAGGAATAAGATGATCCAAATTCGTGATGTCGCGTGGCGTGCCATGACCGGCTATGACATGGATGCGGTGAACGCAATTGCGGGCCGCGTCCATCCTGGATTCTTTGAGGCCCCAGAAGTTCTAGCCGAGAAATTTCAGCTCTATCGAAACGGCTGCTATCTTTTCGAAGTTCAAGAGCGTCCGGCCGGTTACATGCTATCTCATCCGTGGAAGCTTGGCTCTTTGCCGGCCCTCAATGCCCTCCTTGGCCAGCTCCCCGATGATTTGGACACCTACTACATCCATGATCTCGCCCTGCTGCCGCTTGCCCGCGGCGTCGGTGCGGCGGGTAAGATCGTGTCGGCGTTAACAAAACACGCCGTTGCCATGGGCTATCCGACCATGAGCCTGGTGGCGGTAAATGGCTCGGTGTCGTTCTGGGAGAAGCAAGGTTTTCAAGTTGAAGACCGCCCAGAACTGTCCGAAAAGCTGTCCGCTTATGAAGCTCATGCCGAATATATGGTCAAACGGATCGCCTGAATTTGGTCGCAAGGCCGTGATTGTGGCGCAAATCTGCCACATATAAAACAGCAGCAAGTAACCTCAACCCATTACTATGCTTGACGGTTTCGTTCTGCTTTGGCAGGTTGGAATACCCCTCCAAATGGGTCTGAACCGGAGCCTTTTATGATCAAGTCTGAACTTGTCGAGAAGCTTGCAGCGGAAAATCCGCATCTGTTCCAGCGCGACATCGAAAACATTGTTAACGCCATCCTCGATGAGATTGGCGATGCAATGGCGCGCGGTGATCGGGTTGAATTACGCGGTTTCGGGGCCTTTTCGGTCAAGAACCGACCAGCGCGTGTTGGCCGCAACCCACGCACGGGTGAACAGGTTGAAGTTGGCGAAAAGTACGTGCCCCAGTTTAAGGCGGGCAAAGAAATTCGCGAGCGTTTGAACCACGAATAAGCTAGACTTGCGATCAAGAACGGGGCCTTCGCCCCACGGAATATGCATGGTCAACAAGATCGTCGGCTGGCTGGTTCTGGTGCCCCTCTGCGGGCTCTTGATCGCTTTCGCCCTAGCTAATCGGCAGCTGGTTGCTGTCAATCTTAATCCTTTTGGCGCTCCCGCGCAGGCGGGCGCGTCGGGCTATGGCGTGCCTTTGTTCGTCATTCTCTATGTTGTGCTTCTGGTCGGAGTTCTGCTTGGAGGCGTGGCGAGTTGGTTTGCGCAAGGGCACCATCGCCGCCGCGAGCGCCATTGGCGCCGTGAAGCCACTCAGTTGAGCCAGGAGTTGGAAACGCTGCGCCGCCGCACCGGCACGAGCGCGGTTTCTGCCGCCAACGAGGTAGATGATTTGCTTGAGCTGCGGTGATGGACGGCGCAGTTCGGCAATTCCGATACATCCCGTCCCGTTGAGCCCGACCATATTATGGCCGATATTCAGACAATCAAAATTTGTGGCATCAAGACGGAAGACTTGTTGGACGCGGCAATAGACGCCGGGGCCGATATGGTCGGTTTCGTCCATTTTTTGCGTTCGCCGCGCCATGTGACCATTGAGCAATTGGGCAATTTAATCTCTGCCGCCCGCGGACGCGTGGAGAGCTGTGTTTTGCTGGTTAACCCAGATAATTCCTGCGTCGCCGAAGTCGCAGCTCTCGGTCCTGATTGGATCCAGTTGCACGGTCCCGAGAGCCCGGCGCGGGTCTCCGCCATTCGCCATTTGGCAGGCGTCGAGATCATGAAGGCCCTGCCCATCGGTTCGGCTGAAGACGTTGCCCAGATTGCGCTGTTTAACGACGTCGCCGACCGTGTATTGGTTGACGCCAAACCACCCAAGGGCGCTGATCGGCCCGGAGGCCTGGGCCACGTGTTTGATTGGTCGCTTTTAGCGGGTATTGATCCCAATATTCCATTGATGCTCTCTGGCGGGCTGACTGCGGACAACGTCGCTGAGGCCATCAAAACGGTCCGGCCGAGCTTTGGCATCGATGTTTCCTCTGGCGTGGAAAGCGCACCCGGCGTCAAGCAAAAGCATATGATGGAAGCCTTTGTCCGCGCGGCGCGCGCCGCGATGTGATCCTGTCGATTAAGGCCTGCTCGGAAGTGTGGGCCTTATTCTTTTTCGAGGGGACGGGCGCAATCCCCGAAATTCCCCTTTCTCATCAGCCCCTGCTGCTGCCAAATCTATTGCACTCACCGGCCATGCCAGCTTATTGAAGCCCATACCCTGGGCTTGAGAAGCTCGACGAAGAAGTCCCCATCGGGAATTCGACGGAGGATACGCGATTGACCATCACCAATTCCCTGCGCAACGGCCCCGATGAACACGGGCGCTTTGGTATCTTCGGCGGACGTTTCGTCGCCGAAACTCTGATGCCGCTCGTTCTCGATCTTGAAGCGGCCTATCGCGCCGCCAAGACCGATCCGGCCTATCTGGCAGAGATGAAGGATCTCGCGACCCACTATATCGGCCGCCCAAGCCCGATCTACCACGCCAAGCGCTTGTCCGAGCAGCTCGGTGGCGCACAGGTCTGGTTCAAGCGCGAAGAGCTCAACCACACTGGTTCGCACAAGATCAACAATTGCATTGGCCAGATCCTTCTCGCCAAGCGCATGGGCAAGACCCGCATTATCGCCGAAACCGGCGCTGGGCAGCATGGCGTGGCAACGGCCACTGTTTGTGCCAAGTTCGATATTCCCTGCACCATTTTCATGGGTGCAACCGACGTTGAGCGTCAAAAGCCAAACGTTCTGCGCATGAAGTTGTTGGGCGCTGAAGTGCGCGCCGTCACCGCTGGCGCAGGCACGCTCAAGGACGCGATGAACGAAGCCATTCGCGACTGGGTCACCAATGTCGAAAACACCTATTACCTGATCGGCACCGCCGCAGGCATGGCGCCCTATCCAGAAATGGTCCGCGATTTCCAGTCCGTCATCGGCACGGAAATCAAGCAGCAGTTCCAGGAACTCAACGGTCGCCTCCCGGACGCAGTCGTCGCGTGCGTTGGTGGCGGCTCGAACGCCATTGGCTCCTTCCACGCTTTCCTTGATGACGAGAGCGTCGCGCTCTATGGCGCAGAAGCTGGCGGTCACGGTATTGACGTTGAAAACGGTCACGCTGCCTCGATGACCGGTGGTCGCCCGGGCGTGCTGCACGGCAACCGCACCTATCTTTTGCAAGATGACGCTGGTCAGATCCTTGAAGGCCACTCGATCTCGGCAGGTCTCGACTATCCGGGCGTTGGCCCAGAACACTCGTGGCTCCACGACATCAAGCGTGTCACCTATCAGCCGATCACCGACAATGAAGCGCTCGACGCCTTCCAGCTGTGCACCCGCACTGAAGGCATTATCCCGGCGCTCGAATCTGCGCACGGCCTCGCGCAGGTTTGCAAGATCGCGCCGACCATGGGCAAGGATAAGCACATTGTTCTCTGTCTCTCCGGTCGCGGTGACAAGGATGTTGAATCTGTCGGCAAGCATCTGGGGCTGCTCTAATTATGTCGCGTATTGAAAAGCGCTTTGCCGCGCTCAAGGCAGAAAACCGCCCCGCACTCGTCACCTTCATCATGGGCGGCGATCCGGATCTGGCCACCAGCCAGGCGATCCTCGAAGCCCTGCCACAGGCCGGTGCGGATGTGATTGAGCTGGGCATGCCCTTCTCCGATCCGATGGCTGATGGTTTGGCCATTCAGCTGGGCGGTCAGCGCGCCCTTGCCGCCGGCCAGACACTGCTGGGCATTCTCGGCATGGTCGAAGATTTCCGTCGCAAGGACGAAAACACCCCGATCGTTCTGATGGGCTATTACAACCCCATCTATTCCTTCGGCGTCGACAAGTTCCTCGTGCAGGCCAAGGCAGCCGGAGTTGATGGCCTGATCGTGGTCGATCTTCCCCCGGAAGAAGACAGCGAGCTGTGCATTCCAGCGCTTCAAGCAGGCATCAACTTTATCCGTCTCACCACCCCAACCACCGACGACAAGCGCCTTCCGGCTGTTCTCAAAAACACCTCGGGCTTTGTCTACTATGTCTCGATGAATGGCGTGACGGGCGCTGAGATCAAGTCGCGCGCTGCCGTTGGTGACGCAGTGGACCGGATCAAGGCCCACACCGACCTGCCAGTTGCAGTTGGCTTTGGCATCAAGACAGCCGAAGACGCGGCCCTAATCGGCAAGCATTCAGATGGTGTTGTTGTCGGCTCGGTGCTGGTGGACGCCGTCCGCACCTCGCTGGTTGACGGTAAGGCCACTGACAAAACCGTTTCCGCAGTCCGCGATATCGTTGCGGACCTCGCATCGGGTGTGAAACGCGCTCGCGCCTAACCCCGCCATGTGGATAAGAGAAGCGTGCATATTTTGCGCTTCTCGTTTCCGCCTGATAAGAAATGCCACAATCGACTGCTACGTGGGCCGTTAAGAGTCCATCGCGAAAGGCCGCGCTATGAACTGGATCGACAATTTCGTCCGCCCCAAAATTCGCTCGTTGCTGACCAACAAGCGCGAAACCCCTGAGAACCTTTGGGTCAAAGACCCCGAGTCCGGGGAAATGGTGTTTTACCGCGATCTCGAAGCGAACCAGTGGGTTGTGCCCAATTCTGGCTATCACATGAAGATCAAGCCGGCGGACCGCCTGGCGACCTTCTTGGACGATGGCAAGTATGATCTTGTGCCCGTCGCTGACGTTCCGGTTGATCCGCTGAAATTCCGCGATCAGAAGAAATACGTAGATCGCCTCAAGGAAAACCGCGCCAAGACCGGTAATACCGACAGCGTGATCGTCGCCACCGGTAAGCTCTATGAGCGCGCCATCACCGTGGGCATCCAGGACTTTGACTTTATGGGCGGCTCGCTCGGCATGGCCGCAGGGCAGGGGATCATCACTGGTCTCGAAACCGCTGTGAAGAACAACACCCCCTTCGTGCTCTTTGTCGCTTCCGGCGGTGCGCGCATGCAGGAAGGCATTTTGAGCCTGATGCAGATGGCCCGCACCACGGTTGCGGTCTTGCGTCTGCGCGAAGCTGGCCTGCCCTTTTTCGTGGTTCTCACCAACCCGACCACGGGTGGCGTTACCGCCTCCTACGCCATGATCGGCGACGTGCATCTGGCCGAGCCGGGCGCACTCATCGGCTTTGCCGGTCAGCGCGTTATCGAGCAAACCATTCGCGAAAAGCTCCCTAAGGGTTTTCAGCGTTCCGAATATCTTTATAGCCACGGAATGGTGGATATGGTTGTGCACCGCCACAATCTGCGTTCGACCATTGGCTCGCTCGCAGCAATCCTTATCAACGCTCCAGAAAACCCAGCCCTTTCGGGTTCGGCTACTAAGGCTGTTACGGCTCAGGCCAGCCTGCGCGCTGCCGCTGTCGCCGCTGAAGGCGATGACGACATCGATCCACCAGTTCCGGCCCACGCCGAATAAGCTGTTTAAGAAGGGCGCCGCGAGCGCCCTTTTTCTTATCCGCTCAGCATTGCAGGCGTCTCGCCAAACTGGACAGATCAGCTCTCCGCCTGTTCTATCCAGTCATGGAAAAACCTGCCCGATTCCCCGATGTTATGCTGCTTGCCGCCGGTCTTGGCACGCGGCTGCGCCCAATCACCGAAACCATCCCAAAGCCGCTTGTGCCGGTGGCTGGTATTCCTTTGATTGAGCGCGTCATCGGCACCGCTCGGGCAGAAGGGGCAAAGCGCTTCGCTGCCAATGCCCATTATCGCGCGGACCAAGTGCTGGCCCATTTTGGCGGCCTGCTGAAGGTCAATCGCGAAGACACCCTCCTCGGCACAGGTGGCGGCGTCAAAGCCGCGCTGCCCATGCTGCACTCCGATCCGTTCTTCGTCATGAATACGGATGCCTTCTGGCCGGAAGGGGCGGATACGCCATTGGCCCGCATGCAGGCCAAGCGGGAAAACGAAGATCAAATCGTGCTCCTATGCGTTCAGCCCTCGCGGGCTTCAGGCTTTTCCCGCAGCCACGATTTTTGTCTCGACCCGTTTGGGCGCATCACTCTCGATTACGGCGCTCCTGTCATCTACGCGGGCGTGGCCCTTCTGGGCAAAAACCTCTTCGCTGACACGCCTGACGGCGAGTTTTCCTTGAACCTCTTGTTCGAGCGTGCCCTCGACGAGGAAAATCTTCTCGGCGTCACCTTGGACGCGCCATGGTTCCATGTCGGCGATGCCGAAGGGCTCGCCGCAGCCGAAAAGGCGCTTTCGGCATGAGGCTCTTTTCGATCGCCCCCCACACCCCATTTTTGCAGTGTCTCGCTGGTGCAGTGATGGATGGTCGGCTGCTGCACGATTGGGACCGCTCTGGCCCCTTCTGGCTGTCCGACGTCACCATCGTCGTCCCGACCCAACGTGCGCGCGCGCTGCTCGCAGATTGTTTTGCTGCGCATCCTGACTACGCAGGCCTCCTGCCGGATATTCGTACCTTCGGCGGTGACGACGCCGAAGAAGAACCTTTCCTGCCGCCCTATGATGCTCCGCCCATGCCGCAGGGTGTGACCGGGCTAGAGCGCCGCCTCGTGATGTCACGCCTTGTCGCCGCTTGGGCCCATAGCCCGGCGGGCATTCAGGCTTTTTCGACCCCGCCAACGGCCGCCGAAATCTTTTCCATGTCGGACTCGCTCGGCACCGTCATTGACGACCTGCAAATTGAAGAAAAATCCGCTTCCGATCTCTATGCCATCAAGGACGGCATGGAGCATGAGGTCAGCAATTACTGGCAGCAAACCTTAGAGTTTCTCAATATCGCCCTGACCCTCTGGCCACATCACCTTGGTCCGGGGCGCGCCGATCCGCAGGAAATCCGTCGTCAGCGCCTTGATCGGCAAGCGCTGGCTTCAACCCTCGTCTATGCGGATCGTCCCGTCATCGCTGCCGGTTCCACCGGGTCGATTGCTGCAACCGCGCGCCTTCTCGCTGCAATCGGCAGTCTGCCGCGTGGCGCGGTTGTGCTCCCCGGCCTCGACATGGATATGAGCCCGCAGATGCACGAGGCGCTGCTCAATCCCGACAGCAATCCCCATGGCCACCCGCAATATGGCCTCGCCCGCCTTTTGCGCCGCCTTGGTGCTGGCGTGGGCGATGTGGTGGAACTGTGTGCGGTCGATCACCCCCGCACCTCCATCGTCAACCACGCCCTCGCGCTCACCGAAGACACTGCGCTTTGGTCGAGCCTACGCCCCGACGACGACATCATAGCGGCAGCATTTGACACTGTGTCCGTCATCCGCGCCCGCACTGAAGACGAGGAAGCGCGCTCCGTCGCCCTCGCCAGTCGCGCCGCCTTGGCCGCCAACAAAACAGTCGGCATTATCACGCCCGACCGAAACCTTGCGCGCCGTATCGCTGCCGAATTGCGTCGCTTTGACATTGAGGTCGACGACGCCGCAGGCGCGCCGCTCTTCCAATCGCCCGCAGGCCGTCTTTCCCGTCAGGTCTTGAGCCTTGTTACCGGGCAATGCGCTCCCGTGGATCTCGTGGCGCTCCTGCGCAATCGCTCCGCCCTCTTTGGCCTCGAGCGCGCCGACATCACCATTTTCGCCGATATCGTCGATCTCAAAATTCTGCGCGGTCAACGCCTCGCCCCCGGTGTTGCGGGCTTGCGCAAAGCCGTCGAAAAGCAGACGGGTCAAGACGTTCCGGGTGGTCGTCGCATCAGCGAAGACGCGGCCGAAAAGCTTCTCGGCTTTTTCGATAAGCTCGAAAAAGCCATTTCCGGGCTCAATGCCCTTTCTGCCAAGCCCGAGATTGGAGCCGGGCAACTTGCCGCCGCGCTCTTTGCCGCGGTCACCGCTGTCAGTCAGGGCGCGCCGCTCCACGGGCGTGATGAATTGGCGCGTTGGGCTGCGGACATGGAAAAGCTGGCGGAAGAGGGACATCGCTTCGCCCCGCGCGGTCTTGATGCAGTCCTTTCCGCGCTTATGACCGGCTATCAAGTGCGCAACCGCGAAGCCCGCCGTAGCGATATTTCTATCTGGGGGCAGATTGAAGCCCGCCTCATGGCGCCCGATCTGGTTATTCTCGCAGGGCTGAACGAAGACAAATGGCCTGCAGCCGCAGATCCGGGCCCTTGGCTCAGTCGCGGCATGCGCCTTGCTGCTGGCATGGAGCCGCCCGAGCGTATGCAGGGTCTTGCCGCGCACGATTTTGCCCAAGCCATGGGCCGTGACGCCGTTATCATATCCTATTCAGACCGCGTCGGCTCCAGCCCTGCTTTGCCCTCGCGTCTCGTCCAACGTCTGGACGCGTTCATCGGCGCTTCGGCTGTTGAGACCATGCGCGAGCGCGGCCAGTTCTGGATAGCCCAATCGCGTGCGATCGACGCTGTAACAAGCGTGTCCCCCGCCAAGCGTCCGCTTCCCAATCCACCGATTGTCCCTCGCACCCAAAAACTCTCGGTGACCGAAATCGAAACGCTGATGCGTTCGCCTTATGACATTTACGCCAAGCACGTTCTCAAACTGCGCCAGCTCGATCCTTTGGGCGAAGAGCCCGACGCGCGCGAACGCGGCACCATCATCCACGCCATCTTTGCCCGCTTTGTCCAAGAGGGGTTTGAGGTTTCTGCGCCCGACGCGCTCGAAACCCTCAATCGCCTCGCCGCGGAAGAATTTGCCAATCTCGACGCCATTGGCGAACGCCGGGACATTTGGCTTCGACGCTTTGCCACAGCGGCCGAACAATTCCTCAGCTTCGAGCGGCAACGCGATCCTCTGGTGCGCAAGCGCCACGCGGAAATCGAAGGGCAGCTTGAGCTCAAACTGGCTTATGATTTCCTCATCACCGGCAAGGCCGACCGCGTCGACGAGCTGTATGACGGCACGCTCGAAATGCTCGATTTCAAGACCGGCTCACCGCCCTCCGGTGCGGCAATGAAGGCGTATGAGGCCCCGCAGCTTCTATTGGAAGCCGAAATGGGTGCCAATGGCGGCATGCGCGGCGTCGCTTCTGCCGACACCTCGGCCCTCACCTATATCAAGATCGGCCTCGGCCCCGACGCCTTTAAAGTCTCGGGTTTCTCCTTGCCGCCCAACACCAGCCTCATGGAGGCGGCCGACGAGATCAACCGTCGCATGCAGTCGCACATTGAGCATTTCCTTTTGGCCGAAACTCCGCTTCCCGCCCGCCTCATGCCGCTTAAAACCCAGCGCTTTGCCGGGACCTATGATCACTTGGCCCGTGTTGCTGAATGGACCGCGGTTGATGGGGAGGATGAGGCATGAGCGATCGCGGCAAACTTTCCGTCCCCTTCGACACCACATCGAGCCAAGCGCGCGCCTCCGACCCCACCTATTCCATCTGGGTGGAGGCCAATGCGGGCTCGGGCAAAACCTTCGTGCTAACCCGTCGCGTCTTGCGCTTGCTGCTCTCGGGCGTGCGGCCGCAATCGATTCTCTGCCTCACCTATACCAAGGCCGCAGCCGCAGAAATGCGCCGCCGCGTCGGCAATGAGCTGGCCGCTTGGGCGGTTGCGAGCGAAGAGGCACTCTATAAGACTCTCAGCGACGTGTCGGGCAGCGCGCCCACAAAAGAGCAATTGCGCGATGCGCGAACCCTCTTTGCCCGCGCGCTTGAAACCCCCGGCGGGTTGCGCATCCTCACCATCCACGCCTTCTGCGAGGCCGTGTTGCACCGCTTCCCCATTGAAGCCGGTGTGCCCTTCGATTTCGCCGTCATCGAAGACGATCGCCAAGAGCAGATGATTCTCTCGGCCCGCGAAGGCGTCATGGCCGATGGCTTGCGCGGCAAGGAAAATGCCCAAGCGGTGGAAAGCCTGTTTGGGCTGATGAGCGATCACGCCATTTCCGAAGCCATTGCTGTGGCCCTGTCCGAAGGGGCGCGTCTTGAGCCCGTGCTGGCGGACATCGCTGGGGCGAAGGCGCGGTTGCGCAAAATTGCTGGTTTTTCGGGCCGCTCCTTTGCCGAGATCCGCGCCGATATTCCAGCCCACACGCTTCTCACCGCCGACACACTGACCCAGATTCGCTCTCGCTGTGCGGTTAAGCCTGAAGGCGACGGGTGTGTGGATGTGCTGGCGCGCCTCACGCCCGAAACTCTTACCGCTGAAGAGCTTCGCCGCGCCTTTTTCACCAAAGCGGGCGAGCCGCGCAAAAAGCTGCTGCTCAAGGCGGATGATACAGGCAATCCCGGTCTCAACGATCTCCTCTCCCGCGAGCAAGAGCGCATTATCGCTCACGAAGAAGAAGCCAAGGCATCCGCTCTCGTTGAACGTAGCGAAGCGGTGTTGGACGTCGTTGCCGCTATCCACGCCCGCTATGAAGACGAAAAGCGTCGCCACTCGCTGCTGGACTTTGACGATCTCATCGAAAAACTCGGCACGCTCTTTGCCAATAAAGAGCTTGGTCCGTGGGTCCAGTATAAGCTCGACGCAGGCATCGACCACATTCTCGTCGATGAAAGCCAAGACACCAACGGGCGTCAATGGCGCGTTGTCCGTGCTCTGGCCGATGAGTTCTTCACCGGCGAAGGCGCGGTCGAGCGTCCACGCTCGCTGTTTGCCGTTGGCGATCAAAAACAGTCGATCTACTCCTTCCAAGGCGCTCAGCCTGTGCTGTTTGGCGAAACCGGTCGCGAAATCGCCCGCCGAGCCCAGCTCGCCTCAAAGAACTTTCAGGCCGTCAAACTACACACCAGTTTTCGCACCCTCGGCTCCATATTGAACGCTGTCGATAAGGTCTGCTCGCGCGACGACATCCGCGCCGCGCTGCTGGCGGTGGAACCCATCGGTCACGCCGCGGCCCGTATTCAATCAGGCGGTAGTGTCACGCTTTGGCCTCCGGTGCAGGAGCAAAAAACCGAGCGCGAAACCACGGAATGGCCGCTTGAGCCCGTGGACGGAGAGATGAGCGGCAATCGCCAAGTCGCCATGCGCATCGCAGAGGAAATCCGCTCGTGGATCGATTCTGGCCGCATCTTGGGCGAACGCGGTCGCCCTGTTCGCGCCGATGACGTTCTCATCCTCGTTCAAAAGCGCGGCGCTTTCTTTCAAGAGGTTATCCGCGCTCTGCGCGCCAAAAACCTACCGACCCCCGGCGCTGATCGTCTGGCCGTCACCGGCCACATCGCCGTGCTCGATCTTTTGGCGCTGATGGATGTGCTGCTCAACCCGGCCGACAATCTGCAATTGGCGGCACTCCTGCGCTCGCCTCTCTTCGAAGTCTCCGAAGAGCTGCTCTACGATTTCGCCCACGACCGCCTTGCCAACCAGACCCTCTGGTCAGCCATCTTTGCCTCCGAACAGCCGGAGGCTGTTGCTGTAAAGCAAGTGTTGGGCAAGTGGCGCAGCCAACTCGATATGGAGCGCCCCTTCGAATTCCTCACCGGCGTACTCTATGCCGAGGGCGGGCTAAAACGCTTCCACGCGCGTTTGGGTACGGAAGTAGACGAGGTTATCTCCGAGCTTTTGGAATTGGCCCTCAGCCACGAGCAGAGCGAGCAGCCCTCCTTGCAGGGTTTTGTTGCCGACATTCGCCGTCGCTCCGTCACTATTAAGCGTGAATTGGCCGAAGGCGGCGCAGGCGTGCGCGTCATGACCGTCCACGGCTCCAAAGGGCTCGAAGCCCCCATTGTTATTCTCGCCGATGCGACAGCAAAGCCCTCGGGCAAACAAACCGGCAAGCCGCTTTACGTCGTGGCCGAAGCGCCCGGGCCGTTGCTGGTCCATGCCTCCCAATCCGCGCAGCATGTCGAGGAGTCGCTCAACATTAAAGCCGCCAGCGACGCGCAGGTCGCCGAAGAATATTGGCGTCGCCTTTACGTCGCCATGACCCGCGCCGAAGATGAACTTTACGTCACCGGCACGCTTACAGCATCGCAAAAGCTCGACAATTCCTGGTACGAAGCCATCGAAATGGGCCTTGCGGGGGAACTCCACAAAGTCGGCGGCGACGACGACGAGCCGCTCTCCTATGTTTTCCCCCAGCACTCGGCGCCGCGCTACCTGCCCGGTGGTAAGGCTGAGAGTAAAGCCGCCCAAGAGCTGGTGCTACCCGCTGTTCCAGAGCCGGACGTGCCGAAAATTATCAGCCCTTCATCGGCTGAGGATCATGGTCCCGCCGAACACGCTCTCGACACTCTTGCCGAACGCGCCCGTGACGCCGAAACGGCGCGCCGCGCAGGCATCGCGCTCCACGCTCTGCTGCAGCACCTTGTGCGCGTTGAGCGTTCGGCCTGGGAACAGGTCGCTCCGCGTGCGCTGGATGCGCTGATGCCGGGCGGCGGTGAGCATGCTGAGGACGTGCAAGATCGCGCTATTTCCATTCTCTCTCGGCCCGAGTTCTCTGCGCTCTTCGGCCCTGCGAGCCGACCGGAAGTGCCCTTCCAGATCAACGCAATCAAAAAAGGCGAGCCCATCATCTTGCGCGGCCGCATGGATCGCATCGTGGTCGATGATGAGGGCGTCCTTGTCATCGATTACAAATCTGACACGAACGCGCCCAGCGACCCCGGAAAGGTCTCCCCGGCCTATCTCACTCAGCTGGGCCTATATGCGCTGGTTGCAACGCAGCTTTTCCCCGGTCGCTTGGTCCGCGCGGGTATTCTTTGGACCCAGTTGGAATCCCTAATGATTTTGCCGCCAGAACGGCTTGCAGAAGCGACAAAGGATTTCACGCTCGATTGACCGGACCTTGTATCTGGGCTGGACTCTTCCCAGCTTTAAGAGCAAACAGACGACCGCTTTCAACCTAAAGGCACCATGATGACTAATCCTGTTTCCGAGGCCAACTTTGGCGAGGAAGTCCTGAACTCCAAGGAGCCCGTACTCGTGGACTTCTGGGCGGAGTGGTGCGGACCGTGCCGCGCAATCGCCCCTGTCCTTGATGAACTCTCCAGTGAACTGGCTGGCAAGGTAAAGATCGTTAAGCTGAACGTCGACGAAAACCCGGGCCTTGCGGCTCAGTATGGCGTTCGCTCGATCCCGACCATGATCCTGTTTAAGGGCGGTCAGGCAGCTGACATGAAGATCGGCGCAGGCACCCCAAAGGCGGGTCTTGCCAAGTGGCTCGAAGGCCACGCCGCTTAATCGACAGACCAGAAATTTTTTGTTGCGCCGTCGGGATTTCCCGGCGGTGCTTTTGTTTGCTTGAAGATCTGCCTCGCCTTTGCCACCTTGCTCTGGTGCTGCTAAGCAAGACAAAACAGAATAAGAAGACTTCAGGGGATTTGCCTTGGCCGCCATCGACCTCTCTGCCGCGCCGTTCCATCTTGAAGACGGTGCGCAGGCCTGGGTGCAAGAAACGCTGACCAGCCTAAGCCCGCGCGATAAGCTGGCGCAGCTGTTCATTCTGCTGTCACGCGACGCGCCGGAGGCCGCGCTCGATAGCCTGCGCGCCTTCAAACCCGCCGGCATCACGCGAATCTATTCGTCCAATCTCAGTGCTGAGATTGGCTTGATCAACGACGCCAATAGCGTTGGCCCTGTGCCCATGCTGGTCAGCGCCGATCTCGAAGGCAGCCGCATGAGCCTGCCCTTTGGCACTGAAGTGCCAAATCCGCTGGCGCTGGCGGCCATCGACGATGTTGAAACCACATCCGCGATTGCCACCATCATGGCCGAGGAGGCCCATGCTGTTGGGCTCAATTGGAGCTTTACCCCGCTGCTCGACATCAATGCCGCTTGGCGCAGCGCTATTGTCAGCACGCGCTCATTTGGCTCGGACGTTGATCTGATCGAGCGCCACGCCCTAGCAGAAATCTCAGCCTTCCAAGCCAGTGGCGTCGCCGCGACCGTAAAGCACTGGCCGGGCGAAGGCTTTGATGACCGCGATCAGCACCTGGTCACAACCGTAAACCCGCTCTCCGTGGAGGAATGGGAAGACAAGTTCGGTCGGCTGTATCGCGCCGCCATTGATGCGGGCGTCATGAGCGTCATGTCTGCCCATATCGCTTTTCCCGCCTATGTCCTCGCCAATGACCCAGATGCAGGCGCTGAGGCATACCGCCCAGCCGTTTTAAGCTCTTTGCTCAATCAGCACCTCCTACGCGAAAAGCTGGGCTTTAACGGCCTTATCGTCACCGACGCCACGCCTATGGCTGGTTTTGGTGACTGGGGCCCGCGTTCCGAAATCATTCCGCAATCCATCATTGCTGGCTGCGATCTTATTCTGTTTTCCGACGATCCCACGGCCGACTTGATGCATCTCGTTGCCGCCGTTGCCGATGGTCGCTTGAGCCAGGAACGTGTTGATGAAGCCGTGACGCGCGTCTTGGCGCTCAAGGCCGCACTGGGCCTTCACAAGACAGATCGTGAGCCGCTGGAGCCAATCAGCGCGCAGCTCACCCTAGCGCGGCTGTCGAGCAAGGAAGTCGCCAAGGCAGCGCATGACAAAGTGCCAACGCTGGTCAAAGACACAGCGAACCTTTTGCCGTTGACGGTTGAAAAGCATAAGCGGGTTTTGATCTTTTCGACCGGCGCGGTGCAACCCTTCGCACCGGTGCCACTGCCGCTATCCTTGCCAGACCTCTTGCGCGAGCAGGGGTTTGAGATCACCGAATATACGCCTGACATGCAGGTCAACATCAAGGATTTTGATCTCGTGCTGTATCTTCTTGCGGAAGAAACCCTGCTGACGCGTCAGCGGATTTTCCTCAATTGGCGCGAGCTGACGGGCAATGTTTTTGGCGCGATGAAGCGCTACTGGCACGATGTGCCGGTGCTGATGGTGTCGCTTGGCTACCCGTTCTATCTGCATGATGCGCCACGGGTTAAAACCTACGTCAACGCTTATGCCTCCAACGAGGATATGCAGCAGGCGGTCCTCGATTGCCTCTTGGGCAAAAAGCCCTTCTTGGGCAAGAGCCCGGTCGATCCCTTCTGCGGGTCCGACCAGGCCAAATATTGAGGTACAAATATATCAGTCGGGCAGGGTGCCGTTTTTATCCAAAACGTCACCCGCCAGATAAAGCGATCCAGCCACCAGCACGCGGGCGTTTTCAATGCCCGCAGCGGCTTTCAAGGCCGTTTCTACGTCACTGACAGCCTCGGTCGGCACGCCAATGGCTGCGCCGCGTCGGGCAATCTCTTCGCCCGAATGCGCATTAGGCTCGCCCGGAATGGTGAGCGTAAACACTTTCACCGGCTCAAGCGGCATATAGGGCGCCAGCACGTCCTCGGGGGCGCGGGTGTTCATCATCCCGAGCACCAGCACCAGCGGCTTTTTCGGCATGGCGCTGAGAGCCTTGGCTACAGCTCGCGAACCATGGGCATTATGCCCGCCATCCAGCCACAGCTCATGGCTAGGGGAGAGCAGGTCGCGCAGGTGTCCATTACGCAGCGGCTGCATGCGCGCTGGCCAAGTGACCTTGCGGAGCCCTTGCGCAAACGCTGCTTCATCAATCGGCAGGCCAAAATGGCGCGCGGCGGCAATGGCCAGCGCAGCATTTTCGAACTGATGCTGTCCGATCAAGGCAGGCGGTGGCAAGTCAAGGAGCCCGTCTTGGTCTTCAAAGACCAAACGCCCATCCTGCTCGGCCCCATAAAACTCTTCGCCCTGATAGATCGGGGTAACGCCCAAGCGCCGTGCAGCGCGGTCTATGACATCATGGGCATCGGCCTGTTGGATACCGATAACCGCTTTCGCGCCACGCTTGAGGATGCCCGCCTTGTTTACAGCAATCTCCCCAATCGTATTTCCGAGGAACCCTTGATGGTCGAGATCGACCGGGGTGATGATCGTGCCCAATGGGTTCTTGACCACATTGGTGGTGTCGTAGGTGCCGCCCATGCCCACTTCGAGCAGAAGATAGTCGGCAGGCGTCTCGGCAAAGAGCTTGAAGGCCGTGACAGTTGTCACCTCGAAGAAGGTGATCGGATCGCCATTGTTGACGGCCTCAACCTCTTCCAGCGCAGCATCGAGCACTGGGGTCTCAACCAGTTTGCTAGCGAGGCGGATGCGCTCATTGAACCGCACGAGATGCGGAGAATTGTAGACGTGAACTGTCTTGCCCGCCGCTTCTAGGAAAGCACGCAGATAGGCAATGGTCGAGCCTTTGCCATTGGTCCCGGCCACATGGATAACCGGAGGCAGTTTTTCATGCGGGTTTCCGAGGCGCTCCAACAGGGGCAGCATGCGATCGAGACTGAGGTCGATCAGCTTTGGGTGAAGCTGGCTCAAACGGGCCAAAATGGCGTCTGTGCGGGACATTTTGTCATTCCCAAATGCAAAAGCCGGGCAGGCCCCGGCAGGTTCCTCTCCCGCGTGAAGGGGGAGGTGGGGTGGAGGCGGTCTAGCATGAGCCGCCCCCGATAGATCTTACTTGCGCAACTCGCCGCCAGTGGCTTTGGCAACCGCCGCCACGACCGCTGCCGACACCTTTTCGATGTCCTCATCAGTCAGTGTCTTGTCGCGTGGCTGCAAGGTCACTTCGATTGCGACCGACTTCTTGCCTTCGCCAACATGGGTGCCTTCAAAGACGTCGAAAATGGTCACGTCCGAGATCAGTACCTTTTCCGCGCCCTTGGCAGCCTTGATAATGGTCGCAGCCGATACGGCCTTATCCATCACGAAAGCAAAGTCGCGCGACACAGGCTGGAACTGGCTGAGCGTTAGCGCAGGCTTAGTCTTCGTGGCCTTCTTGCGGGCTTCTGGAATGGCATCGAGGTCAATCTCGAACGCCACAACCGGACCTTCAAGGTCAAGCTCAGCAATCAGAGCAGGGTGCAGTTCACCGAACCAACCAAGTGTGACCTTCGGGCCAAGGGCGAAGCGACCGCCGCGACCCGGATGGCTCCAGCTGGCAGCTTCTGGCAACACCTGAACCTTGTCGACATCCACGCCAAGAGCATCGAGCACCGCCGCGAGGTCTGCCTTGGCGTCCCAAACGGAAACCGCCGTGGCCTTTCCGGACCAATGACGGCCAGCGCCATTGAGTGTCGCCGTGCCAGTGCGGACGCCCGTTGCATAGGTATGCTGACCGTCTGGATTACCGGACAGGAACACCTGACCCACTTCAAACAGCGCCACATCGCCAAAGCCACGGTTGGCATTGCGACGCGCACCCGAGAGCAGGCCTGGCAGCAGGGACGGACGCATATCGGTCATGTCCGAGGCAATCGCATTGGCCAGCTGGCGGTCTTCGGTGCCACCACCAAAGCGTGTCGCCAATTCATTGGAAATGAATGACCAAGTGACGGCTTCATCCAGACCACGCGATGCCAGAGCGCGACGCGTAATGCGGCGACGGTTCTGAATGGTGGTTAGAATGCGCGGAGCGACGTGGTGGAGGCGTGGCAGTGGTTCGACGGGAACATTGTCCACGCCCACCATGCGCATCACCTCTTCCACGAGGTCGGCATTCATCGTCACGTCTGGGCGCCAGCTTGGCACCTTCACCGTACGAACATTGCCCTCGCCTTCAACGCCAAAGCCAAGGCGGGTGAGAATGTCTTCGATCTCGCTTGCAGAAACATTCAATCCGGTGAGGCGCTTAACTTCCGCGAGTGGGAACTCGACGACCGTGTTCGGGAACACATCTTCACCCGAAATCGCTGGCTCCATGGCGTCGCCGCCGCAGAGTTCCAGCACGAGGCGGGTTGCCAGCTGCAAGCCTGGTTCTGTCAGGGCTGGATCAACATTGCGTTCAAGGCGATAGCGCGCGTCCGAAACAATGCCTGTTTTGCGACCACCCTGAGCAATCAGGTCTGCGTCCCAGCTGGCGCATTCCATGATGATATTGGTGGTGTCTTCGGTCACACCCGAACGGATGCCACCCATAATGCCACCAAGGCACAGTGGGCCCTTGTCGTCGGCGATAACCGTCATGGTTTCGTCGAGCGTGTAAATCTTGTTGTCGAGTGCGTCGAACTCTTCGCCACGGGCATTGCGCAGCACCATGGTGCCCTCAACCTTGTCGGCGTCATAGGCGTGCAGCGGACGACCCCAACCCAGCGAAACAAGGTTGGTGATATCAACGATAGTGTTGATCGGGCGCAGACCAACAGCGCGCAAACGCGCCTGCAGCCACTCTGGCGAAGGGCCATTTTTGACGTTGGCGATGTAGCGGCCAGCAAACTTGCGGATCGCCTTTGGCGCGCCGTCAGCGAAGTCATGCGCGAGCGGTGCAATCGGGCTTGGACCCTTGGAAGGGACTGGCGAAAAGTCGGTGGACTTCAGCGTCCCCAGACCGAAGGCCGCCAGATCGCGCGCCACGCCATAAACGCCGGTCGCGTCGCCGCGGTTTGGGGTGATGGAAATGTCAAAGACCACGCCATTGATGCCTGCGAAATCGACATATTTCTGGCCGATTGGCGCGTCTTCGGGCAGCTCGATAATGCCGTCGTTCTCGTCCGACAGTTCCAGTTCTGCAGCCGAGCACAGCATGCCGTTAGACGGCGCGCCACGGATGACAACGCCACCCTTGAGCTCAAAATCTTTGCCCGGAATATAGGTGCCCGGCGCGGCAAACACGGTCTTCAAACCGGTGCGGCAGTTTGGAGCGCCACAGACCACGTCGATCAACTCGCCCGTGCCCGCGTCAACTTTACAGATATTGAGGTGGTCCGAGTTCGGGTGCGCTTTGGCTTCCACCACATGCGCGACCACAAACTTTTCGAGCGCCTTACCCTGGCTTTCAATGCCTTCGACCTCGAGACCAATCATGGTCAATGCCTTGCCGATATCTTCCGGCGAAGCATTGGTGTCGAGGTGTTCCTTGAGCCAGTCGAGAGTGAACTTCATTTTGCTATTCTGCTTTCAGGAATCTGGGGTCAGGCTCAGTTGCTCAGGCCGCCGAACAATGTCGGCAGGTCGAGCGGACGGAAGCCATAGTGTTCAATCCAACGCTGGTCAGCGTCGAAGAACGCACGCAGGTCCGGCATGCCATATTTCAGCATAGCGAGACGGTCGATGCCGACGCCAAAGGCAAAGCCCTGATAGACGCTTGGATCAAGGCCAGCGTGTTCGAGCACGTTCGGGTGAACCATGCCGCAACCCAGAATTTCGAGCCAGTCATTGCCTTCGCCGATCTTTACTTCGGCGCCCGAGCGATCGCACTGCACGTCAACTTCCATCGACGGCTCAGTGAACGGGAAGAAGCTTGGGCGGAAGCGCAAGGTGACGTTCGGCACTTCAAAGAAGGCTTTGAGGAATTCTTCGAGCACCCAGCGCAGCTGGCCGATGTGGCTCGACTTGTCGATGACGAGACCTTCCACCTGATGGAACATCGGGGTGTGGGTCTGGTCGCTGTCGTTACGATAGGTGCGGCCCGGAATAACCACGCGGATCGGCGGATCCTGTGGTGGGGTCAGATAGGACGCCGATGGCTTATCATTGGTCTTCTGCATGACGCGAACCTGCACCGGCGAGGTGTGGGTGCGCAGAACCTTCTTTTCCCCGTTCGGACCGGGCTTCATGAAGAAGGTGTCGTGCATTTCGCGCGCCGGGTGGCCTTCAGGGAAGTTCAGCGCGGTGAAGTTGTAATAATCGGTCTCGATATCGGGACCTTCGGCTACGGAAAAACCCATGTCCGAGAAAATCGCAGTGATTTCGTCAATGGTCTGCGAAATCGGGTGAATGCGGCCCTTGGCGGTTGGGGCAGGCTGCAAGGGCAGGGTGACATCGAGCGTCTCCGCCGTGAGGCGCGCTTCTAGCGCTGCGCTCTTGAGGGAAATGCTGCGCGCGTCGATAAGGCTCGCCACATCATTCTTGAGCCCGTTGATAGCCGGGCCAGCGGCTTTACGGTCTTCGGGGTCCATCGAGCCGAGAGTGGCGAGTAGGGCCGAAACAGACCCTTTCTTGCCCAGGGCTGCGACGCGCACGGCATCAAGTGCAGTTTCTGTGTCCGCGCCGGTAATGGCTGCGGAAATCTCACTGCGCAGGGTTTCGATCTGGGACTGCAGGGACATGAATAATCTCGTTCAACGTACTGGTGGCGGTTAGACCAAAACAAAACGCCCCGCGCCAGCCCTCTCGGGTGGCGCAAGGCGCAATTTTGACCTCAGCTAAGCTGAAGATTAGGCGGTAACGCGAGCGTGGGTGGTTGCATCCACGGTTTCGAGATACGCCAGAGCTGCCTTGGCCTTAGCGACGATAGCCGCAAAAGCTTCTGGCTGAGTGATCGCGAGATCGCTCAGAACCTTACGGTCGACAGCGACTTCAGCTTTGCTGAGGCCGTCGATAAAGCGGTTGTAGGTCAGGCCGTAGTCACGCACTGCTGCGTTGATACGCTGGATCCACAGAGCGCGGAAGTTACGCTTCTTGACGCGACGGTCGCGGTAAGCGTACTGGCCGGCCTTTTCGACCGCCTGCTTGGCGATACGGATAGTAGACTTGCGGCGGCCGTAGTAACCTTCGGCGGCCTTCAAGACCTTCTTGTGACGGGCGTGGGCTGTGACGCCTCTTTTTACGCGTGCCATTCTTTAGTGTCCTTCCAGCTTAGCGGTTGTACGGCATGTACCACTTCACCAGACCCTCGTCGCCCTTGGACAGGATCTTGGTGCCGCGGTTGGTGCGGATGTACTTTGCGTTGTGGCTGATAAGGCGGTGGCGCTTGCCGGCAACGCCGGCCTTCACCTTACCGGTTGCGGTGAAGCTGAAACGCTTCTTTGCACCGGACTTGGTCTTCATCTTTGGCATTTTGCGGGTCCTTTTGAAGGTACTTGGATGGATTTTGGCCCATCGCATTCAAGAACCGCCACGGCATGCCTTTTGGCCGGGCGATCCGGAGATGGGGCTTAATAGGCGTCCTGCGCACGAAACGCAAGGCCTTAAGCCGCCTCCTCCTGGCTATCGTGTTCGCCTTGTGTAAAGCGAGTAACGATTTCGTCGAGCGCTTCGGCCTGCGCACGCGTTTGGTCGATCGAGGCGTGCGATTCTTCAACCAGCGCAGCATTCTGGTGCATGTCGCTATCCATTTCGCGCATGGATTGTGCGATCGAAACAATAGACTGCGATTGGGACTGGGCCGAGGCCGCAATCTGTTCCATTTCAGAGCTTGAGCGACCGACCACGGTGTGGATGGCCGATAGCACTTCTGCTGCTTCCTGCGCGATCTTGGTGCCGCCCGCAACAACGGTTGAGGATTTTGAGGTCAGCGCCTTAATGTCCTGCGAGGCATTGGCTGCCGATTGAGCCAGACGGCGCACTTCTACGGCGACCACAGCAAAACCCTTGCCCGCATCGCCAGCGCGCGCAGCTTCCACCGAAGCGTTGAGCGCCAAGAGATTGGTCTGGAAGGCAATGTCTTCGATCATGCCCGTAATCGAGGAAATCTGATCAGAGGAGCTGCGGATGTCGGTCATTGCCTGCAGCAGGCGCGACATTGCCGAATTGCCATTATAGGCCAATTCGGCCGATTCCTTGGCGCTATTGGCGGCCTTATGGGCCAGTTCGGCGGTTTCATCCAGCTGGCTTGCCAGGTGTTCAACGGCGCGCACGGTGGTTTCCAAAACGCCAGCCTGACGATGAGTGCGTTCAGCCAGATTGTCGGTCCCGCTCAAAATCTCGCGGGTGGCGCGACGGAGGGCCTGGGAAGCGTCAGAGAGCTGTTCCATCGTGCCAGACAGAGACTCTGCCAAAGCATTGGTGTCGTTCTGCAGCTTCTGGAAGACGCCACGGAACTCGCCTTCAACGCGGTGATCCAAACGCGCAGCAGCAAGATTGGCCAGCACATTGGCGTTCGTCTGCACGCCTTGCGCCACCGTTTCCATCAGCGCGTTAACGCTGCGTGCCAAGGCGTCGAGATCATCGCTGCCATAACCATTGCTGAGACGCGCCGAGAAATCCCCATCAAGCGCCGCATCGACAACATAGCCGAGGTCCGCCTTGAGCGTGCTCCAGCGCTGCGCAGCAAGCTGCGCCTCACGTTGCTCTTCCTGCTCGCGCTGGCGCGATGCCTGCAGGGTCTGGCCGTTCTTCCCGAACACTTCGAGCGCGCGGGCGATGCTGCCAAGCGCGTCGGTGCGCTCCGTATTGTCAATCGTGAGGTCAAACTCGCCGCTCGAGAGGCGGTCCATCCGCTCGGCGATGGCCCCGATTTCCTTCGCCAGCCAACGCGCCGTCAGTAGGCTAAAGATCACGCCGATGATCAACGCGAGGCCACCTGCAAGCGAGGCCAAAAGGGTGATCTGACCGCTCTGCTCACCAACCTGCTGTTCGATCCGCGCCTCTTCGGCGGCGCTTTGTTCAAGCGTGGAATTATACGACTGCAACAGCGCTGCGTCGGCAGCAGCGACAGAGCGCTCAAACTCGGCACTGGCTTGTTGGATCTCCGCCATAGTGGTGAGTTCTGAAAGGACTAGGTTGAGTTCACCCAGAATGGTTTTGGCGAGGTCATCCAAAGGCGAGCCATAAATGCTGTAGCGCAGCATGTTGAGCGCTTTGGTGGTTTCGGAGTGCGCGGTCATGGCGTGGTCCAGCGCGCCCGGTTCCCCGCTCAACAGATCTTCTGTTTCAATGCGCAGCATTAGAACACCACGCTGCACCGCTGCGCCGTTTGCCGTTACGGCAACGGACAGCCCATCGAGCTGCGACAAGCCTTTGACCAGCTCTTCGGCCTGATCCATCAGGGTCAGGTTTTGCGCGCGCACCATCTCACTTTGGGAGATGAGGTTCGTATCGAGAGCGATGATGGATTCAACGTTCTCAATGAACACGGCCACGTCTTCTTCGGGCAAGCGCGCCAGCGCTTCGCGCAAAGGCGCCTCAGTCGCGCTCGATGGTCGGACGCGGTATTGGCTAAAGGCAAGGCGCGCATCCGCCAGATGTTCAGATCGCGTGCGAACTTCATCGGTCTGCTGCGCCACCAGGCTACGGTCTGCAAATGCCGCGGTTAATGTCTGGCTGCCAACCAAGCACAGTGCAAGAAGGCCACCCATCAGCACGATCAGGATGCTAAAAGCGAGATAGATACGCGCTGACAGAGATAAGCGGTGCAGATTCATAGACCTAGCCTAGGGAAGTCCCAACGTTAGCGGACTAGGTAGAGCTCATATCTTAATGAATCTTGCATGGTACTGCCATAAATGTGGTTATGGCAGTAGCTTAGCGGCACGCGCGTGCCGCTAAGAGATATGTCAAAGCTGGACTGCCTAGTGCCCGCTCTGCTCAGGCGCGCTGTAGTTCCGCAGGGCGAAGCCCACGCCAATGGCCAAGAGTGCCACGATTGTTGCAGCGCTGAGGAGAACCGTTTGGTGAGCACTGGAAAAAGCCAGACGCGCCGCCTGTTCCAAAAGCCCTGCCTGATCGCCTAGGCCTTGGGCAGCCAACATGGTCTCCCCAATCGAATCCTTGGCATTGGCAGGCACGAGTGCCGCAAGACCCTCAGGCACACGTAGGTTTGTGGCGTAGATATTGGTGAGCAAGACGCCAAAGAGCGAAATGCCCAAGCCTGCGCCCAGCTCATAGCCCGTGCCTTCTAGTGAGCCCGCCGCTCCGGCTTTGTCGGCCGGCGCATTCGACATAATGGCGATCGAGGATGCTGTAAGGCCGATGCTGAGGGCCAGTCCAAGCATTGCCATCATCAGGTAAACCGTTACGCCGGGGTGGTGGAAATCGCTGACACCCAAGACGCTCAGCGCCAGGGCCGCAATCAACAACGACGCCGGTGCGAGCCACTTTAGCCCGACGTATTTGACCAGATAGCCTGCCACAGGTCCGCCAATCGCCGAGGCGACGACGAGCGGCATCATGAAGAGACCGGCTTGAAGCGGGCTACGGCCAACCACAAACTGCAATTCCTGCGCGATAGTGAGTTCCACTCCAGCCAGCGCGCCGGTCACGACCAGTGCCATGACCACGCCCGCGACAATAGCGGGTGTTTGCAGGAGGCTCATATCGAGCATGGGCGTTGCCGAGCGCAATTGCTGGCGCACAAACCAGACGATCAGTGCCAGCCCGATGGCCGCAATGGAGAGGCTGGTGATGACTGAACTGCCGGGCTTAAAGCCAGATTTGAGAGCGTAAACGGTGGCAATCAGGCCAAGAATAAGGGCCAGTGCCTGTCCGAATTTCCACTCGGCCGTGCCTTCTGGCTTGCGCTTCGGGACGACGAAATAGGCGAGCGGCCAGACAATGGCCATTACCGGCACATTGATCAAAAACACCGAGCCCCACCAGAAGTGCTCAAGCAGGAAACCGCCCACCAGCGGACCGAAAGCCGCGCCTGCCCCGCCGATCGTGCCCCAGAGGCCCAAAGCCATGGCGCGTTCATTCGCATCGTCAAACGTCTGGCGAATAATGGCCAGAATATTGGGCATCACCATGGAGGCGCCGATCGCGAGCACCAGTCGCGCGCCGATCAAAACGCTGGCGGTGGGAGCGAAAGCGGCAATCACCGAGGCGACCAAAAATATGGCGAGCCCGGTGAGCAACATCCGCTTATGCCCCACCCTGTCGGCCAGAGTACCCATTGGCACCAAAAGACCGGCCATGATCAGGGGGTAAATGTCGATGATCCAGAGGATTTCGGTGCCACTCGCGCCCAGTGCCAAGGTCAAAGACGGCACAGCGATGTGCAAGATGGTCATGTCGATGACGATCGGCACAAAGGCAACCAGAACTGCGATCAGCACCAGCCATCTGTTATGAGTCTTCGGCATCGTACACCTCTTTTTGAGTCATTGCGGCCTAGCGTCGCCGCCAAAGATTGGCTATTTATATCCGTCCGGACGGATTGAAAAGAGAGAAAAGTGGGTAGAAAACAAACAATTGATCGTGGTGCCTTGCTCGATGCCGCCGAGCGCGTGGTGTTTCGCGATGGCGCTGGGCAGCTGACAATCGAAGCGGTTGCCGCCGAAGCTGGGGTCAGCAAAGGCGGGGTGCTTTACGCGTTCACCAATAAGGATGGTTTGATCGACGCCATGTTCACGCGCGTCTTTGCCGCAATGGACGAGATCGCCAACGCGCGCATGGCTGAGATGGAAGATACAAGCGAAAACCGCGTTCGCGCCCACACCATCGCCAGTCGCGACGCCGGACAGAGCCTGAACGAGCGCTCGGTTGCGCTCGTGACCAATTTCATGCGGTCGCCGCAATATCGGAAAGGGGCGCTGGAGTATTACGAACAACTCCTGCACAAGCTGGACCTCTCGACCCCGTCAGGTCGAAAAGCGCGCCTCGCGCTCTTTGCCAGCGAAGGCGCGCTCCTGCTGCGCGGCATGGATTTTTACCCCATCAGCGAAAGCGACTGGGTCGAAATCCATAATGATATTCTCTCTATTCTGCTTGCTGAGAAGCCTTGAGGCGCGGCTCAAGGTGATCTTCAAAGAGCAGGCCCGGCTGTGCCGCGAGGGCATCGCCGAATTCGGCCTCGGCCGCTATCGAAACGGTTAGGAAGGCAGCGACGCCGTCCACATCGCTTTGCGATAGCCCATAATAGCCACTTTCCAATCTCCTCAGGATCTCGCGCTTGGAGCGGATCATCCCTTCAGTCACATTGGTGGAATTGCTCATCGAGCCTTCGCGCTTGATATAATCATGCAGCGGCTCGCCCAAATGGTAGCTTTGTGGCGCCGTCCGGTAGAGCT
Source organism: Devosia sp. MC521 (assembly GCF_014127105.1). NCBI lineage: Bacteria > Pseudomonadati > Pseudomonadota > Alphaproteobacteria > Hyphomicrobiales > Devosiaceae > Devosia > Devosia sp. MC521. The sequence goes on from NZ_CP059902.1 coordinate 3,711,906, forward strand.
GCAGCAAAAACTCCAAGTCGGTCATATTGCTCATGCCGGTCTCAAACCGCCCATCAGCTTTGGCTCGGTCCCACACCACCATTGAGTCCATCGAAAGGCTCACCCATTTGTGTTCGCCCGGCGTCAGCGCGCGGTTCTCGCCAACGCCGACAAAGCGCAGGTGGGCAAAACTCATGTCCATGACATCAAGCGCGGTGGTGACAATGGCAAAATCCTTGAGCGCTGACACAGCTTTCTCAAGTTTTGTGGGCTTTAGCCGATCGTCCGCATCCAAAATTGCGGCATAGGGCGCGGTAATCGTTTCGAGTGCCACATTGCGCGTCACCGAAGCGCCAAGGCCAATGCCGCCGCTGGTGAGAAAACGCTGGCGCGGATCGTTTAGGCCCTGTTCATACATGTAGGAGCGATAATCGAAGCCGTCGTCGGCGATGATCCAGTGTTCCCAGTCGCCGTGTGTTTGGTTCAGTACGCTTGTCGCGGTCGTCGCCAGCGTGCTTTGGGCGTGAAAGGCAGGCGTAATGATGGCGACCGTATGGGGCATGGATGCTCCTTAGCTCTTGAACCCGGCTAGGCCATACCCATATCTTGAGCGCGTTGCAGACGCCATATGTGTTCGGGTCTGCGACAGGACGTTGCTTGATGTTCAAGGACGCTTAAATGTCGCGTATTTCGGTGTTTTCCGCACCTTTCCTCCTCGGGTTTGATAACTTTGAGGAGCGCATTGATCGCCTTCAGCGTGCTGCTGACGGCTATCCGCCCTATAATATCGAGCGCGTTCAGACCGAAGATGGCGCTGAACGATTTTTGATCTCGGTTGCCGTCGCTGGGTTCTCGCAAAATGAACTCGAGGTGCAGGTTGAAGACAATCAGCTGCAGCTACGAGGAAAACAGAAAGACGACCCCGGTCGTGACTATCTGCATCGCGGCATTGCGGCCCGCCAATTCCAACGGAGCTTTCTGCTTGCCGACGGAATGCAAGTCCTCGATGCAACTTTAGGGCATGGTATGCTCGTTATCACTGCTGAGCGTCCTCGCGCTCAGAAGATCGCCCGAATTATCAACATTCGCTCTCTCTAAATGAGCACTCCTCCCCAAGGGCCGAGCCTCCGGCCCGTGCCAGGAGAGAGCCAAGGAAAGGAAAGGGCCGACCCGATGATGGACAAAAGCAATTCCGACCTTCATGCGGATGAACTGAACCCGCTTAAGCATCTCACGCGCGCCCAGTTTGCCGCGCTCGGGGGTGATGCGGTCGCCTATATTAAAGCCGTGCCTGGTTCGCTGCTGACGACGCTCATCGAGGAAGGTCATTTCGACGCCGCTGGTGAATATCACCTGGTGATGTCTGCTGATGGCACCCCGCTCATGGTGGCTGATACCACCGAGGCCGTCGCAGAATGGCTGTCGGACCAGCGGATAGGCGTCGCAACTCTGCATTAGGCGGAGTTGAAAAGCCCAAAGAAAAACCCCCGGAGCGCGTGCTGCGGGGGTTTTTTAATCTTTGCCTAGCGGTTTACGCCGCGTCTTCTTCCAACTGCTCGGTCAGCAGCACGTGCAGACGATCTGCATCGTTTTCGGCTCGGAGTTGGTCGACCACGCTTTCGGTGCGCAGAATGCGCGCTACGCGTGAGAGGGCCTTGAGGTGATCAGCGCCAGCGCCAACAGGGGCGAGCAGCATCACAACAATGTCCACTGGCTGGTCGTCGACAGCGTCGAACTCGATCGCCTCATCAAGGCGAGCGAACACAGCGGTTACGCCTTGGAGTCCGGATACCTTGCCATGCGGGATAGCAATTCCGTTGCCCAAACCTGTCGAACCCAACTCTTCTCGTGCCATCAGCACTTCGAGAATGGTCTCTGCAGGAAATCCGGTAAGCTCGGCGCCCTTTTGGGAAAGGAGCTCAAACAGATGGCGTTTGTCGCGCACACCCGTGCAAGTCAGCACGGCATGTTCTGCCAGAATATCGGCCAATTCCATAAGTCTGCCTTAGGGTCTCATCAGCGAAAACAGTCGGCGGGCGCCCATTAACTGGCGCTCAGGGCTGGGTCAATCCAGCCGATATTGCCGTCCGCGCGGCGGTAGACCACATTCAGACCGCCATGTCCAGCGTGGCGGAACATAACGACTTGTTGACCGGTAAAGTCGAGCTCCATAACGGCCTCGTCTACGCTCATCTGTCTGAGGTTTTTCGTGGTCTCGGCAATCACCGGCGGAGCATAGTCCTCTTCGAGCTCGTCAACACCCTCTGTCCCTCCAAAAACTGTGTATTGCGCGACGAAGTCGTCCTCGGCATTTGCTTCCGCACGACGGTGCGAGCGCAGCTTGCGGTTATAACGGCGGAGTCTTTTTTCGATATTGTTTGCGACGATTTCATAGGTCGCGGTCGGGTCTTGCGCCTTCCCGCTCACCTGCAGCGTAGCCCCTGTATCAAGGTGAACCACGCAGTCGGCATGGAAACCAATGCCATCGGGCGTCAGGGTAAGATGGCCGTCATAGCCGCCGTCGAAGTACTTTCGCACCACGTGAGCGACGTGATCTTGGGCTTTGCCACGCAGGGCATCACCAACGTCCATATTCTTTCCCGAAACACGTAGGGTCATGGCTTTCTTCCTTTCGGTCGTATGGCCAGACGAGATGTTCCGTAAGCCGCTTCCCGGCTTTACGGGATCTGCGTCTGTCAGCACGCGAAACCGCACTGACAAGAGGATGCTAGCCCCGCTCTTAACCCAAGTCCATGACGAACTAGGCTTCCTTAGGAGTTTAGCGAGGTGACAGCACTCCTTTGTCAGACTACGCTTCGCGCTGAAATAACGGGGCGTTTTGCCCTTAGTTCCGAAAAACTTTGCTTAGCGCTCAAGGTTTTTTCTGTGTCAGCGCGACGCGCAGAAATTGCGCCCTGTCAGTCACTTCACCCGGTCTAGTCGGCGGCGGCATCAGCCCCTAACCACCACGGGTCGAGCCAAGCCGAAAGCCGCCAAATCAGACTGAAATCTCGACAGATTTTGGCCGTCAGACGCGCAGGCGCGCGGGACCAGTTTAGTCGGCGAGGTTCTTCTTTTGACGACGGCGAATGACCGAGGAAGGGATATTCATGCCTTCGCGGTATTTGGCCACAGTGCGTCTGGCCAATTCGATACCCTGCTCTTTGCGCAAAATCTCGGCGATGGTGTCGTCAGAGAGAATGGCCTTGGCGTCTTCGGCGTCGATCAAATTTTTGATCCGATGGCGCACGGCTTCCGCCGAATGGTCGGCCCCGCCCTCCGATGAGGCAATGGCGGTGGTGAAGAAATACTTCATCTCATAAAGGCCGCGGGGGGTGGCCATATATTTTTGGGCCGTCACGCGCGACACGGTCGACTCGTGCATTTCAATGGCTTCGGCCACCATTTTCAGCGTCATCGGCTTGAGGTGCGAGACCCCGTGGGTCAGAAATCCATCTTGCTGACGAACGATTTCTGTCGCCACCTTGGTAATGGTTTGCGCCCGCTGATCTAGGCTCTTGGTCAGCCAGTTTGCGGTTTGCAGGCAGTCGATCAGAAAAGTCTTCTCGGCCGTATCGCGGGTCTTCTTGGTCACCGTTGCGTAATAAACGCGGTTGACGAGTACGCGCGGCAAGATTTCGGAATTGAGCTCAATCTGCCACCCGCCATCAGGCCCTGGCCGAACGAACACGTCCGGAACGATAGACTCCACTGGCGCGATATCAAACGCTAGGCCGGGCTTGGGGTCGAGCTGCTTGAGCTCGGCCAACATATCGATCAGATCTTCCTTGTCGCAGCCGATGGTTTTGAGCAGCGCCGACATATTATGGTCGGCCAGCAAATCCAGGTTCTCGATCAGCTTTTGCATCACCGGGTCAAATCTATCCCGCTCGATGAGCTGGAGTGTCAGACACTCGGCCACCGAACGCGCGAACAGTCCCATGGGCTCGCAGGTCTGCAGCACCTGCAATACTGCCTCAACATCTTCGATGTCGGCTCCGAGCAGCTCGGCGATGCTGTCGAGTTCGACGCTGAGATAGCCAGCCTCGTTCAGCCCATCGATGAGATGTTGGGCGATCAGCCGATCGGCTGTCGTGCGCAGCACCATATTGGCTTGCGCTTCCAAATGATCGGACAGGCGCGGCTTAGCGGCGACATATTGGTCGAGGTCCGATGTTTCGCCGCCATCAAACGAGCCGCCACGGTCCGGCCCAGAGGTCTGGCCAATGTCTTGCGGAATAGCATCGGGGAAGACGTTTTCGATCGCAGTGTCATAGCCCTCGGCGATTTGGTCAGCGTCTTGAATACGTTCGCCCTGCGCGACAGTGTCTTCATAGGCGCTCATCTCAACCGGCGTTTCCACCGGCTCGCTATCGGCACTGTCTTCGCTCGGCCCCTCTTCACGCTCCAGCAGCGGATTGCGCAGCAGCTCGGTCTCAACGAAAGCGTTGAGCTCAAGATGGCTAAGCTGCAGCAGTCTGATGGACTGCATCAGCTGCGGCGTCAGCGTTAGCGATTGGGACTGGCGAAATTCCAGCCGTGGCGAAAGCGCCATGCGTGTGAGGTCTCGTGTTGCAATGTCCGGCCGATAAGGCCGCTTCCCGCCGGGACCATGCAACAAAATAAGGCGTCCGGCAAGTTTCGTGCCAGATATTTCAGGCGACGAAATTCAGTTTAACCAGAACGCGCTAGATGGAGAAACCTTCGCCCAGATAGACCCGTCGTGCTTCTGGATCGGCCGAAATCATCTCTGGCTTGCCTTGGATCATCACCTTGCCGCCATGGATAAGATAGGCGCGATCGACGAGGCCAAGGGTCTCACGCACAGCGTGGTCGGTGATCAGCACGCCAATGCCACGTTGGGTGAGCTGGCGCACGAGGCCCTTCACTTCAGCCACGGCAATGGGGTCAACGCCCGCAAACGGCTCGTCGAGCAGCATAAAGGCAGGGTCAGCCGCAAGGGCACGCGCGATCTCGACGCGCCGACGCTCGCCGCCCGAAAGGGCGAGGGCATTAGATTTCGCGAGATGTTCAATAGAAAATTCGCTCAGCAGCGCTTCCAGGCGACGCTTGCGCTCAGCCTTGCCACTGACCGTGTTTTCAAGCACGGCCATGATATTGCCGGTGACGGTCAGCCCGCGAAAAATGCTTGGCTCCTGAGGGAGGTAGCCGATCCCCAGCTGCCCGCGCTGAAAAAGCGGCAGGCGGGTGATGTTTTGACCATCAATAACAATGGTGCCTGCGTCCGGCTTCACCAGGCCCATGATCATAGTGAAAACGGTGGTTTTGCCAGCGCCATTCGGGCCAAGTAGGCCAACGGCTTCGCCGCGCCTCACAGCGAGCGACACATCGCGCACGACGACGCGCTTGCCAAAGCTCTTGGCCAAATTATTGGCGACCAGCCAACCGGTCTGGTCGACACGTGCTGAGGTTTCTGCACTCATTGAGAGGTGAAAACCCCCGTCACGCGGCCGCCGCCAGAACTGGTGAAGGTCGAGACATTGGTTTCAAGGTTCACCACCAATTCGGTCGCATCGACAGTGCCGGATGCGTTCTTCACCTTCACATTGCCGGTGAGGCGCATCAGCTGGTCGGCCGGGGTGAACACGGCGCGGTCGCCGGTTGAATCCTGGTCCTTGGTCAGCAGGCGCACATTGCCCCCGGTGGCCTCAAAGGTTTTGATGTCGCTGGTGCCGCCATCGCCATAGGTCGCCACAACCTTGGGCGCCCAGACGGTTACAACGGGATGCTTGACCACAACATTGCCGGTGAACACTGCTTCCCGGTCGGTTTCGTTCATCACGAACTCATCCGAGGAGATCTCGACAGGGTTTTGGGCCTGCGCGGGGCTAGCTGCTAAAAGCGGTATCAGCACAGCGGGGATCGCTAACCAGCGTTTCATGGTGTTTCGCCTTCTTCAGTCTCAGACTGCCCCTCGCCCGGGGTGGAGGGGATGGTTACGACAGAGCGGGAGAACGTCCACTGTGCCGCTTCGGCATCATAAACAAGACCTTCGGCTCGTACAGAGGAACCGTCGGCGTAATCAATTTCCACACGGCCTTCACTGGTCAGGATTTGGGTGCGCCAGTCAAAGGTCGAATTCATGATTGTCCCGACTGTACCGGTGGAGTCCGAAACCTCGGTTAATCCGCGTGCGATAGTGACTTCGCGCAAGGTATCGAGTTCGGCGTCATTGGTTTGGGCAATAAACTGCACGCCGTCGGCGCGGTCCATCACGAGGCGGGCATTTTCGAGGTCGACAAAGTCGCGCCGGTCATTGCTCGACCGCGCGCCTTCAGAGGAGACTCTATAGCGCGAGCCGTCCGGCAGGACGCCCACATATTCCGGCGCTTCGACAACCACGGCCTCTGGGGTGACAGTAATATTGCCGACCTCAAACCGCCCGCTGATGCTGGAAATGTAGAGTTGCAGACAGAGGGCTGCAAAGACCACCACGCCCAAAATCGGCACGAAAACACGCAAGAGGCCGACGAAGCGATTGCGCCGCGCCAGCCTTCTAAATGCTCTCGAACTCGCCGTCGTATCGCTCATCGAGCGGGGTACTCTTAGCTATGAGCAAAAATGTCGGTTTCTTCCCAACCCAGGAGATCGAGCTCGCAGCGGGTCTTGAGGAAGTCAAAGCATTGCTGCGCCAATTCGGTGCGGCCTTCACGGGCTAGCATTCGGTCTAGGTGGCGCTTGAGGTCGTGCAGGTGCAGAACGTCAGAAGCTGCATATTCAAGCTGCGCGTCGGTCAGCTTGGTATTGCCCCAGTCCGAGCTTTGCTGCTGCTTGCTCATGTCGACACCGAGCAATTCACGCGAAAGATCCTTCAGACCGTGGCGGTCAGTATAGGTGCGCACGAGCTTAGAGGCGATCTTGGTACAGTAAATCGGACCTGTGACCACGCCAAACCGGTTTTTCAGCACTGCGACGTCAAAGCGCGCATAGTGGAAAATCTTGGTCACATTGGCGTCGCCAAGCAGCTTGACGAGGTTCGGTGCCTCGGTTGCGTCTTGCGGGATTTGCACCACGTCAGCGCTGCCATCGCCCGGCGAAAGCTGCACCACGCAAAGGCGGTCGCGACTGGGGTTGAGCCCCATTGTTTCAGTGTCGATCGCAACTTCGCGGCCGTAGTTGTTCAGATTTGGCAGGTCGCCGCGGTGTACTCGGATGGCCATGAATGATGTCCAGCAATTCAATTTCACCTGTCTTGGCACAGACCTGTGTCGATGGAAAGGCGAAGCGGACAATTGCGAGATGAAATGCGCTGCATTGGGATATAACCATATCAAGATTTCTTTATATCCTCCTTGACCCGCCCCTTCGCCAGTGTCACAAAACGCTCAATATGTGTGCGCCCTCGGGCGTCTGGAACTTTAGGGGACTTTAGCGTGGCACGCTCGTCTTACCTCTTCACCTCCGAATCCGTTTCTGAAGGTCACCCCGATAAGGTCTGTGACCGCATCTCGGACGAGATTGTGGATCTGGTGTTCAAGGAAGCTAAAAAGACCGGCATGGATCCGGCGCAGGTGCGCATCGCGTGTGAAACGCTCGCGACCACCAATCGCGTCGTCATTGCTGGCGAAGTGCGCGTTCCCGATTCGCTTTTGAAGAAGGACAAGCAGGGCAATATCGTTCACGATGCTGCCGGTGCGCCGATGGTGAACCCGTCCAAGTTCAAATCTGCTGCCCGCAAGGCGATCCGCGCCATTGGCTATGAGCAGGACGGCTTCCATTGGAAGACCTGCCGTATCGATGTGCTGCTGCATGGTCAGTCCGCTGACATTGCGCAGGGCGTGGACGAAAGCGGCAATAAGGATGTTGGCGCTGGCGATCAGGGCATCATGTTCGGCTATGCCGCGCGCGAAACCCCTGAATTGCTACCGGCGCCGATCTATTACGCCCACAAGATTCTTGAGACCCTAACCGAAGCGCGCAAGTCCGGCACCGGTCCTGCTGCGGTTCTGGGGCCAGATGCCAAGAGCCAGGTGACTGTCCGTTACGAGAACGGCCAGCCTGTTGGTGTGACGCAGATCGTCCTTTCGACCCAGCATCTGGATGAAACGCTCTCCTCCGCTGACGTCCGTAAGATCGTCGAGCCATATATTCGCGAAGCCCTGCCCGAAGGCTGGATTTCGGCGGACACGGTTTGGCACGTCAACCCAACGGGCAAGTTCGTCGTTGGCGGTCCAGATGGCGACGCGGGCCTGACCGGTCGCAAGATCATTGTCGACACTTATGGTGGTGCAGCGCCTCACGGCGGTGGCGCGTTTTCTGGCAAGGATCCGACCAAGGTCGATCGCTCGGCCGCTTATGCTGCGCGCTATCTCGCCAAGAACGTGGTTGCAGCCGGACTTGCCGACCGCGCAACTATTCAGCTCTCTTACGCCATTGGCGTTGCCAAGCCGCTCTCGATCTATGTCGATCTGCATGGCACCGGAAAAGTCGATGAATCCAAGCTCGAAGCCGCTCTGGCTGAGGTGATGGATCTGACCCCGCGGGGCATTCGCACCCATCTCGATCTCAATAAGCCCATCTATGCGCGCACCTCTGCTTACGGCCATTTTGGTCGTAAGGCCGGCCGCGATGGCTCTTTCTCTTGGGAAAAAACCGATCTGGTGAAGGCTCTCAAGGCCGCAGTCGCCTGATCTTTACGCGCACAACCTTGACCAAGTGCCTCTTTTGCACCAAGCGAAGGGGCCCTTCATTTATTCTAGATGACCATGACCGAACACGAGCTACCCAAAACCCGCACCGGCGAGCCGCGCGCTTTCTTTGGTCGCCGTTCTGGCAAGAAATTGCATGGTGGGCAGCTTGAGCTGGTCGATGATCTGCTGCCGCAGGTTGAGATCAAACTCCAAGAGCAATTTGATCCGCGCTCGATCTATCCCGATGCCAAGCGCATTGTGGTCGAGATCGGCTATGGTGGTGGCGAACATCTGGCGCGCAAGGCCGCCGAAGAGCCAGAAACCGGCTTTATTGGCTGCGAAGTTTTTACCGGCGGTATCGGTAAGATGGTTCAGGCCATTGCTGCTGCTGAGCTGCAAAACATACGCCTCTTCACCGATGACGCGCTCAAGTTTTTGATGAGCCTGCCCGACGCCTCCGTCGATGCGATTTATCTGCTCTATCCCGATCCGTGGCCGAAGAGCCGTCACCACAAGCGCCGCTTTGTGTCGCCGACCACCTTGGCGCAGCTCTCCCGCGTCATTCGTCCGGGGGGCAATTTCTTCTTTGCCTCAGACATTGAAGATTATGCCGATTGGACGCAGGCGCATCTGGTGCGCTGCCCCGAGTTCCGCTTTGAAACCAGCGCGCCCGGTGATTGGCACATTCCTTATGCGGGTTGGAAGCCGACTCGCTATGAACAGAAGGCGCGTCGCGAAGGTCGGATGATTTCTTGGTATTTCACCTATACCCGCGTGTGATGAGAAGGCTCTCGCTTGGCTTGCCATTGGCGGGTTGAGGGTCTATATAGAGACCAACATCGTTGCTCTCTTCTGAGAGTGGGTGCCGGAAGGCCCCCGCTCTTTTTGTTATCTTGGGATCCAATGGCTTTCGATCTGACCGAAAAGCGCTACATTAAAGAGACCGGGCTTGAAGCTCGCATCTCGCGCATCGTTGAGCCGGTGGCTAATGGCCTCGGCTACTCGCTGGTTCGTGTGAAAATCACGCAGGAAAACGGCTGCACCCTTCAGATTATGGCTGAAGATGCCAATGGCCGCTTCAACATTACCGATTGTGAAAATCTGTCCAAGGACCTGTCTCCGGTTCTCGACGTAGAAGATCCAATCGAACGCGAATATCATCTGGAAGTGTCCTCGCCGGGCATCGACCGGGCCCTCGTTCGTAAGCGCGATTATGAGCGCTTCCTTGGCCATGAAGCCAAGATCGAGCTGATGGACATGGTCAATGGCCGCAAGCGCTTCCGTGGCGACATCACTGCGGTGGATGCGGATGGCGTGACCATCACTCTGCCAGATGCGCCGGGCGGTACTGATCCAAATCACAAGCTTGCCTTCTCAACCATTGGGGAAGCCAAGCTGGTCATGACCGACAAGCTCATGGATATGGCTCGCGCTGAGCAAGAGCTGCATCCAATCGACGACGACGAAACCGAAACGGTTGAATACGCCGACGCCGATAATGACGACGATATGTCTGAGGAGTCCAAATAATGGCTGTTAGTGCGAATCGCCTTGAGCTGTTGCAGATCGCCGACGCTGTAGCGCGTGAAAAGTCGATCGACCGTATGGTCGTCATCGAAGCCATGCAGGACGCCATGGAAAAGGCGGCCAAGGGCCGTTATGGCGCTGAAACCGAAATCAAGGTTGAGATCAACCCACGCTCGGGCGAAACCCGTATGTGGCGTCTGCTCGAGATCGTTGAGTTCGTTGAAGAACCAGCGCGCCAGGTTGACCTCAAGTTTGCCAAAACCAAGTCGCCTGAAGCGCGCATCGGTGACTTCCTCACCGAGCCGCTGCCGCCAATGGAATTTGGCCGTATCGCCGCTCAGTCGGCTAAGCAGGTTATTGTTCAGAAGGTCCGCGACGCTGAGCGCGATCGTATGTTCGAAGAATTCCAGGGTCGTATTGGCGAAATCGTCAACGGTTCGGTTAAGCGCGTTGAATATGGCAATGTGATCGTCGACCTCGGTCGTGGCGAAGCCATCATTCGTCGTGACGAACTGATCCCGCGCGAAATGTTCCGCTACGGCGATCGCGTCCGCGCTTATGTTTATGACGTGCGTCGTGAACAGCGTGGTCCGCAGATTTTCCTCTCGCGCACCCATCCGCAGTTCATGGCCAAGCTCTTCATGCAAGAAGTGCCGGAAATCTATGATGGCGTGATCACCATTCGCTCCATCGCTCGTGACCCAGGTTCGCGCGCGAAGATCGCCGTTACCTCGAACGACAGCTCGATCGATCCGGTCGGCGCTTGCGTTGGTATGCGTGGCTCGCGTGTTCAGGCTGTTGTGGCCGAACTGCAGGGCGAAAAGATCGACATTATTCCGTGGACCGACGGCATCGCCGATCTCGTCGTTTCCGCGCTTCAGCCTGCTGATGTTGCCAAGGTTGTTCTCGATGAACAGGCCGAGCGCATCGAAGTTGTGGTTCCTGATGAGCAGCTCTCGCTCGCCATCGGTCGCCGTGGTCAGAACGTGCGTCTGGCCAGCCAGCTCATTGGTTGGGATATCGACATCCTGACGGAGCAGGAAGAAAGCGAACGTCGCCAGAAGGAATTCACTGAACGCTCGACCCTGTTCATGCAGGCGCTGGACGTTGACGAAATGGTTGCCCAGCTTCTGGCTTCGGAAGGCTTCTCTTCGGTTGAAGAACTGGCCTATATCGAGCCGGGCGAAATCGCCACCATTGAAGGTTTCGATGAAGAAACCGCTGGTGAAATTCAGGCCCGTGCTGCTGACTTCCTCGCTGAAATCGATCGCAAGTTCGATGAAGAGCGTAAGGAACTTGGCGTCGAAGACGAGCTATACGAAATTGCTGGCCTGAACGCTGCCATGTTGGTGGCTCTGGGCAAGGAAGACATTAAGACGGTCGAAGACTTCGCTGGTTGTGCAGCGGATGATCTTATCGGCTGGACCGAACGCAAGGATGGCGAAACGAAGCGCTTCGAAGGTACTTTCAAGGACTTCCCGGTTTCTCGCGAAGAAGCCGAAGACATGATTATGCAGGCTCGTATCCGTGCTGGTTGGATCAGTGCAGACGAAATTCCTGCAGACGAAGACGATCAGTCTGTGGAGGAGGCGGTCTAACGACCGCCCTCCTCTTGGGAGCACCTGGCAGTGGCCCGGCGCGTAGAAACAACTAGAACTTGTGCCTTGACCCGCGAGGAATTGCCGGTCGAGGCGCTGGTGCGTTTCGTGGTTGGCCCCGATGAGGTGCTAGTCCCCGATGTCGAGGCACGCGCTGAAGGGCGCGGGGTCTGGATCTCGCTCAATCACGAAGCTGTGTCAGAAGCTGTCCGGAAAAAGGCGTTTGCACGGAGCCTAAAGGCCCCTGTAACCGTTCCGGATGATCTGGCACAACTCACCAGACTGCGTCTTGAGCAGCGCTATCTTTCGGCACTGGGCATGGCGAAAAAGGCCGGTCAATTTGTGACCGGAGCGACTAAAGTCAAAGGCGTTCTTGACAATGGAACGGCCTTGGCGCTCATCACCGCGACTGACGCGGCGCCCGATGGGCGGAACAAGATGACAGGGTCCTTGCGGGCTCTCAATTATGCGCGGCGCGACGAGGGCATCTCTGGCCCAGATGTGCCGCACTTCGAATTGCTCTCAAGTGATCAAATGGGTTTGGCACTTGGGTTGGAAAATGTGATACATGCTGCCCTGACGACAGGGGCAGCTGCGCAATCGGCGCTTGCAAAGGCGAGACGTCTCGCCATTTACAACGCCCAACCGACGCAAGAAGACACCGGCAGTGCATCTGCCATTGGTGAGCTTTTGCCCGCGGACCAGGACGAAAGACGATAGGAAGTATGGCTGATAACGACGACAAGCGTTCCGACGACACCGGCGCCAAAAAGACTCTGACCCTCAAGGGCGGCGCCGGGCTGGGCAATCGCCCCGGCGGGATGTCGCGCGCGCCCACGCGCTCGACCGTAGTCGTGGAAAAGCGCACTCGCGTGGTTCCCAAGCCCGCCGGACAGACCGGCACGGGTAGCGGCGGTGGCCGTCCCCAGGGTTCGGGCCGACCACAGGGTGGCCGCCCCCAGCAGCAGAACCGCGCACCGCTAGGCCTTTCGGCTGCGGAAGCAGAAGCACGCCGTAAGGCGCTTGCTCTGGCTGGCGCGCGTCAGGCTGAAGATAGTGAGCGTTTTGCAGCAGAAGAAGCGCGCCGTATCGAAGATGACAACCGTCGTCGTCAGATCCGCGAAGAAGCTGCACGCCAGGAAGAAGAACGCCGTCAGGCTGACGAAGCTCGTCGCGCTGAAGAAGCTGCATCCGTAGCTGCTGCAGAACGTCCGGTCGTCGAAGAAAAGCCAGCCCGCGAAGACTTCGTTCCAGCGAGCCAGCGCAATCCAGGCCCACGCGACGTTCGCGTCGTTGCTGGTCGTCCGGGTCAGTCCGCGCGTCCTACACGCAACGAACGTCCAGAAGGTGGTGCTCGTCCAACCGGCGACAACCGCCGTCCAGAAGGCACAGGCACCCGTCCTGCCGGTGGCAACACCCGTCCAGCTGGTACGAACACCCGCCCAACAGGTGCGAACACCCGTCCTGCCGGCACCGGTGCTCGTCCAACGAGCGCGCGTCCGTCCCCAGGCATGGCCCCAATCGGTAACGTCCCACCAGCGCCGCCAAGCGAAGCTGATGGTCGTCGTACCCGCGCTGGTGCGCCTCAGGCTCGTCCGACCACTGAAGCAGAACTCGAGAACGCACGTCGCGCCTCGCGCGCTCAGCCAGAACGTCCAACCCGTAAGGCGGACAATGGCGCCTCGCGTGGCCGTCTGACTGTTTCGACTGCAACCACCGAAAGCGATCGTGATCGTGGCCCGTCTTTGGCCGCTATGAAGCGTCGTCGCGACAAGAAGATGGGCCGCAACCAGCAGGATGCGCCAAAGCTTCAGCGTGAAGTGGTTATTCCAGAAGTCATCACGGTTGCAGAACTTGCAAACCGTATGGCCGAACGTTCGGTCACCGTGATCAAGATGCTCATGCAGCAGGGTCAGATGGTCAAGATCACCGACGTGATCGACGCCGACACTGCAGAACTGATCGCAACTGAACTCGGCCACACCGTTAAGCGCGTTTCGGACGCCGACGTTGAAGAAGGCCTGTTCGACATCGCTTCGGACGACAAGGCAGAAGATCTGACCGATCGTGCGCCGGTTGTGACCATCATGGGTCACGTCGACCACGGTAAGACTTCACTTCTCGATGCGATCCGCAATGCCAATGTTGTGTCTGGTGAAGCCGGTGGCATCACCCAGCACATCGGTGCGTATCAGGTTGAACGGAACGGTGCGAAAATCACCTTCCTCGACACCCCAGGCCACGAAGCGTTCACCGCTATGCGTGCTCGTGGTGCTCAGGCAACCGACATCGCCATCCTCGTGGTTGCAGCAGACGACTCCGTCATGCCGCAGACCATCGAATCCATCAAGCACGCCAAGGCGGCTGGTGTTCCGATCATCGTTGCGATCACCAAGATGGATAAGCCTTCGGCTGATCCGCAGAAGGTTCGCACCGAACTCTTGCAGCACGAAGTCTTCGTCGAAACCATGGGCGGCGACGTCCTCGACGTAGAACTCTCGGCCAAGACTGGTCTGGGCCTCGACAAGCTCCTCGAAACCATCCTCCTGCAGGCTGAAGTTCTCGAGCTCAAGGTTGCTCGTGATGGCCGTGCTGAAGGCCAGGTTATCGAAGCCAAGCTCGATCGCGGTCGCGGTCCAGTGGCTACGGTTCTCGTGCAGCGTGGCACGCTCAAGGTTGGCGACATTGTTGTTGCTGGCACCGAGTTCGCCCGTGTTCGCGCCCTGATTAACGACAAGGGTGAGCAGGTTAAGGAAGCCGGTCCTTCGGTTCCAGTTGAAGTCCTCGGCTTCAATGGCGTTCCGTCCGCTGGCGATCGCTTCTCGGTTGTTGAAACCGATGCGCGTGCTCGTGAAGTCACCGAATACCGTCAGCGCGCAATCCGCGAAAAGACAGCCGGTGGTGGTGCAACCAGCCTCGAGCAGATGATGAATCAGCTCAAGGCGAACGGCATCTCCAAGTTCCCGCTGATCATCAAGGGCGACGTGCAGGGTTCGGTCGAAGCGATCGTTGCTTCGCTCAACAAGCTCTCGACCGACGAAGTTTCGGCTCAGATCATCTACTCGGGCGTTGGTGGTATCACCGAGTCCGACGTGACCCTGGCTCAGGCTTCGAACGCGATTGTCATGGGCTTTAACGTCCGTGCCAATAAGCAGGCGAACGAACTCGCCAACCGCGACGCGATCGAAATCCGCTACTACAACATCATTTACAACCTCATCGAGGATGTGAAGGGTGCGATGAGCGGCCTCCTGGCTCCAGAACGTCGCGAAACCTTCATCGGCTACGCTTCGATCAAGGAAGTGTTCCAGATCACCAAGGTCGGCAAGGTTGCTGGCTGTCAGGTCACCGAAGGCTTCATCGAACGTGGTGCTGGCGTCCGTCTGCTGCGCGACAACGTGGTTATCCACGAAGGCAAGCTCAAGACCCTCAAGCGCTTCAAGGACGAAGTCAAGGAAGTGCAAGTCGGTCAGGAATGCGGTATGGCCTTCGAAAACTACGAAGACATTCGTGCCAACGACGTTATCGAATGCTTCCGCGTCGAAACCGTCCAGCGTTCGCTCTAAGCGCGTTGAAAACAAATTGAGAAAAGGGCGTGGCTTCGGTCACGCCCTTTTTTTATGGGTGGAGAAAAGGGTTTACTACTGACATTCCCTGTCACTGTTCTGGCATCAAGCTACTGAATAATCAGGAGAAATCAATGCACCCCATCACCATCATCCTCACCGAAGGTTTTTCGGATTGGGAGATTGCGCTCATCAGTGGGGCAGGGCGTCTCTTTTTCGCGGCAGACATCCGCTTTGTATCGCCAAATGGTGGCAATCTGACCTCGGCGGGCGGAATGCTTGTCGCCGATACCGGCAAGCTCGACGTTTGCTCCGAGGGCGTTTTGGTCGTCTGCGGCGGGACAATTTGGGATGCGCCTGATGCGCCTGACATCTCCCCAGTTCTGCTGGCCAGCAAAGCGGCGGGCGCCACCATTGCCGCCATTTGTGGCGGTACGCTCCCTGCGGCCCGTGCAGGCTTGCTGAACGCTATCCCACACACCTCCAATGGCGACGGCTATCTCGCGGCTCTGGTGCCGGCCTATGCCGGTGCGCAGCACTATATCGCCCAGACCAAGGCTATCGCTGCTGATGGTGTCATCACCGCAGCTGGAACGGCACCCGTGAGCTTTGCCGCTGAAGTCTTTGCGGCGGCCGGCTTGCCGCCAGAAGCCGTTGCGCAGTTCTTGGCCATGCTGGGCGCCGAACATCACGCCTAACGCATAAAAAAAAGCCCGCTTCGGGAGGCGAAGCGGGCCCTATTTTTGCCGGCGACAGTGACTACGGTAAGGGCGCCACCAGCAAATCTACATAGGACGGTTAGTTGACAACCGTCACACGCGCACCGACCGGCACGCGCGAATACAAGTCGATAATGTCTTGGTTCATCAGGCGGATACAGCCCGAAGAGACATTGGTACCAATGGTATAGGGCTCGGTCGTCCCGTGAATACGGAACAGCGTGTCCGCCCCATTGCGATAGAGATAAAGCGCACGCGGTCCAAGCGGATTGGTCGGGCCCGGAGGCATGCCACCGGCGTATGGACCATAACGATCAGGTTCACGACGGATCATGGATTGAGTGGGTGTCCAACGGGGCCAAGCAGCCTTGCGGCCGATCGTGGCATTGCCGCGGAACACCAAGGCTTCGTCCTTGCCGACGCCGATGCCGTAACGCAGGGCGCGGTTGTTTTCCATGACGAGGTAGAGGTAATGCGCTGGCGTGTCGATAACGATCGTGCCCGGACGCTCGGAGGTGAAATACTCCACTTCCTGGCGCCACCACTTGGGGTCGACGCGACGCAGGTCCATGGCTTCCACCGGATGTGGCTCGTCATAGAGAGGGCCGTACATGCGGACATAATAGGGGTCGAAAGTGGGCTCAACCACCTTAGGCTGACGTGTTGTTGTACACGCTGTCAGCGCAGTGGCGGAAATCCCGATCAGGAACAGACGGCGAGAAAGCAACTCGGAACCTCAATCAAAACGGGGGGTGTTGAGAATGTGGCGAGGGATCCCGCCTTCGACACTACCCATACCTTTGCTTACCTTAACATGGCACCAATGCGGCGGTTCCGTGTCGCAAAAATCCCAATCCTGCAAATGTTGCTCAAAAAGCACATGCGTACTGAGGCTAAAAGAAAAAGGCCAGCAGAGCCGGCCTTCTTCAAATTGGTGATGGAAAATTTAGCTGAAATTATTCAGCCGAATCATCCTTGGCAGCGGCCACGATTTCCTGACCTGTTGCCTGATCGACAACCTTCATGGAGAGGCGAACCTTACCGCGTTCGTCAAAGCCCAGAAGCTTGACCCAAACCTTGTCGCCTTCCTTGACCACATCGGTGGTCTTGGCAACGCGCTGGTCGGCCAGCTGGGAGATGTGCACGAGGCCATCCTTGGCGCCGAAGAAGTTCACGAATGCACCAAAGTCAGCGGTCTTAACGACAGTACCCTGGTAGATTGCGTTCACTTCTGGCTCGTCGGTGATCGAGCGGATCCACTTGATCGCAGCGTCGATCTGCGAACCTTCCGAAGACGAAACCTTTACGGTGCCGTCGTCTTCGATGTTGATCTTCGCGCCGGTCTTTTCCACGATTTCGCGGATAACCTTGCCACCGGTGCCGATCACTTCACGGATCTTGTCGGTTGGGATCTTGAGGGTTTCAATGCGCGGAGCAAATTCACCGACTTCACCACGGCTCTGGCTCAGGGCCTTGCCCATTTCGCCCAGAATGTGGACGCGGCCGTCCTTAGCCTGCGCCAGAGCGGTCTTCATGATCTCTTCGGTGATACCGGCGATCTTGATGTCCATCTGCAGCGAGGTGATGCCTTCTTCGGTCCCTGCGACCTTGAAGTCCATGTCGCCGAGGTGATCTTCGTCACCCAGAATGTCCGAAAGAACGGCGTACTTGTCGCCTTCCAGGATCAGCCCCATGGCGATACCGGCCACTGGACGCTTCATTGGAACGCCAGCGTCCATCAGTGCGAGCGAGGTGCCGCAAACGGTTGCCATCGAGGACGAGCCGTTCGATTCGGTGATCTCGGACACGATACGGATGGTGTATGGGAATTCTTCCAGCGATGGGCGGATCGGGTTGATCGCGCGCCAAGCCAGCTTGCCGTGACCGATTTCGCGACGGCCTGGGGAACCCATACGACCAGCTTCACCTACCGAATATGGAGGGAAGTTGTAGTGCAGGAGGAAGTTTTCCTTGCGGGTGCCTTCGAGGCTGTCGATGAACTGTTCGTCATCGGCAGTACCGAGGGTCGCAACAACCAGCGCCTGAGTTTCACCGCGGGTGAACACAGCCGAACCGTGGGTGCGTGGCAGGATACCAACTTCAGAAACGATCGAGCGAACGGTCTTGGTGTCACGGCCGTCGATACGGCTGCCGGTGTCCAGAATGTTCCAGCGAACGATCTTGGCCTGCAGGTTGTGAACGACTTCGCCGAGCGCTTCCTTGGACACTTCGCCAGCTTCGATCTTGGCAGCAAAAGCTTCCTTGACCTTGGTGTTGGCAGCGGCAACCGCAGCGTAGCGTGCAGCCTTTTCAGTGATCTGGTAAGCAGCGCGCAGGTCAGCTTCAGCAATCGTCAGGACTTCAGCTTCGAGAGCCGAGAAGTCTGGCGGAGTGAATTCGCGTGGTTCCTTGGCAGCAAGTTCAGCCAGCTTGATGATCGCTTCGATCACCTGAGCCGATGCCTTGTGACCGAACATCACTGCGCCGAGCATGATTTCTTCCGAAAGCTCCTGAGCTTCCGATTCAACCATCAGAACGGCGTCCTGCGTGCCAGCCATGACGAGGTCAAGCTTGCTGTCAGCACGACGATCAACTGGCAGGTTCAGAACGTATTCGCCATCGACATAACCAACGCGCGCAGCGCCGATTGGGCCCATGAACGGAACGCCGGAGATGGTCAGAGCAGCAGAAGCTGCGACCATGGCGAGCACGTCTGGGTTGTTTTCCATGTCGTGCTGGAGAACGGTGATGACGACCTGAGTTTCGAACTTGTAGCCATCTGGGAACAGTGGGCGGATCGGACGGTCGATGAGGCGCGAAACCAAAGTTTCGTTCTCGCTCGGACGGCCTTCACGCTTGAAGTAACCGCCTGGGATTTTGCCCGCGGCGAAGTACTTTTCCTGGTAGTTGACGGTCAGAGGGAAGAAGTCCTGGCCGGGCTTTGCGGTCTTAGCGCTTACCACGGTCGCGAGAACAACGGTTTCGCCCAGCGAGGCAATGACTGCACCGTCAGCCTGGCGAGCCATCTTACCGGTCTCGAGCGTAAGCGGCTGGCCGCCCCAGTTCAGCTCGACCTTGTGGTGGTCAAAATTGATCGACATGACTTGTCTTTCTGTTTTGCGGCAGAGCGGGAACGCGCGTGAGGCCTTCACGAGCGAACTCTACCGATGTGCCCGCACTGATGATGCACCCCATGTGCATGTCAGCTCAAAATCAGGCACTGGTTCTGTTGGCGGGTCAGAACATGGACAAGACAACGAGCAACTCCTCAGCGGAAGTGGCTGGTAATCCTGCCATGCTCCGGCATCGCCGGCCTAAAAGCACTTTCCGCCATATTGCGGGAGTTTGCTCTAAACTGCCCCGGAAAAGGGCAACCGGCGCGAGAGTTGCCTCACGCGCCGGAAGTTTTTTAGCGACGCAGGCCGAGCTTTTCGATCAGCGACTGGTAGCGCGCGCCGTCAACCTTCTTGAGGTAGTCGAGCAGGCTACGACGGGTCGAAACGAGCTTGAGAAGACCACGACGGGAGTGGTTGTCCTTCTTGTGGCCCTTGAAGTGTTCGGTGAGGTTCGCAATGCGTTCAGACAGAATCGCAACCTGCACTTCCGGCGAACCGGTGTCGTTTGCAGTGGTTGCGTATTCCTTGATGAGTTCTGCCTTGCGTTCTGCAGTAATCGACATCAGCTGTTCCTTTTCAGTTAGGAAAGTGGACGCCCCAACCAGGATGTCGTCCAGGTAGGGCCATGAAGGCAGGCCGTCTTGTCATGCAACAAGCCGCCAGCTGGGCGGACCTATAGGGCAAATAGGCCCAAAACACCAGAATTTATTGGGCTGCCAGCTGCTCCTCGGGTCGCGCCGCCGCAAAGGACGGGTCGAGTGCGGTGAGGGGGACGTGAAATTGCCACTCAACCCCATCGGGATGCGCGATTCTTTCCACTTTTGCCCCTAGGGCTCCACCCACCATGGTGCGCAACACAATCGTGCCAAAGCCAGATCGGTCGGTCATCACCAGTTCCGAGCGCAGATACTCACGCCAGCGGATAAACAGCATGGAGTCTTTAATATCCCAGCTGAGCTTTAGTCGCCCACTTGGCTCATAAAACGCGCCATAGCGCGTGGCATTGGTCGACAGCTCATGCAGCGCCATGCCCAAAATCTGTGCTCCTTGCGGGTTGATGCGCACCTCAGGTCCGTCAATGGTCACCCGGTCTGCATCGGGTGGCAGGAAAGGCCCCAATTGCTGGTCGACCAGTTCACTTAACATCACCCCAGCCCGACCATTGGCCAAGAGCAGGTCGGTCGAGCGCGCCAGACCCAAAATGCGTTTCTCAAGGGTCTGCACATAGGTGGGCAGATCGGTAGAACCCCGCGCCGTTTGCTTGGCCATAGCGGCGATAACGGCCATTTGGTTCTTTGAGCGATGTGCCAACTCCCGCATCAGGAAACGAATGTCGCGCTCGGCGGTTTGCCGTTGCTCAGAGGCGACGGCCAGCGTTTTTGACACCTCGGCAATTTCGGCAACCGGATAAGAGCGCGGATAGACCGTTTCGCCATGCCCAAGGCGTCTCGCGTCAACGCTGAGCCCCTTGACCGAATGACGAATACGGCCAGCGATCAAAAAGGCGACCCCAGTCGAGGTCGCGGCAATGACAAGCGCCCAAATGGCCAATTGTTGCAGCGAGTCGGCCAGTGGCTTTTGCACATTGGCAGCGGACGCCCAAGCGACGATACGCCAGCCCGTGAGAGGCGAGCGCCAGAGCACACTCACCACATCTTCGCCGTCATAGACCTCGCGTGAAAACCGCTCGTCGGGCAAATTGGATTGGTCTTGGCGCAGTGGCAGCGTCTCTGCGACCTCAAGTCCCGCGTCCAAAGTTGACGCCATCACCGCGTTGTTGAGATCAATGAGGGCCGCGTGCCAGCCCTCGGGCAATTGGCGTGATTGCAGTGCTGGCGCAAGATCATCTGAATTTTGCGCCAGTCCCAAAAGCGCAACGCTTTCAGTCGTCTGGACCGGGAGCCACACACTGAACACATGTCGCCGCGAGGCGGCGCCCATGAAGAGGTTGGATATCGCGGGGCGCCCAGTTTCGAGCGCCAAGGCCGCCGTCACCGGGTCGGCGGTTTTCGGCAGCTTGGTGCCAAAGGGCATGCGCGTGTTCAAAATCTGGTTGAACTCGTCATCCGTGGCCAGCAGATAGGTGCTCGTTCCCTGCAGCGCTTGGGTGGCGCGGGCGTGGAAGTTGATCAGGTCTTCGTCCTGCATGGCCTGTGTAGCGGCTAGAACGCGCAAAGTGGTCGCCATGCCAGCAACTTCACGGTCCACCGAATAGCCCATGGCCTGCACAGTGGCATTGATCAGTGTGTTGACGACGGCTTGTTGGGTGTCGTTGCCGCGATTGATCAGCACGACCGAGACAGCAAAGGCGGGAATGAGGATCACCAGCACCAGTGCATAGAGATAGGTGGCGATCGAGTGACCGCGATGGAATTTACCGAGCTTGGGCACTTTGTGTACCCCGGCGATTGCCATCCGATTATAGCCCCTGCATCAACTTAGTGTACGACGATCCGAACGCCTGCGCGCCAGCCTTGTTCCAAAACCACGCTTCGGATTACTCGCCTAACGCTATTGTCGTCGACCCATCGGCTAACCAACACCGTATATATACGCCGGAAATCAAACGATTAGTGCGAAGTGCAGACTGTGCCTGCTTGCAATAATCAGTACTTCTCTAACCGAGATAACCCGCAACTCGGCGTTCGGTTGCAGAGGCATGGCATGAATTGTTTGGCTCTGCTAAAGAGCCACCATGACCCAGACTATGATCCCGAGCGCACCCAAGCGGGTGTTCATCAAGACTTATGGCTGTCAGATGAATGTCTATGACAGCGACCGCATGGCCGACGCCTTGGCGCCGCACGGTTATACGCCGACGCAAGAGCTTGCTGAGGCCGATCTGGTCCTGCTCAACACTTGTCACATCCGCGAAAAAGCCTCGGAAAAGGTCTTCTCCGAACTGGGTCGCCTGCGTGAATTGCAGGATGAAAAGCGCGCCGCTGGCAGCGATATGATGATCGGTGTTGCCGGTTGCGTGGCGCAGGCCGAGGGCGAAGAAATTGCCCGCCGCGCGCCCGTGGTCGATCTGGTTTTTGGTCCGCAGGCTTACCACCGCCTGCCTGAAATGCTCTCGCAGGTCGAATCGCGCAAGCATCTGCACCCCTCGCTCAAGCGCGCCGTTATCGACACTGACTTCCCCGAAGAAGATAAGTTCGCTCATCTTCCTGCTGCCAAAAAAGAAGTGATGGTTGCGCGCGGCCTCACCGCTTTCCTTACTGTGCAGGAAGGCTGCGATAAGTTCTGCTCCTTCTGCGTTGTGCCCTATACGCGTGGCGCTGAAGTGTCCCGTCCGGTCTCCCAGGTGCTCGACGAAGCCCGTCGTCTGGTCGACGCCGGCGTCAAGGAAATCACCCTGCTGGGCCAGAACGTTAACGCCTACCACGGCACCGATGCCGCCGGGCGCGATGTCGGCCTTGGCGCGCTGGTTTATCTCCTCGCCGAAATTTCTGGCCTTGAGCGCCTGCGCTACACAACCAGCCATCCCCGCGACATGGACGATGCGCTGATCAATGCGCACCGTGATCTGCCGCTTCTCATGCCTTACTTGCACCTGCCGGTTCAGTCCGGTTCGGATCGCATTTTGAAGGCCATGAACCGCAAGCACACGCGCGCTGAATATCTCGCGCTCATCGAGCGCATCAAAACCGCGCGTCCAGACATGGCCATGTCCGGCGACTTTATCGTCGGCTTCCCCGGCGAAACCGATCAGGATTTCGAGGACACTCTCGATATCATCCGCCAGACCAATTACGCCTCGGCCTATTCGTTCAAATACTCGACCCGTCCCGGCACGCCGGGCGCAAATCTGGGCGATCAAATCTCCGAAGAGGTCAAAACCGAGCGCCTCCATCGCCTGCAAGAGCTGGTCAATCAGCAGACCACGGACTTCCACGCCTCCATGATCGGCAAAACTCTGCCGGTTCTTATCGAGCGCGTTGGTCGTCAGGCCGGTCAGATTGGCGGTCGCTCGCCTTACCTGCAAGCGGTTCACCTCGATGGCAGCCCAGATCTCATCGGCAATATCCATCAGGTCGAGATCATTGGCACCATGACCAATTCGCTTGTCGGGCGTTTGGCCCAAAGCTAGTCGTCTAATCTCTCCCCGCTAGCGGGGGGCTCATACCTCTCCCCGGGGGGAGAGGTCGGCCATCGGCCGGTTGAGAGGGGCTTAGGCGCGCCGCGCAAACGCAAGTCTCGCCAAATGTCAGCCCTTGCTTTGAGATAAAACTGTCACCAAATACTTGAAGACAGCGAACGCAAATTCACCTAGCGTCGTTATGTGTTGGCGACGCAGCCCGCGGCGCCTCCTTTGGGAGCCGAGAAAGTTTGAGCAGGCATTTGTCACCATCAGCAGATAACGCCCTCGCATCACAACTCGAACTCGCCTTTGACGATAATCGCCTTGCTTCACAGCTCTATGGTGATTTCGACCAAAACCTCGCCCTCGTTGAACAACGTCTTGCCGTCACGGCCACGCCGCGCGGCAATCATGTGTTGCTCAAGGGCGCAGCGTCCAAGGTTGATCAGGCGCGTCGCGTGTTGGAATCTCTTTACGCCGGTCTTGAAGAAGGTCGCCGCGCCGATATTGGCGATGTCGATGCGGTCATTCGCATGATCGAGACCGAAGACAGCCAGCTCACGCTGCCGTCCTTGGAAAAGAAGGGCAAGGTGCGCATGGCCCAGATTGCCACGCGCAAATCCACCATCGTTGCCCGAACCCCTGCCCAAGACGCCTATATGCGCGCCATGGAGCGCAGCGAATTGGTTTTTGGTGTCGGCCCTGCCGGTACCGGTAAAACCTATCTCGCCGTCGCCCATGCTGCCTCGCTTCTTGAGCGCGGCGACATCAATCGTATCATCCTCTCGCGCCCGGCGGTGGAAGCGGGCGAACGCCTCGGCTTCTTGCCCGGCGATATGAAGGATAAGGTCGATCCGTATCTGCGCCCGCTCTACGACGCGCTGCACGATATGATGAAGCCTGAAAATGTCGAGCGCTGCATTGCCTCGGGCATTATTGAAGTCGCGCCGCTCGCCTTCATGCGCGGTCGCACGCTCTCCAATGCCGTCGTCATTCTCGACGAAGCGCAAAACACCACATCGATGCAGATGAAGATGTTCCTCACCCGTTTGGGTGAGAACTCTAAGATGATCGTCACTGGCGATCCGACACAGGTCGATCTACCGCGTGGTGAAAAATCGGGCCTCGTGGAAGCAGTTCACCTCCTCGACGGTGTGGAAGGCGTTCACATTTCCCGCTTTGGTGACAAGGATGTGGTTCGCCACGCGCTTGTCGGCCGCATCGTCCGGGCCTATGAGGCTGATACTGCGCGCCGTCTGGCCAAGCAGAATGCTGCCGAAGGACAATCGAACTGACTACTCTGCCTCTTGAAGTGGCCATCATCCGCAACGCGGATGGTTGGCCAGACCATTTTGACGAACTCGCTGAAAAGGCGGTGTTTGCGGCCCTCGCTGGCGCCAAAGCGCGCCTCAAAGGGCCTGCCGAAATATCTGTTGTTTTCACCGATGATGAAGAACAACGAGAATTAAACGCCGAGTGGCGTGGCAAAGACTCCTCGACAAATGTTCTCAGTTTTCCGCAAATCGAGCCTTTTGGGCCTGTCTTCGGTATTTTGGGTGACATTACGCTGGCGCGAGAAACTCTTGAGCTAGAAGCAAAAGATCTGGGCAAGAGCCTCGAAGATCATTTCACCCACCTAATGGTGCATGGATTTCTGCATATTTTGGGGTATGATCACATCGAGGAAGAGGAAGCTCTTCAAATGGAAGGGTTGGAAACCCAGATATTGGCCGGGCTCGGTATTGCCGATCCTTACGCCGATTAAAGGTGATGCAACCCATTTTTGGATGGGCCATTTCGTCCGAAGGTAACAGAAGCCGCATATGCGGCAGGCATGATGAACGACAGCGACAGTAAAAACGCCTCGCGGGTGGCAGATAACCCTGAACCTCCTTCTAGTACCGCCTCCGCTTCACGGGGGCCTAACTTGTGGAGCCGCCTTAAGGGCCTTATGCCCCTGAAGTCGGTCTCGCTGCGCGACGACTTACAAGTCGCGTTAGAGGAGCCGAGAACCGCCGACGCTGGCGATTTCTCGGATAGTGAGCGCGTCATTCTTCAGAACGTGCTCAAGCTTTCTAAAGTCTCCGTGGACGACGTCATGGTCGAACGCTCGGATATCCATGCGGTATCGGGCGATATCAACCTGGGCACGCTCTTGGCTAAGTTCCGCCAAGTGGGTCACTCCCGTCTGCCGGTCTACGAAGAAGGCTTGGACGATATTAAGGGCTTCATCCATATCAAGGACGCTCTGGCCAAAATCACCGAGCCAGTGAGCGATCCGGAAAAAGATGTCCCGGTTAAGCTTTTGTCGGCAGCGCTCAAAACGCGCATCGACAAGCTCGGCATTATGCGCTCGGCCATGTTTGTGCCGACCTTTATGCCGGCAGCCGATCTCTTGCAGTCCATGCGCGCCAGCCGCACCCACATGGCCATCGTGGTCGATGAATACGGCGGCACCGATGGTCTGGTGACCATTGAAGATCTGCTCGAAGCCGTCGTTGGCGAGATCGAAGACGAACACGACGTTGCCGAGGCCGCTTTGATTCGTCGCGTCGGTGATGATCTCTTCATCGCCAACGCACGTGCCGAATTGGAAGATGTGCGTAAGCTCATTGGTCCCGATTTCGACCCCGTCGAATATGCCGAAGCGGTGGACACCATTGGTGGCCTCGTTTTCGATATTGCCGGTCACGTTCCCAAGCGTGGCGAACGCGTGTCGGGTAATGGTCCGCTCGAAGGCTTTGAGTTTGAAATTCTGGCGGCCGACAGCCGTCGTATCAAACGCCTACGCATTCGCCGCAAGCGCGCCGATGATGAGCCAGAACCTCTGGCCATCACCGACCAGCGCCCCGCCGAAGAAAAAATGGCAGCGGAATAGTTTTAAGGCAGCCCCCGGGCTGCCTTTTCTTTTGGTTCTGTACCGAGGGCTCTTTACCTCTCCCTTTGGGGGAGAGGTCGGCGCGAAATGCAGGGTGAGGGGCCCTATGCCCCTTGCCGTATTCCAACCTCACCCACCAGCCCAATCCCTCTCCCGCTCGCGGGGGAGGTTAGGTGGGTGCCATTCCCCAAAAACAAAAAAGGGGCAGCTAAGCCGCCCCCTTTCAAAACCCCAAAATCCAAAAGCCAAAAGCCTTATCGCGTCGCCCATTCCAATAAGCTCGCGAGCCCCACAAACGGCACGCCCGCCCGCTCGGAAAGCCCCGAAGCACAGGTGGACACTGTCGACACGCCGACGGTGCAATTGGCGGGCACATCGTTCTTCACCCGACGGGTTGCGTGTTCATTCAATTCAGGAATGAACAGCCCCTTGTCGCCCGCATACCCACAGCAGGTGATCGAGCTGAGCACCGCCAGCTTTTCCGAACACGCCTGCGCCACCGCTTCCGTCGCCGGTTGCTCTGCCAAGCGCTGTGCCGAGCAATTGTGGTGCACAGCCACCACGGGCAGACGCTGGGTGATGGTCAGGCGGGGCAAGACATGACTGAGCAAATACTGCGCGCTATCCGCGACCGCGGCCTCGCCCGGAAACTCCTTGAGATGCTTGGCGCAGGTTGATGCGTCCGTGACCACATTGAGCGCGCCGCCATGCGATAGGCGCGACAGCTCATCGTTGAGGGCGCCCCCCACACGTTTTGCCTCCTCAGGGAAACCCTTGGATTGGAACGGCTGACCACAGCATTGGCCGGTGAGCTTTTCGGGGATGATCACCTCATAGCCCGCCCGTTCGAGGAGGACCACCATGGCGTCCTGCGTCGACAGAAAACCTTCGTCCGTCTTTGGCGCGCCGAACATGCGGCTCGGGCAAGCGGGGAAATAGACAATCTTTTCCCGCGCTGGCTGCGAGATCGGTACGGGGAAGCCCGTTGTGCGCGGGTCTTGACGATTGTCGCGTGCCTTTGGTGTTCCGGTGCCGTGGTGCAACGCCCGCGAGACGCGTGGAATGCGGTTCCCGGTCAGCTTGCGTGCCGTATCTGTCAGTGCTTCCACAGCGCCACCGGGGATGATCGTCCTGGCCCCATCGGCCACGGCCAGACCAATTCGCATTCCCGTTTCAATCGTCGCGAGGTTTCCAGCGACAAGTTTGGCAATCGAATGCCCGGTGTCGCCGCGGCGTCGGGCCCTTTCGCCCATCACCATGGTGCCGGTCTCAATCCCAACCGGGCAGCGTAGCGCACATAGATTGCACGCCGCGCAAGTGTCGAGCCCGGCATATTGGAAATCGGCTTCAAACTTTTCCAACCGTGCCGGATCTTCGCCCGAAGCTCGCATGCGGGCGCGTTCGCGCGTCACGGCAATGCGTTGACGAGGCGTCAGCGTCATATGATGGCTGGGGCAGGCGGGTTCACAGAAGCCGCATTCAATGCACATGTCCACGAGGCCATCGGCCTGCGGCATGAGCTTGAGATGGCGCACATGCGCCTTGGGGTCGGCGTTCAAAATCACGCCCGGATTGAGTATGGTTTCGGGATCAAAGATCGCCTTGATCTCTTCCATCAAGCCATAGGCTTTTTTGCCCCACGCAATTTCAACGAATGGCGCAATCGCCCGGCCCGTGCCGTGCTCGGCCTTGAGCGAGCCATTGTAGCGCACCGAGACGAGGTCCGAGAGCGCTTGGTTGAAGAGGTCGAACTTTTCCGCGGCGCCCGGCTTGGCAAAGTCGTCGCCCATCAAAAAGTGCAAATTCCCCGCCAGCGCATGGCCAAAGATGATCGCGTCTTCATAGCCATGCTCATCGAGCATCGCGCGCACATCGGTCACAAAATCGGCGAGCATTTCAATCGGCGCGGCAATGTCTTCGGTCATCAGGGTGGTGCCCTGCGGACGCGTTGCCCCGGCGGTGGTGAAAAAGCCTTTGCGGATATCCCAGAACGCGTGGCTCAAATGCTCGTCGGTCGAGAAGTTGAGATGGGTCGCCCCGTGTCGCGCCAGCAAGTCCTCTGTCTTTTGCACCTCGGCAATCAGCGTTGCTTCGTCAGGCGCAGTCACGTCGATCAAAACCGCAGGTGAGTGCGCGGTCAGCCAAGGCAAAATGCTCGCCATGGCGGGCACATGCTCAACCGTCGCCAGCGCCCGGCGCTCGATATATTCGGCGGCATTGACGCCGACCGTCAGTTGCACCCCGCCATTGGCCATTTCGATAATGGCCCGCCCTGCCGATTGCGCGTCAGGGAAGGGGATCATCCCCGTCGATTTATACGGGTGCTCCGGCACGGTGTTGTAGGTCACTTCCGAGACAAAGCCGAGCGTGCCTTCAGAGCCCACCATAAGATGGATCAAAATGTCGAGCGGGTCGTGATAGTCGACCAGCGCATTGAGCGAATAGCCGACCGTGTTCTTGATCCGATATTTTTCCCGGATCAGCGCCACAAGCTCGGCGTCTTCCATCACCACATGATGCAGCTGGTGAATTTTCTCGAGCATAGACGCGTGGGTCTTGCGGAAGGCGGCGCAGCTCTCTGCATCGCCGGAGTCCAGCATGGTCCCGTCGGTCAGCACAATGCGCAGCCGGTCCATGGTGTAATAGGTGTTCTGCGCCACCCCGCAGCACATGCCTGAAGAATTATTGCTCACCACGCCGCCGATCTTGGCGGTGGCCTGGCTCGCCGGATCAGGCCCGATCTTTTTGTTAAAGGGCTTTAGCGCTTTGTTGGCTTCCGCCACGATCACCGCTGGCCCGAGCGTGATTTTCTCCGCGCCGGGGTGAATGGAGAGTTTTCGCCACCCGTCGCCCAAAACCGCCAGCACACCATCGGTGATGGCCTGGCCGGAGAGCGATGTTCCCGCCGCGCGGAAGGTCACGGGCAGGCCTTCAGCCCGCGCCGCTTTGTAGACCGCGCGCACATCATCTTCCGAATTGACGAAAACCACGACAGCCGGGATCAGGCGATAGCTGCTCGCGTCCCCGCTCCAAGCGTAGGTCATCAACGGGTCGGTGAAAATATTGCCCCGCACCTCGGATTTGAGACGCTGAGCCACCCGCTCGCCGGCGGCAAGGCGCTCGGGCGTGGGGGCTTGGGGTTGGGTGGAGTAGTTTGGGGCCTGGTACATAATTATAGCGCTAACATGTCAGAAGCACCCTGTGGAGGGTTTTCAATATTACCTTTGGTTTACGCCTCGCCGGTCCATGCGGGAAGTACGGCGTGGCACGCTTTGGTGATGCGTTCTATGAGTTCTTCTATGCGCTCTTCGCCGCGTCTCTCCCGCAGCACATAAATGCCGCTGATCGCGCGTCGCGGCTCGTCCGCCTGGTCCACCTCAAATAGCCCTTTGGCTTTGAGATCGTCGCACAGCACATTGGTGTGCAGCAATACGGCATCGGTCGCCAAGGCGTAGTCAATGCAGGCCGCCAGTGAGTTCGATCGAAACGCAAACCGGGCGCGATCAAAGATCGTCTCCACCCGCGTGCGCCGCAGTGTTGGGTCGAGAAATCGCTCGTGCCGGCTTTCGGCAATGGCGGTCGTGACCAGAGCGAATTGATCGATCTCGCTGGCCGATCGTGCCTGTCCCAAAAGCGGATGCCCTTCATGGGCGAAGAAGGCGTTGTAAACCTTGGCGAGGGGAATGAAATCTGTGCCCACTGATGGGCTCAACCCATCGATTTCATGGGCCAGAAACATCGAAATATCGCCTGAAAGCATTTGGTCGAGCAGCCGCAGCTGATTGCCTAAGCTCACCTGCACGGGCGATCGCGGAAACTCTTTTTCATAGTCGAGCACCATGTCGCGTAAAAACAGGGACCACCACGAATAGCCCGACCCGATCGACACCCCGCGCTGCACGCCCCGTTGCTGATCGCTGATCACCTTGAGAGTATTATCGTAGATGCGGCTCATCATCCGCGCGTTTTCATAAAGCGTTTCCCCGTAGCGGGTGAGCCTTACCCCGCGTGAGCTCCGCTCAAACAGCGCCGCGCCGATAGTCTCTTCAAGCTTGCGCATGTTGAAGGTCAATGTCGGTTGTGTAATCAGCAGGTTTTGTGCCGCTCCAGACAGTGAACCGGCATCCGCAACTGCCATGAATTGGGTGAGTAGCTTATCCATCGCCTCCTCCGGCTATAGACTGTTTCTATAATACGCAGGAAATTTCGTAGTTTTCCTAGCGATTTTTTTGGGTCACTGTCTCCTTAATCTGACGCGGTCGAAGAGCCGCGCATGAGGGAGAGGAATTTCACCAATTCGTTCACATGGCCTGTCTGTGGAATTTCGCGCCTAGCGCGATTCTTCCATACAAGAGATTGCCCGGCCGGATTTGGACGTGTAACGTTCGTAAATAGCTGGCAAGGCGCACAAAGCTTGCCCGATTATACCTCGGGCGGTGGCGAGCAAGGCAGAAACGGAAATGGGTTCGTTCTTCTTCATCTTGTAACCAGTTAGTGATTTAGCGACGGGAGGTCGCTGGTCATTCGCCAATCCCACTCCGGGATTGTGCACTTTGGGAGGATAAATATGACTATTCGTCTCGATAGACGTCAGTTTCTTATGGGCTCGTCCGCTCTCGCCGCTGCTGGCGCTCTGGGCCTAAGCCCAGCCTTCGCACAAAGCGCGGGCCTGCGTCAGTTCTTCTGGGGCGGTCAGGCGCGCGCCGACCGAACCTATGGCGTCAACGACCTGTTCAAGGCCGCCAATGGCGCAGAGGTTGATTCCAGCTTCCTCGGCTGGGGCGACTACTGGCCAAAGCTGGCCACTGAAACCGCAGGCGGCAATTCGCCAGACATCGTCCAGATGGACTATCGCTTCATCGTTGAATACGCCAAGCGCGGCGCCATTGCTCCGCTCGACGAATATGTCGGCAATCAGCTCAAGCTCGACGGCTTTGATGCCGACCAGCTCGAAGGCGGCAAGGTTGACGGCAAGCTCTACGGTATTTCGCTGGGCGCCAACTCGGTGGCCCAGCTGGTCAACGTCGCAGCTTTTGAAGAAGCCGGTATCGATCTGCCGAACCGCGACACCACCTATGATGACATCCGCGCCATGGGCGAGGCATTCCTCTCCAAGAATATCCGCGGTGGCATTCGCGTTATCGCTGACGGTTCGGGCTCCGAGCCAATGCTCGACAACTGGCTCCGCCAGAAGGGCCTCGCGCTCTACACCGCTGATGGCAAGCTCGGCTTTGATGCCGACGCAGCGATCGAATGGTTCACCTTCTGGAACCAGATGCGCGCCGACAAGATCTGCGTTGACGCCGAAACTCAGGCGCTCGACACCAATGGTCCGCTCGAAACAACCATGGTCGTGATGGGCAAGTCGGCCATGATGCCGTCGAACTCTAACCAGCTCGTGGGCTTCCAGGCGCTGATGACCGACAAGGTCACCATCACCAGCTATCCGCGTATTGCAGCGGGTGTTGGCGGCGGTCACTACCGCAAGCCATCCATGTTCTTCTCCATCGGCGGCTCGTCCAAGAACAAGGAACTGGCAGCTGAGTATCTCTCCTACTTCATCAACGATCCTGAAGCAGGCAAGATTCTCGGCGTCGAACGCGGCATTCCGTGCATTCCGGGCGTCCGCGAAGCCATCGCGCCGACCCTGAATGAACAGGATCAGATCGCGCTCGATTTCGTTGCCAACCTTGGCGATCTCTTGGGCGCTCTGCCTCCTCCTCCACCAGCCGCTGCTGGCGAAATCGACATCTCCGTGCTGCGTACGCTCAGCCAGGAAGTCGCTTTCGGCGCACGCACGCCAGAAGACGCCGGCCAGTATTTCGTCACTGAAGCAAGTGCCGTTCTGGCGCGTCAGGCCTAAAACCTAGGGGACCGTATATGGCCACGCAGGTTGATACGAAACATATGACTTCGGCAGCCCGCGTGGCCGCCCCATCGGTGTGGCGGGGGATATGGGAAAACCATGCCCCCGGCTACCTCTTCCTTTTGCCTTGGTTCATCGGCTTTTTGGGCCTGACCATCGGGCCGATTCTGACGTCTCTCTATCTCAGCTTTACCCATTTCGATCTGCTCACCGCCCCACGCTGGGCTGGGCTCGATAACTACACGCGCATGTTCACCAACGATCCGAAGTTTGCCGCCTCTATGCGCGTCACCTTCGTCTTCGTTATCTTCTCGGTGCCGCTCAAGCTCGCCTTTGCGCTCGGCGTCGCGCTGCTGCTCAATCGCGGCATGAAGGGGCTCTCGATCTATCGCGCGCTGTTCTATCTCCCGAGCCTTTTGGGTGCCTCCGTTGCGATCGCCATTCTTTGGCGTCAGATTTTTGCCGGCAATGGTTTGGTCAATCAGGTCCTCGCCAATTTCGGCATTGAAGGCCCAAGCTGGATTTCCAATCCGAACACCTCGCTGTGGACGCTGATTATTCTGGCCGTCTGGCAGTTTGGCTCGCCCATGATCATCTTCCTCGCTGGGCTTCGTCAGATCCCGCAGGATATGTATGAGGCGGCAAGCCTTGATGGTGCGTCGCGCTGGCGTCAGTTCTGGAAGATCACCCTTCCCATGCTGACCCCGGTGGTGTTCTTCAACGCCATTATCCAGACCATTGAAGCCTTCAAGAGCTTCACCCCGTCCTTCATCATCTCGGGCGGCACAGGCGGTCCGATCAACTCGACCCTGTTCTATACGCTCTATCTTTACAACGAGGCCTTTGGCTTCTTCCGCATGGGCTATGCCTCGGCGCTCGCTTGGGTGCTGCTGATCATCGTCGCTGCGTTTACCGCCTTCTCGTTCCTCACCTCAAAGTTCTGGGTGCACTATGACGACTGATGCAGACCGTCTCACCGTCGTGACCTCGACGTCACCGACCCGCAAACGCATCATGTCGGTTGTGGCGCATGGCTTGCTGATCACTGCGTCGATCATCATGCTCTACCCCTTGCTATGGCTTCTTGCGGCGTCATTCCGCCCTGAGAACGAGATCTTCACCTCGGGCATTTCGGTGCTGCCGAGTCTGAATTGGAGCATTGATAGCTACTTCCGTGGCTGGAATGGGTTGCGCGTTGGCTTTGGCCAGCTCTTCCTCAATTCCTTTGTCATCTCCGGCCTGTCGGTGATCGGCAATGTCATGGCCTGCTCGCTGGCCGCCTTTGCCTTTGCGCGCCTCGAGTTCTTTGGCCGCAACTTCTGGTTCGCCATGATGCTGATGACGCTCATGCTGCCCTATCAGGTCACCCTGATCCCGCAGTATGTGATGTTCCTCAACATGGGCTGGGTGAACAGCTTCCTTCCCCTCGTCGTGCCAAAGTTCTTGGCCGCCGACGCCTTCTTCATCTTCCTGATGGTGCAGTTCTTCCGTGGCATCCCCAAGGAGCTTGATGAAGCCGCGCGTATGGACGGGGCAGGGCCGTGGCGCATCTATTGGAAGATTCTTCTTCCCTTGAGCACGCCGGTTCTGGCGACCGCCGCGATCTTCACCTTCATCTGGACCTGGGACGATTTCTTTGGCCCGCTGATCTATCTTTCCGATCTGCGCCAATACACCGTCATGCTCGGTCTGCGCACCTTCGTCGATAGCACCGGCCAGTCCGACTACGGCGGCATGTTCGCCATGAGCGTCCTCGCTCTGGTGCCGATCTTCGTCTTCTTCCTCGCCTTCCAGCGCCTCCTCATCGAGGGCATTGCCACCACCGGCATGAAGCGCTGATCGCGGACCTAAATTGCACAGGAGCGGCCACACCCGCCGCTCCTTCCAGACCAAATTGAATTGAGGGTTCTCCTCCAATGACGATTAAGTTTGCAGCCATCGGCGTCAACCACGCCCATATTTACGGGCAGGTCGATTGCCTCAAGCGCGCTGGTGCGCAGTTTGTTGGCTTCTATTCGGCTGAAGACGACCTCGCCGCCACTTTTGGCGCGAAATATCCCGAAGCGCCGCGCGTGTCCGATCCGGCCGTCCTGCTCGAAGACCCGTCCATTCAGATCATCACAACCGCCGCAATTCCCGGCGATCGCGCCGAGATCTGCCTCGCCGCCATGCGCCACGGCAAAGACGTGCTCACTGACAAGCCGGGCATGATTTCCTTTGCCCAGTTTGACGAGATCCGCCGCGTCCAAAAGGAAACCGGCCGCATCTTCTCCGTGCTTTACTCCGAGCACTTTGAAGTTCCGGCTGCGGTCGAAGCAGGCAATCTCATTGCGTCTGGCGCCATCGGCAAGGTGGTCAACACCATCGGCATGGGCCCGCATTCTTTGCGCCTCAACAATCGCCCCGATTGGTTCTTCACCCGCAATCGCTACGGCGGCATTTTGTGCGACATCGCCAGCCACCAGTTCGAGCAGTTCCTGTTCTTCTCGGATGCCATGGATGGCGAAGTGGTGTCTGCTTCCGTTGCCAACCGCAATAACCTACACCGTCCGGGCCTTCAGGATGTTGGCGATGCTCACGTCCGCACGCAAAACACCACCGGCTATGTCCGCGTCGATTGGTACACCCCCGAAGGTCTCCCCACTTGGGGCGATGGACGCCTGACCATTTTGGGCACTGAGGGCTATATCGAGTTGAGGAAATACGTCGATATCGACGGCAAGCCCGGCGATAACCACCTCTTCCTCGTCGATAAAAAGGGCGTCCACTACAAGGATTGCTCTGGCGTCGAGCTGCCCTTTGGCCGCCAGTTCCTCGACGACGTGCGCAATCGCACCGAAACTGCCATGCCACAAGAGCGCTGCTTTAATGCCATGAAAATGGCCCTCAATGCTCAAAATCTGGCCGAGCAAGGCACGGAGTGGGCCCAATGAGCCGCGTCTATAACGTTGCTGTCGTCGGCATGGGCATTGGCCGCAGCCACATTGTCGAAGGCTATCTGACCAATCCCGACAAGTTCAAAGTTTTGGCGCTATGCGACCTTAACGTCGAGCGCATGAATGCGGTGGGCGACGAGTTCGGCATCGAACGTCGCATCACCAATTTCGATGATCTCCTCACCATGGCCGACGTTGATATTATCGACGTCTGCACCCCGCCCATGCTGCACCACCCGATGACGCTGGCCGCCCTCAAGGCGAACAAGCACGTCATCTGCGAAAAGCCGCTGGTTGGTTCTCTGGCGCAGGTCGATGAAGTCATCGCCGCCGAGGCCCAGTCAAAAGGCCGCCTCATGCCGGTCTTCCAATATCGATTTGGCGATGGCGTCGAACAGGCAAAAACCATCATCGACGCTGGCATTGCCGGAAAGCCTTATGTCGGCACCGTCGAAACCCTCTGGCGTCGTGGCCCCGATTATTACGCCGTGCCGTGGCGCGGTAAGTGGGCTACCGAGCTCGGTGGGGTGCTCATGACCCACGCCATTCACCCCCATGACATGTTCACCTATCTCATGGGCGACGTATCCCGCCTCTTTGGTCGCGTCGCCACTCGCGTCAACGACATTGAAGTCGAAGATTGCGTCTCCGCTTCCGTCGAAATGGCGAGCGGCGCTCTGGGTAGCTTCACGGCAACCCTTGGCTCCTCCACCGACATTTCGCGTATTCGTCTGGCGTTTGAAAACGTCACCTTCGAAAGCGATCACGCGCCTTACAATCCCGGCGACAAGCCGTGGAAGATCGAGCCGCGCAATCCAGAAACGGCGGCCAAGATCGAAGCTCTACTAAAAGATTGGAAGCACGTCCCGTCGCGTTTCCAAACGCAGATGGCGCGCTTTTACGATGCGCTAGAAGCCAATGGCCCGCTGCCCGTCACTAGTGCCGACTCTCGTCGCGCGCTGGAACTGGTCACGGCCTTTTACCACTCGTCTTCAACCCACACTGAGGTTGAACTTCCCCTCCGCCCCGATCACCCGCTCTATCAGAGCTGGGTTCCGGCCGCATTCCGCTAACAGGGAGATCCACTATGGCAACCAGCATCGAACTGCGGCAGATTAAAAAGGCCTATGGCGAAGTCCCGGTCATTCACGGCGTTGATCTCACCATCGAGCCGGGGCAATTCACCGTCTTCGTTGGCCCCTCCGGCTGCGGCAAGTCCACCCTCCTGCGCATGATCGCGGGTCTTGAGCCGATCACTGGCGGGGACCTCATCATTGATGGTCAGCGCATGAACGACGTGCCCGCTGCCAAGCGCGGCATCGCCATGGTGTTCCAGTCCTATGCGCTTTATCCGCATATGTCGGTCTATCAGAACCTGGCCTTTGGCCTTGAGACCGCACGCATGCCCAAGGCCGAGATCGAAAAACGGGTGCAGCAGGCCGCGGCGATCCTCAAGATCGAGCCGCTCCTCAAGCGCAAGCCAAAGCAGCTCTCAGGCGGTCAGCGCCAACGCGTCGCCATTGGCCGGGCTATCGTACGCGAGCCAAAGATCTTCCTCTTTGACGAACCGCTGTCCAACCTCGACGCCGAACTGCGCGTTGCCATGCGCGTGGAGATTGCAAAACTCCACAACGACCTTGGCAACACCATGATCTACGTGACCCACGATCAGGTCGAAGCCATGACCATGGCCGACAAGATCGTGGTTCTGCGCGCGGGTATTCTGGAACAGGCCGGCGCGCCGCTCGATCTTTATAACAATCCGCGAAACCTCTTTGTGGCCGGGTTCATCGGTTCGCCGAAAATGAACTTCCTCACCGCCACAGTTGAGAACGGTGCCGTCAAAGCTGCGGGGTCCTCCCTGCTCCTCGGCCGCGACGTCACCGGAACCAAAACTCTGGGCATCCGCCCGGAGCACATCACCATCTCGGAAGGCAGCGGCATCAAGTTCGCCGACGTGCGCGTCGACCTGATCGAGAACCTCGGCGGCCAAACTGTGGTCTATGCCACCACCTCTGATGGTGAAGCGCTCACAGTCGTTCTTGAAGGCCAGCGCGCGGTCGCAATGGGCGCAACGATCACCCTCTATCTCGATCCGAGCAAGGTTCACGTCTTCGACGAAGCTGGAAACGCCATAAGCCAATCCTAGGCCCCTCTACAGGCCCAAAAGTGCCAGCCAAAAGCCCCGTGTATGCCCATCCACGGGGCTTTCTTTTTGGTGTTAGGGCAGGTCACGGACCTTGGGTTCGCGCGCCCAATGACGCACCGGCCCAACCGAGATCAGCTCCTCAATCGGCACAACGCCCTCGTCTTTTTCAACGCGAGCGGCATCGAGCAAGATTTGTGTCCCCTTGCAATGGGCAATGGTTTTGCAATGCGCGAACGCGTCCATAAACCATTGAATTGCGGCACCATTTTTGAGCAGCTTTTCGGCAGCGTCTGGCATGAGGATTGACGCCACAGCATCAAAAATCACCGCAGGCGAACCCTCAAGTTTTCCATCAGCCTTGAGCGTTCCACCCTTAACTGGAATACCGCCAACCTTAGGCGCGACCAAAAACGCTGTCCCGCCAGCGCCTTCGATCTCGCTTTTCAGCTGATCAATACTGGCCTTATCCGACCCTTCGGCGAACAAAATGCCAATCTTACGCCCCTCAAAAGTCTTCTTCGCCTGCTTCTGGATAGAGAGCGCATCGGATGTGCCAAGGTCCACAGGCTCTCTCGCGGCCTTGGATTTTGCGGGCAAATCCATCGCGAGGCCCGCGGCGACACGTTTGGCTAACCCCTCGTCAATATTGCGCAAATTGCTCATGACGCGGACACGCACATGCTCCAGCGTCACCTTCGAGAGCTCGAACACAATCGCGTCGATGAGATGGGCCTGCTCATTCCCGGTCTGGCTTTTGAAGAACAGGCGCGCCTGCGAATAATGATCCGCAAACAAATCCGCGCGCATGCGAAGCTTCTCGGTCGGATCGTTGCGCTCGCCATTCTCGGCGAGCGTTGTAAAACCGCTGTCGAGAGAAGCCCTTGGCCCGGAGTTCTCCCCGGCCTCGTAAAGGCTGTTAGGTTCATAATTCGCGCGACCCTTAGGTACGAGCGTTTGCATCATGCCGTCGCGTTGGAAATTATGGAAAGGGCACTTTGGAGCATTGATCGGGATCTGGTGGAAATTCGTCGTGCCCAAACGCGATTTTTGCGTGTCGAGATAGGAGAACAACCGGCCCTGGAGCAGCGGGTCGTTTGAGAAATCAATGCCGGTAATTAGATTGGATGGCAAAAAAGCCACCTGCTCCGTTTCGGCAAAGAAATTGTCGACGTTCCGATTGAGCGTCATACGGCCAATGATCTCGACCGGAATCTCTTCCTCCGGAATAAGCTTGGTGGCGTCGAGCACGTCATAAGGCTGTTTGGCGGCCCATGCTTCGTCAAAAACCTGCACACCCAAATCCCATTGCGGGAAGTCGCCACCGTCTATTGCTTCAAACAAGTCCCGGCGATGGAAGTCTGGGTCAGCCCCAGCCAGTTTCACCGCTTCATCCCAAGTCGTTGATTCAATTCCTAAAACTGGTTTCCAGTGGAATTTAACAAACGTGCCTTCACCCTTTGCATTGACGAAGCGGAAGGTGTGGACGCCAAAGCCTTCGATCATGCGCAAGGACCGTGGAATGCCGCGATCCGACATGGCCCACATGATCATATGGCTGGTTTCTGGCATCAGGCTCACCCAGTCCCAGAACGTGTCATGGGCCGAAGCGGCCTGCGGATAGCCGCGATCGGCTTCCATCTTAACGCTATGAACCAAATCAGGAAATTTCATTGCATCCTGGATAAAGAACACCGGAATGTCGTTGCCGACGAGGTCCCAATTGCCCTCTTCCGTATAGAGTTTGACGGCAAAGCCGCGTACATCGCGCGGCGTGTCGACCGAACCAGCGCCACCAGCCACGGTCGAAAACCGCACGAACACCGGGCAGCTCGTGCCAGCCTTTTGAAAGAGCTGCGCTTTTGTGAGTTGGGGAATCGCTTTGGTGACTTCAAACACCCCATGCGCGCCGGACCCACGAGCATGCACAATGCGTTCGGGGATGCGCTCATGGTCAAAGTGGAAGATTTTTTCGCGCAGCACGAAATCTTCGAGCAGCGTCGGACCGCGCGATCCGGCCTTGAGACTGTTCTGATTGTCGGGAATGCGATGACCGTGGTTGTCGGTCAGAAAAGCGCTGGGGTCCGCCCCCATGGGAGCCTGCTGCTGTAACTCGCCAGAGTTGCCGCGCTTCTCGTCGGGCGTGAATTGTACTTCGCCGGGTGCGTGCTCATGTAAGCTATTGGAATTAGAAGGAGAGTTTTTCTCGTCTGGCATGGGGTTCTCCGCAGAACAAGGTCTGTCGGGGGCCGCACCGGAATGGTCTCAACAGCGGCACCCTAATCCAAGAGAACTCTTGGGGAGCAGTGCCGTTCCGCCAAAGCCAGGTTCTGGTCAGGAAGTGAACGCCAAACAACAAAAAGGCCCCCGAAGGAGCCGATTTGTTTTGCCAACTATTTCACCGAATTGGAGCGGGCGATGGGATTCGAACCCACGACCCTAACCTTGGCAAGGTTATGCTCTACCCCTGAGCTACACCCGCATTCCGTATCGGTATAGAAGATTTCCTCGCGGAAGGTTATCTTCTGGTCAAAGCCCTAAGGCCTTGAAGTATTTGGAGCGGGCGATGGGATTCGAACCCACGACCCTAACCTTGGCAAGGTTATGCTCTACCCCTGAGCTACACCCGCGCTCCGTTTTTGTTGCCGCGCCTTGTCGTTGCGCCAACGAGGGCTTATATGCCCAATCGCCCGGCTGATTGCAACCCGATATTTTCCGGAGACCCAACTTGTTCAAAGGGCTGTGGGAAACGCTCTTGAAACGCTAGGCGGAACAAGGGAAAAAGGGGTCCAAGGCTTTGTAGCAAAAGCAGAAGAGCAGATTGCCATGACCATGTCGTTTGATGCAG
This sequence comes from Devosia sp. MC521, assembly GCF_014127105.1. NCBI lineage: Bacteria > Pseudomonadati > Pseudomonadota > Alphaproteobacteria > Hyphomicrobiales > Devosiaceae > Devosia > Devosia sp. MC521. Next base: position 3,751,817 of record NZ_CP059902.1, read on the forward strand.
CACCCAGTGCTTCTCGTCCTCCTGCAGAGCTAATCCGCGATGGTAGTGACGCCGGTTTTAAAGCGGATGTGATCGACGCATCCCTAGAGACTCCAGTCCTTGTGGACTTCTGGGCCCCTTGGTGCGGCCCTTGCCGCCAGCTTGGCCCAGCCATTGAAAAAGTGGTTGCCGAAAAGGCCGGAGCCATCCGTCTCGTCAAAATTAATATCGACGAACATCCTCATTTTGCTGGCCAACTTGGCGTCCAGTCCATTCCGGCGGTCTTCGCATTTGCTGGCGGTCGCCCGGTCGATGGCTTTATGGGCGCTATGCCAGAAGGCGAAGTGCGCCGTTTTGCCGAGCGCGTTATTTCGGCTGCGCCTGCAGGACAACCGGCTGCCGATACGCTCGAAAGCCAAATCGCGGATGCTCTCAACATCGCGCAGCAGGCAATTGCCGCTGGCGATCTCCCGCAAGCCGCTGAAATCTTTGGCATGGTTCTCCAGCACGTCCCTGATCACGCTCAGGCGCTGATCGGATTGGCCGGTGTCTATTTGGCCGCCGATGAGCTTGAAGAAGCACGCGCAACCTTGGATGCTGTTCCCGAAGCTGGCCGCACCGGCGACGCTTACAATGCCTTGGTCAATGCCATTCGCCTCAAGGACGAGGCCGCAGGCCTATCCGAATCTGCGGCGCTAGAAGCCACAGTGGCTGCCGAGCCCGACAATCATCAGGCGCGCTTTGATCTCGCCATGGTGCTCAATGCTGAAGGCAAGCGCGTCGAAGCAGCGGAAGCTTTGGTCACGATTTTCAAGCGCGATCGCACTTGGAATGAAGATGCGGCCCGCAAGAAACTGCTCGAGTTCTTCGAGGCTTGGGGCTTTAAAGACCCGGCAACCGTTAAGGGTCGCCGTCTCCTCTCTGCAGCGCTGTTTTCCTAAGGATACTATGCCTACGCGCCCCACAAGCATTGCTGAGCTGCCGCAATCGGTTGCCATCTTCCCGCTGAGTGGGGCGCTGCTGCTGCCCTTTTCTCATCGGCCTCTCAATATTTTTGAGCCGCGCTATATCGAGATGATCGATAAGGCCTTGGGGGGCGATCGCCTGATCGGGCTCATCCAACCAGAAGATATGAGCGAGGAAAGTCCAAAGGGCGAAGTGCCCTTGCAGCAGATCGGCTGCCTTGGTCGCCTCACGCATTTTGAAGACAATGCCGATGGTCGCTATTTCGTTGTTTTGGAAGGGATTTGCCGTTTCCGCCTTGAACGGGAGCTAACGGTCGATACGCCTTTCCGTCAGGCTGAAATTTCTGCTCTCGGCTATGATGCAGATTTCGAGCGCACCTATGGTGAGGGCGCGGTTGATCGCCAGCGCTTCCTCAAAATGATGCGGGACTATGCTGAATTCGCCAATTTTGAACTCAATTGGGAAGAGATTGAGAGCACAGGCACAGCTGACCTTGTCAATTTCTGCTGTATGGTGTCGCCCTATGGGGCCGCTGAAAAGCAGGTCTTGCTTGAAGCGCAAACCCTTCACGATCGTGCGGAGACCCTGATTGCCATGACAGAATACGAAATGGCACGCGGCTCTAGCGATGGCACTGTCTCGGTGAACTAATGGTCAAGGGCGACATCGTTCCGCGCTATGTATTGCATCCGCAAACCCTCGAAATGCTGGTTTGTCCGATGACGAAGACGCGGCTGACCCTGTCGCCCGACAAGTCCGAACTAATTTCGGTCGCCGCGCGATTGGCCTTCCCTATTGTCAAAGGGGTGCCGCTTCTGAGTCTCGACGACGCACGCGCCGTCGAGCTCGAAGAAATTCAGAAACTGCGGTTGGTCTAAAGCGGTATCCCGCTCAAGAGCTTAGGGCCATTGCCGGCAGATGCCGCTCGGATCAAAGCGGATTTCACCGGACCCGCACGGTCGACCAGGCCCAGCCCGAAATCGCGCACCGCTCGAATGGGAGCAATCTCATTGGAAAACAGCCTATTCATGCCATCGGTCACCACGGCCATGGAGGTCGTGTCAAACCGCCGCCAGCTCTGGTAGCGCTCCAGCACGTCTTGTGTTCCGTGGTCGAGGCCGAGGCGCATGGCGTCCACAATGACTTCGGCCAGCGCCGCAACGTCCTTCAGCCCGAGATTAAGCCCTTGCCCAGCAATTGGGTGCACGACATGGGCGGCATCCCCCACAAGCGCGAGGCGTGGCCCGATAAAGCTTTTTGCGAGCTGCAATCGCAGGGGAAAGCCTGCGAGCTTGTCCTCAAGCGTCACCTTGCCCAGCATTGAACCCATAACGGCTTCAATCTCCTCTGCCAGTTGCTCCGGCGTCATGGCGAGAAAGCGCTTCGCCGCTTCAGACGTCTCAGTCCACACCAGTGAAGAGCGGTTGCCCGGCAAGGGGAGGCTGGCAAAAGGCCCCGCAGGCCTAAAATGCTCATATGCGACGCCATCATGAGCCAATTCATGGCTGATCGTCGCCACTAGCCCCGTTTGATTGTAATCGGCCCCCATCGTGTCGATACCGGCTTGCTTGCGCAGCCAAGACTGCGCGCCGTCGGCTGCCACGATCAGCGGCGCGATGAGTTCACGACCATCCTCAAGCGTAATGGTGCTGAGCGATGCGCCTGCATCCCAAGATTGGATTGCGGCCGGTGCAATGACCGAGATGTTCGGCGCAGTTGCCTCGAGCAAGGCGCCGACACTCGCTTGGTTCGGCACCATATGCGCAAAGGGTTCGCCGGGTCCAACTTCGCCATCAAACTGTAGAAACATGGGGCGAGCCAAATCCCCTGTTCCGGAATCCGTAATGCGCATGGCAGTCATGGCCTGCGCATGCGGGGCCATGTCATCCCAGACGCCCAAGACCTCGAAAATGCGACGCACTCCAGCAGCAATGGCCGAAGCGCGGTTGTCTTGCGGAACAGAGAGTGGGCGGCGATCAACGAGGCCAACACGAATTCCTGCAGCTGAGCGCACCAGCGCTAAAGCCAGCGTAAGGCCCACGGGCCCCGCGCCCACGATCAGCACATCAAAACGCTCACAGCTGGACTTTGTCATGAACCACTCCACTTCTGTTCTCGGTTCTGGCCTGCATGTGTGATCGGGGCAAGCCCCCAGCAAGCCCCGGGCCCAAAAAGGGGGCCAAAACACGCGCCTAAATATTAACCGCCATGCCGCGTCGATGCTCAAAAACTAGACGCATGTTAGTCGCCTGGGTCGCCTTAAAATTAGGCGACGTGGTAACACGCTGATTTAAAACGATTTTCTTGCGACGCTCATAGTTGGCATGGCGCTTGAGTCTGAGTTGGCATTCCACACTGCGCCAGATGGCGCCAAGGGGGTAAGATGAAACTCGTTGTTGCCATCATTAAGCCGTCGCGCTTGGAAGAAGTCCGTCAGGCACTGAATTCGCTCGACGTCCACGGCATGACTGTCACTGAAGTCAAAGGCTATGGCCGCCAGAAGGGCCATTCGGAAATCTATCGCGGCACCGAATATGCCGTGCATTTCCTTCCCAAGCTGAAAGTCGAAATCGCTGTCGAAAGTGATCAGGCCGACGCTGTTGTTGTCGCCATCCGCGACGCCGCCCAGACCGGCCGCATCGGCGACGGCAAGATTTTCGTCCTCGATCTGCTTGCAGCGACCCGGATTCGCACCGGTGAAACCGGCGCGTCCGCGCTCTGATCCGCCCTTTCAGGAGAATTATTGTATGATTGCGTTGAACGCTCCTCTTAAGATTGCAGGCGGTGTCGCGCTCGCGACAGCTTTGCTGGCGCTGCCCGCCGCAGCCCAAGATGCAGTTCCAGAAGCCGTTGCAGCCATTTTTGGTGAAGCGACGCTTCACACCCAGTTTATTCTGAACAGTTTCCTGATGTTGTTCGGTGGCATCCTTGTTTTCTGGATGGCTGCTGGTTTTGCCATGCTCGAAGCGGGCATGGTCCGTAAGAAAAACGTCTCCATGCAGCTGCTCAAGAACATCTTGATGTACTCGCTCGCATGTCTTGCTTACTACGTCATCGGCTACAAGTTGATGTACCCCGGCGATGCGTGGATCATCCCGAACGTCTTGGGCGCGCTTGGCATTGCTGTTCTTGAGCCTGTTGGTCTCACTGCAGACGCAGCCGATCTGACCTACGCAACCACCAGCTCGGACTTCTTCTTCCAGGTGATGTTCTGCGCCACTGCAGCTTCGATCGTATCGGGCACTGTTGCCGAGCGCATCAAGCTGGTTCCGTTCATGATCTTTGTCGCGATCCTGACCGCGCTGGTTTACCCAATCCAGGCATCCTGGAAGTGGGGCGGCGGCTTCCTCGACACCAACTTCGGTTTCCTCGACTTCGCCGGGTCCACAGTTGTTCACTCCGTTGGCGGCTGGGCTGCTCTCGCAGGTGCGATTGTTCTGGGTGCTCGTAAGGGCAAGTACAATGCCGATGGTTCAGTGAACCCGATCCCGGGCTCCAACATGCCGCTTGTTGTTCTGGGCATGTTCATCCTCTGGATGGGTTGGTACGGCTTTAACGGTGCGTCGCAGCTGGCAATGGGCACCATTGGCGATATCGCTGACGTTGGTCGCGTTATGGCAAACACCAATGCCGGTGCACTTGGTGGCGCGCTTGCCGCCGCTCTGCTGGCTGGCGTGATGTATAAAAAGGTCGACCTGACCTTTGTGGTCAATGGTGCTCTCGCAGGCCTCGTCTCGATCACTGCTGAACCACTCACCCCAGGCCTTGGCACCGCATCGCTGATCGGTGCTGTCGGTGGCGTTATCGTTGTTCTCTCGGTGCCACTGCTCGACAAGTTCAAGATCGACGACGTTGTCGGTGCGATCCCAGTTCACCTATTTGCAGGCATGTGGGGCACCATCGCCGTCGTCTTCACTAATGCTGACGCCACCCTTGGCGGCCAGTTGATCTCGATCCTTGTTGTTGGTGTGTTCACCTTCGTCATCAGCTTTGCTGCCTGGACCATCCTCAAGGCGGTGATGGGCCTGCGCCCAAGCGCCGACGATGAAGAAGTTGGTCTCGACGTTGCTGAAGTTGGCGTCGAAGCCTACCCGCAATTCAAGTAATTGCCGCGAACGCCGGGCGTGTCTCACGCCCGGCGTTCCCCCCTCTTATTAGCGGCGTGCAGCTCGCGTCCCTCTTGGCCCGCCACAGAGGCTTCCCACTCGCACTGCGCGTGCTGCACACCCCTAATAAGCCCTGCACAAATAATAAGCGCCAAAAGAATATTTCGCTCAGTAATTGTGCAAATTAGATCTCCGTTTTCAGCGGGCGAATTCCCTAACTTCCTAAGTATTTGCTGTTTCTGCAAGATTCTTGTTTCGCTCAATTGGCACGCGACTTGAGTCTCATCTTGTATTCGACACTGCGTCCTGTGACGCGAAGGGGGTCAGATGAAACTTGTTGTTGCCATCATCAAGCCATCGCGGCTGGAAGAGGTCCGGCAGGCGCTCAATTCACTGGATATTCACGGCATGACCGTGACCGAGGTGAAAGGCTATGGGCGCCAGAAAGGGCACTCGGAAATCTACCGTGGCACTGAATATGCCGTGAATTTCCTGCCCAAGCTCAAAATCGAAATCGCCGTTGAAGACGATCAGGCGGACACCGTCGGCGCGACCATCCGCGATGCCGCCCAAACCGGCCGTATCGGCGACGGTAAAATCTTCATTCTCGACCTGCTCGCTGTCACCCGTATTCGCACCGGCGAAACCGGCGCATCCGCGCTTTAATCACTCCTGGAGACCAAGATGAAATCATCAAAACTTTTTGGGAGTGCGGCGTTAGCCTCCCTCTTCTTAGCCTTGCCGGCCCTCGGGCAGGATGCCGCCCCCGCTGAAATGGTGGAAGTCGCAACCATCGACTCTGGCGATACCGCATGGATGATTGTTTCGACCCTGTTGGTCATCCTGATGACCATCCCGGGCGTGGCCCTGTTTTACGGCGGGCTGGTGCGTTCGAAGAACATTCTCTCGGTGATCACCCAAGTCTTCGGCGCCTTCTCGATGATCGCGCTGCTGTGGGTCGCTTTCGGCTATTCCCTAGCCTTCTCGGGTCCCAGCGAAGGTGGATTGTCGGCGTACATCGGCGATCTCTCCAATCTCTTCCTCGCCAACGTCACACCCGACTCGGTGTCAGGATCAATTCCAGAACTCGTCTTCGTTGTCTTCCAGCTGACGTTCGCTTGTATCACCGCGACGCTGGTTGTCGGCGGTATTGCTGAACGCATGAAGTTCGGTGCTGTGATGGCGTTTCTCGCCATCTGGTTTGTCTTCTCCTACCTGCCGATTGCACACATGGTGTGGTCTGGGGCCGGCCTGTTCTTCAACATGGGCGCGCTCGATTTTGCTGGTGGCACGGTCGTCCACATCAACTCCGGCGTTGCTGCACTGGTCGCGGCCATCGTACTTGGGCCGCGCCTTGGCTACATGAAAGAGCCAATCGCTCCACATAACCTCGTCTTCACCTATGTCGGTGCTTGCCTTCTCTGGGTTGGTTGGTTCGGCTTTAATGCTGGTTCGGCTCTGGGTGCGAACGGGCTGGCCGCTCAAGCCTTCCTCAACACCATCACGGCTCCTGCTGCGGCTGGCATTGCCTGGGCTGTCGGCGAAAAAATCACCCGTGGTCATGCCTCGTCGCTGGGCTTTGTTTCGGGCGCCGTTGCGGGCTTGGTTGCCATCACTCCGGCAGCGGGTTTTGCCGGTACCTTCGGCGCGATCGTACTCGGCGCTGTCACCGGCTTTATCTGCCTGTGGGCCGTTGTGACCCTCAAGCCATTGCTCAAATACGACGATAGCCTTGACGTCTTCGGCATTCACGGGGTCGGCGGCATCGTTGGCGCTATCGGCACAGCCATTGTCGCAGCACCCTCCCTCGGCGGGTTTGGTGCGGAAGGCTATGACATGTTTGCGCAACTCGGAACGCAAACGCTGGCCGTGCTTGTGGCAATTGTATGGTCCGGCGTGGTGGCCTTTGTCGCAATCCTGATCGTGAAAGCGATATTCGGCGGCATCCGCGCTTCGGAAGCTGCAGAAATCGATGGTCTCGATCTCTCGAGCCATGGCGAACGCGCTTACAACTAAGCTCTTGGTGGCCGGAGTGATCCGGCCACCGAGACTTGTCAGTGGCGTGCAGCTCGCGTCCCTCTTGGCATCAAGAGAAGCTTCCCACTCGCAATGGTCGAGCTGCACACCACTAACAAGTCCCTCGCTCTAGCCGAAATGCGTAGCACTTGTCGCGGCCAAATTGATTCTCGTCTTTATCGCCGCCAAGCCCCGCTAAACGCTTCAGGTCCTATCATTTTAGATGGTTAGCACCCGATTAACCCCACATGGTTAGCATAGGGCGCAAACGGCCCAGTCCGATGGTTTGAGGGCCGGCAACGAGTACGCGTATCCATGCCCAGCCATCCTCTTCCCTATGTCGAAGACACCAGACCCGTACCGCCACGCGGCAAAAGCGCAGGCAAGGTGCCAACGCCGCCGCCCGCGATAGCCATTCGCATCCCGCTTCGGGTTGCGGGCGCGATCCTGCTGGTTCTGTCAGCCATCATTCTGGCGTCGATGGCCTCATGGTCGGTCGATGATCCAAGCTTTTCGCTGGCGACGGCGAAATCGGCTGAGAATTGGTTGGGCTATCCCGGTGCGGTGATTGCTGACCTCGTGTTCCAGTTTCTGGGGCTGGGCGGCATTGTCATGGTTGTGCCGCTTGCTCTGTGGGGCTGGGCTATGGCGCGACGTCACTCGCTAACGCGAACCGGCTTGCGGGTGCTGTGCTGGTTGGGCGCAACTGTTTTGTCGACTGGCGTTTTCTCATTCGTGGCGATGCCACAAAGCTGGCCGCTGCCGACAGGCTTGGGTGGTCTCAGCGGCATGATGTTCAGCAATCTGGCGAGCACCATCGTGGGCGACGAGCCGCAGGCTATCACCTCGACTTTGTTCGCGATTATTTTGGCTGCACCAGCATTTGCACTCCTTTGGGTAGCCATGGGCCTCGGCACGACCGTCCCCGTTAAGCCCCAAAAGGGCAAAGCTGGTAGCAAATCGGCTCGCGACGAGGACTACGACGAGCCAGAAAACAGCCCGTTCCTTGATGTTGCTATGGGTGCAGTGGTCCATGCCGGCTATTCGATCCGCACCGCTTTCCGCCGGGCGCGGCAAAGCTATGCCGATCGTCAACGCGCCGACGACCATGATGCGGTTTACGATCACGACGAAGAGCCCTCCATGGAGCCCGCGCGCGCGGCTCAGCCTGCCTCGGCGCGCGAAGTCTTCCGTGAGCCCATGCAGCGCCGTATTCACGCGCCAGTTGATCACGATATCGAGCCTGCCTTCGGTGATGAACCGGCGGTGGCCGCGAGCCCGCGTGTCAATATGGGCCCGTCCTATGACGAGACCGCGATCGATTATCCAGATGATCTGGAAGATGGCGACGCGGGCTATGTACCGGACGCACCCGTTCCAGCGCATACCCAGCGCGGTGATTCTCGTTTCCAGGCCGTCGATCCCGTGGCGCCTCGTGTGACCGCTCCGGCGCCGCGCCCCGCTCAGGGGCAGCGCCAGTTCCGCGAAGCGCAGCCTTCTTTGCTCGATGAGCCACAGGGCTTTGAACTGCCAGCCCTCAGCCTATTGGCAGAACCGAAGCGGAGTGGACCATCTCCGGAGCATGATCCTATTCGCCTTGAATCGATGGCACGCCAGCTTGAGGCCGTGCTGCAGGACTTTGGCGTTAAGGGCGACATCATCAACGTTCGCCCCGGTCCGGTCGTCACCCTGTTCGAACTCGAACCGGCTCCGGGCATTAAGTCCAGCCGCGTGATTTCACTGGCCGATGACATTGCCCGCTCTATGAGCGCAATCTCTGCCCGTGTTGCCGTCGTTCCTGGCCGCAACGCTATCGGTATCGAACTGCCAAACCAGCAGCGCGAAACTGTGTTCTTCCGCGAAATGTTGGCCTCGTCCGATTTCGAAAAGATGAAAGGCAAGCTGCCGATCTGTCTGGGTAAGACTATTGGCGGCGAACCTGTTATCGCCGATCTCGCGCGCATGCCGCACTTGCTGATTGCCGGAACCACCGGCTCGGGTAAGTCCGTGGGCATCAACACCTTCATTCTCTCGCTGCTCTATCAGATGACGCCTGATCAGTGCCGCATGATCATGATCGACCCTAAGATGCTGGAGTTGTCGATCTATGACGGCATCCCGCATTTGCTGACCCCGGTCGTGACCGACCCGCAGAAGGCCGTCGTGGCTCTCAAATGGGCCGTGCGCGAGATGGAAGATCGCTATCGCAAGATGAGCAAGATTGGTGTGCGTAACATCGACGGTTTCAACCAGCGCGTAAATGAGGCAGCTGCCGAAGGGCGCGTTATCAGCCGTACAGTGCAGACTGGCTTTGATCGCGAAACCGGCGAAGCGATCTTTGAGAGCGAAGAGTTCAATCTTGAGCCCTTGCCCTATATCGTCATCATCGTCGACGAAATGGCCGATCTGATGATGGTTGCTGGTAAGGACATCGAAGGTGCGATCCAGCGTCTGGCACAGATGGCCCGTGCGGCAGGTATTCACATCGTAACCGCCACGCAGCGCCCATCTGTCGACGTCATCACTGGTACCATCAAGGCTAACTTCCCGACCCGTATCTCCTTCATGGTGACGTCAAAGATCGACAGTCGCACCATTCTGGGCGAGCAGGGCGCGGAACAGCTCCTTGGCAACGGTGACATGCTCTACATGGCCTCGGGCGGCCGCACCAAACGTCTACATGGCGCGTTCGTTTCGGATCTGGAAGTCGAATCCGTCGTCAATCACCTCAAGTCGCAGGGCTCGCCTGATTACCTCGAGAACATCACCGAGGAAGAAGAAGAGGGCGGCTATGGCGAAGGCGGTTCGAGCGAGGAAGGTTACGCCGGTTCTGGCGACGAGCTTTACGACAAGGCCGTACACATCGTCCTTACGGACAAGAAAGCTTCCACCTCCTATGTCCAACGCCGCTTGGCCATTGGCTATAACAAGGCTGCGACCCTGATTGAGCGCATGGAACGCGAAGGCGTGATCAGCCCGGCGAACCATGCAGGCAAGCGTGAAATTCTCGTCGGCAACAATGCTGACGGCTATTGAGCTGTCGCGCAGATGATCTCTTCGGGCTGCGCCTCAAACTGGCGCGGCCCGACCATCATGGTTCCCCCGTTTGACGCGACGTCCTTAATCCGTACGGCGAGAGTGCAGTCGCCTGAGGTGACGACATAGAGGTCGGGTTCAGTCAGCTCTATTGTGTCAATGATGTGCTGCACGCCCAAAACCTCGGTCGCTACGTTGAGCACGGCCACAAACTCGGCCTGTCGTTGATACTGCGGAGGAAGTGCTGCGTGAGCGGGGATTGTGGCAACGGCTGCTATAAAAATTGCCGAAATGATTGTTTTCATGACTTTAACTCCCCACATGCAAGCAGCATCGGAACCTTCCTGCTGTTGCCGTAATTGCTGACTAGGCTAGGTTTAGTCAAACGCCTCGAGAGGACAAGCTGCCAATGATTCGACGCCATGCTTTGATGCTCGGTTTTGCTGCCGCCCTAGTGTCAGCGTTTCCCGCTTATGCACAGCGCACGTTGACGCCAGAAGAGCAGCAATTGGTCAGTGAGATCAATGCGCACAACGGCGCCATCCGCACCATGGTCGGACGGTTCTTGCAGATCGATACCAATGGTGGCCGTAGCGAGGGGACCTTCTTCCTTGAGCGCCCCAACAAGATTGCGTTCCGCTATGCTCCGCCCTCGCGTGAGGAAATTGTCTCGCGCGGCAGTGGCTTTTACGTCGTCGATCGTCGGGAAGAGACGTATTACGCCTATCCGCAGGATTCGATCCCGCTGCGCCAGTTTTTGGGCACAGACATCAACATCCTGTCGGGCAATGTTGTCGATCTCACCACTACTGATGGGTACCTCAGTGTGACCCTGCAAGATCAGACCATCGCCGGGACGGTGCAGGTCTCGCTCGTCTTCGACACACAAACCAAAGATTTGGCACAGTGGACACTGGTGGAACCCAATGGCAGCCAGCTAACCTTCTCGCTGTACGATGTGCAGCAGGGCGTAGAAATCCCAGGCCACTTCTTCACCTTCCCGTCGACCTTCAAGGGACGGGACCCGGCCAAGAACTAGGCCTACTTCAGAAATGAAAATCCCCGCTGCAGCGGGGATTTTTGTTTTCAGAGGCCAAAGCCGAGAATAGCGATGAGGCCTATTGTGCCAATCGCAATACGCCACCAGGCAAATGGCGCAAATCCGTGCTTGGAAACAAAGTCCAAGAGATACCGAACCACAATCGCACCCACGACAAACGCGGCGGCAAAGCCAATAGCGATATTGATGCCAAGGCTCGCGTCCAGCATGTCGCGGCTTTTGTAAAGGTCGTAGCCAAAAGCCCCAACCATGATCGGCAGCGCGATAAAGAAGGTGAACTCTGCGGCAGCGCGTTTGGTCGCGCCAAACAGCATTCCGCCCACGACAGTTGCCCCAGAACGCGAAACACCGGGGATAAGTGCAACCATCTGAAACAGGCCCATGATGAAGGCGAGTTTCCAAGGGAAGGCATAAATTACGTCATGCTCTTCGCGCTTTGGCATGCGGTCAACGATAAGCAAAATGATGCCACCGACGAGCAAGGAGACGCATATCACTATCGGCGTTTCGTAGATAACGGTCTGGATGAAATCGCGTAGCAAAACACCCGCCAAAGCCGCGGGAATGCTGGCTAAAATCACAGCTACAGCAAAGTGCCAAGCGTAGGCTTTGCCCTTCAAAGCGTCTGCGATGAGCAATGCGAGTTTGGCGAAATAAATGGTGACGACAGCGAGAATTGCACCGAGCTGAATGAGCACGATGAAGGTCGCTGGCTGGCTCCAGCCGAAGAAGTGTCCGGCCAAAAGCAGGTGCCCGGTCGAGCTGACGGGAAGGAATTCGGTCAGGCCTTCGAGAATTCCCAGTGCCAGCGGCACAAAAAGACCTTGATCCCCGTTCATTTCATCCCCTAACTCGTCCAAGAAGGCTTCAGTATGCCAAACCTCTTAGCCTTGTTCGCGAAACGCGCCAAGGCAGAGCGGCAGGCAGGTTGGCCCCCAACAGTAGAGCGTCCTTATGCCCAGCCTCGTGCACTACCCTCTTGATCCCTCATCCCGCCTGATCCGGCTGATGTGCGCGGAATACGGTGTGCCTCTGGACCTTGAGGAAATGCGCCCTTGGTTGCGTGAAGCAGAGCTACTGGCGGTTAATCCGGCCGCGACGCTCCCCATTTTGCTCGAAGGGGAAACCCCCATCGTCGGCATTTGGGCAGTGATGCATGCGGTGGAGGATTTTTATACGCCGGACACTGTTGGCGGATTGGTACCGCCCGACCCTCTTGCGCGCGCAGAGATGTGGCGCTTGGTTGAGTGGACACTGGTCAAACTCAATGAAGAAGTGACGCGCTATCTCTTCGAGGAAAAAATCTCCAAGCGCGACATACGCGGCGCAACGCCTGACCCTTCGGTGCTGCGGGCCGCTAAGGCGAACCTGAATGAGCACATGCTCTATTTCAACTGGCTTTTAGCCAGCCGCAATTGGCTCGCGGGTCCCGATATGACACTCGCCGATTTTGCGCTGGCAGCCCATCTGTCGACTCTTGACTATATGGGGGACGTTGATTGGTCCAAGTCAGCGGAGACCAAGGATTGGTATTCGCGGATCAAGTCGCGTCCGGCGTTCCGCACCCTTCTCAATGATCGCGTCGTCGCCATGCCGCCATCGCGCGGCTATTCGGATCTGGATTTTTGAGTGACCTCAATGCCCTCGTTAAAGAACTCAAACATCGTGCCTCGTCCCTAGGGTTCGATGCTTTTGGCATTACGCCCGCCGATGCGCGGCCTGATCTTCCAGAAAAACTGCGCCATGCGATAGAGCAGGGCTATCACGCCGAAATGGAGTGGATGGCCGAAACTGAGGATCGCCGTGGTCATCCCAATCAGCTTTGGCCAGAGGCGCGCTCGGTCATTCTCGTTGGCATGAACTATGGCCCGGCGACCAATCCGATGGATTTGCTGGCAGAAAAAGACATCGGCATTCTGTCGGCCTATGCGCGAAATCGCGATTATCACGAAATCATCAAGGGCAAGCTGAAAGAGCTTGCTGGCATTTTGGCCCGGCGGTCGGGGGCGGACGTAAAGGTTTTTGTCGACACCGCTCCGCTAATGGAAAAGCCGCTGGCCGAAGCGGCAGGCCTAGGTTGGCAGGGTAAACATACCGTGCTCGTCAGTCGCGATATGGGCTCTTGGTCGTTCTTGGGCGCCATTCTCACCACGGCCGAACTGCCAGCTGATAAGCCCCACAAGGAAAGCTGCGGCTCCTGCACACGCTGCCTCGATACCTGCCCAACCAACGCCTTTCCGACACCCTTCCAGTTGGATGCGCGCAAATGCCTGGCCTATTATTCGGTCGAGCATAAGGGACAAATTCCGCGCGAGCTGCGTACGCCCATGGGCAACCGCATCTATGGCTGCGACGATTGCCTTGCTGTCTGCCCATGGAACAAATTTGCCAAGATCGCCCACGAAGCCAAGCTGATTGGTCGACCCGAACTGGAACGGCCGGCTCTGGCCGACCTCGTCCAACTCGATGACGAGGGTTTCAGGGAGATGTTTTCCGGCTCGCCGATCAAACGTATCGGTCACGCCCGTTTCTTGCGCAACGTTCTCATCGGTATCGGCAATTCGCAAAACACCGCCTATTTGCCAGCTATCCGCCAGCGCCTGAACGATCCGTCCCCGCTCATTCGCGGAGCGGCCATCTGGGCCCTCCGAAAGCTCGCTTGGGAGGAAGCCGAAACGCTCAAGGCCACTCGGCGCATGCCGGACGAGGACGCTGAAGTGGAGCGGGAATGGGAAGGGCAGGTGTGATGCAGGTCTTGTTTTTTGGTTTTGGCTATTCCTCAAAAGCCAGTGCCGAGGCACTCAAAGCTATCGACCCAAGCGCCGTGCTCTTGGGCACCTCGCGGTCGCCGGGCTCGCCCCAGTCGGTTTTTTTTGATGGGACCAGTCCCAGCCAAGCTCTGAGTGAGTTTCTCGCCAATTCTGCCACCCACGTCGTTGGCTCCATCGGCCCGGATGCTGATGGCGACCCAGTACTGCGCCACCATCGCGACGACATTTTGAACGCGCCCGATGTCAAATGGCTGGGCTATTTCTCTACCGTCGGGGTTTATGGCGATCGCAATGGCGCTTGGGTCGACGAAACAGCCCCGCTAGATCCCGAAAACCTCCGGTCGCAATGGCGAGTTGCGGCGGAGGCTGAATGGCAGTCCTTAGCCGCTGAAAAAAATGTTCCGCTTTTCATCCTGCGCCTTGCCGGGATTTACGGCCCCGGCCGTTCGGCCTTTGACAAGCTGCGCGACGGCACCGCCAAACGCATCATCAAGCCGGGCCAAGTGTTCAATCGCATCCATGTCGCCGACATTGGCCGCGTGACCGCCTTGGCCGCAGAGCGCGGGCTGGGTGGCGTGTTCAATCTTGCCGATGACGAACCGGGGCCACCACAGGATGTCATCAGCCACGCTGCCGCCATGCTCGATGTCCCTGCACCTCAAGAAGTCCCGTTTGAACTTGCGAACATGTCGCCCATGGCGCGCAGTTTTTACGCTGACAACAAACGCGTCGCCAACAGCGCCATCAAGCAGGCCTTGCAAATTGAATTGCTCTATCCAAACTTTCGCGCTGGCTTGGAAAGCATTTTAGAGAATGAGCGATGAGCCCAACACCGGCTAAATCTATTGAGCGCGTTGTGCTTGAGGGGCGTTACATTCGCCTAGAACCGGTCGAACAGCGCCACGCTTCGGAGCTTTTTGCGGTCTCGTACACGCCAGATGCTTCGGCGCGCTATCAATGGTTGCCCAGCAATCCACCCGAAACGGAAGATGCGGTCGCGCAATGGATCAAACACGCCAATGCGGGTGATGACATCTATTATGCGGTTATCGACAAAAGCACGGGCAAGGCAGTTGGTCGTCAAGGCTGGATGCGCACACGCCCTGAGCATGGTTCGGTGGAAATCGGTGGGATCTACTGGGGACTTCCCATGGCCCGCTCACGGCTTTCGACCGAAGCGCTTTTTCTCTTCGCTCAGCACGCCTTTGATGACCTCGGTTATCGGCGTTTTGAGTGGAAATGTAACAATCGCAATGAACCTTCTAAGGCGGCCGCTCAGCGCTTTGGCTTTCTGTATGAAGGCCTGTTCCGTAATGACATGATCGTTAAAGGCGAGAGCCGGGATACGGCTTGGTTCTCAATTATTGATAGCGAATGGCCAGTGATCCGCGCTGAGTTTGAGCGCTGGTTGGACCCGGGCAATTTTGACGATTTGGGTCAGCAGAAGTCCAAGCTGGTGACCAGGCGCTAGTGGCGAGCGGCAAGGCAAAGGCCAAAAAAGTAAACCCGGGTTTTGGCCCGGGTTTTGTATTTCGTAGATATTGGATCGCTTAAGCGTCTGGGTGCTTAAAGACCAGAGCGGCATTTGTGCCGCCGAAGCCGAACGAGTTCGATAGCACATAGCCCAGATCGACATTGTCGCGACGCTGACGCAGAATTGGCATGTCGGCCATAGCTGGGTCGAGGTCAACGATATTGGCGCTTTCGGCAATGAAGCGGTGCTTCATCATCAGGATCGAATAGATCGATTCATGCACGCCTGTCGCGCCTTGGCTGTGGCCGGTAAGCGACTTCGTGGCAGAGATCGGCGGGCAGCTGTCTTCGTTGCCGAAAACATTGCGCAGCGCTTCAATTTCCTTGAGATCGCCCACTGGCGTCGAGGTGGCGTGTGGGTTGATGTAATCAATCGGTGCTTTGACATTGGCGAGAGCCAAACGCATGCAGCGTTCCGCGCCTTCACCCGATGGGGCAACCATGTCCAGACCATCAGAGGTCGCGCCGTAACCCACCAACTCGGCCCAAATCTTGGCACCGCGAGCCTTGGCGTGTTCGTACTCTTCGAGCACGAGAACGCCTGCGCCACCAGCGATAACAAAGCCATCGCGGTTCGCGTCATAGCAACGCGAGGCGACCGATGGGGTCTCGTTATACTTCGAGCTCATCGCGCCCATGGCGTCGAAGAGGTTCGACAGCGACCAGTCGAGATCTTCGTGTCCACCAGCGAACATGATGTTCTGCTTGCCAAGCATGATCTGCTCAGCGGCGTTGCCAATGCAGTGCTTGGACGTCGCGCAGGCTGCGGTGATCGTATAGTTGATGCCCTTGATGGCAAAGGCCGTCGCCATGGTTGCCGACGCAGTCGAGCCCATTGCCTTTGGCACCGCCAGAGGCCCAATTCGCTTGGGACTAGTGTTTTTGCGGGTGATGTCTGCCGCGTCAACGATTGTGCGCGTCGATGCGCCGCCCGAACCCATGACAATACCGGTCATCGGGTTCGACACGTCGCTTTCAGACAGGCCAGCGTCAGCAATTGCCTGCTGCATGGCCATATAATTCCACGCAGCACCCTTGCCCATAAAGCGGGTGACGCGGCGATCCAGAATTTCGAACGGATCAATGCGTGGATCGCCCTTTACCTGGCTACGGAAGCCCAGTTCGGCATAATCCTCGGCAAAAACAATGCCTGACTTTGCTGTGCGCAGGCTTTCAGTGACCTCATCGAGGCTGTTGCCGATCGGGGAGATGACTCCCATTCCGGTTACAACAACACGTCTCATTTGGTCCTCATCAGGTCGTATACAAAGTTCGCCATGGGGCGGGCGAATCCTTTTCCCGGTGCTAATCCAGAAATGGGCTTAGCGTTTTTGTTCAAGCAGTTGCGAGTCGGTGAACAGGCCAACGCGCAAATCCTTAGCTTCATAAATGAGCTTGCCATCGGCCTTCACCCAACCGTCAGCAATGCCGAGGGTGAGCTTGGACTTCAGAACCCGCTTCAGATCGATACCATACTCTACCAGCTTGACGTCATCGGTCACCTGACCGGTGAACTTGATCTCGCCGCCAAGAGCACGGCCTTTACCTGGCTGACCGAGCCAACTCAGGAAGAAGCCAGTCATCTGCCAAATTGCGTCAAGGCCAAGGCAGCCCGGCATAACCGGATCACCAATGAAGTGGCACTTGAAGAACCAGAGGTCTGGATTCACATCGAGCTCAGCGCGCACCATGCCCTTGCCATAGGCGCCGCCATCCTCGGAAATTTCGGTGATGCGATTAAACATCAGCATTGGCGGCGCAGGTAGGCGCGCATCGCCCTGACCGGGCAGTTCACCGCGGCCATGGGCCAGCAATTCTTCATAATTAAATGCGTGTTGCCGGTCGGCCATCAGCACGTCCCCACTAAAATTCAAGCCTTGTCTCGTATAGGGGCTCCCCCGGAGGGTCAAGCCAGCCGGTAGGCTTACTCAGTAACCTTATACGGGCCAGAGCTTGTCTCCGCAGCCGTCCGGCACTATAAAGAAGGCAGGATTTCCGGATGCAAGAAGACGACTAGTTCTCGCCACATGCACGATAGCAGCCTAGCCGCTCGGCCTCAATCGCACAGACCATGTTTGACAGCAGTTCTGCGAATGGCAGGATTGCGCCCTACGCGACAGCGTGTAGCGCTGGCTGAACTCCTGTTTAATGGACCACACCGGCACGTTAGCGCCGAGCAACTGCATGACGAGGCGGCCACTGCCAGCGTCGATGTATCGCTCGCGACAATCTACAACACGCTGCATCAGTTTCATGAAGCAGGCTTGCTGCGTGAAGTCGCGATTGATGCCTCCCGCTCCTATTTCGATACCGACACCTCAGATCACCACCATTTTTACGTGGAAGACGAGCAACGGATGATCGATATCCCCGCTGATTCGGTGATCTTCAAGTCGCTACCTGCGGCGCCTGAAGGCATGGAAGTGGCGCACGTTGATGTCGTCATCCGCGTCCGCAAAGCGATCTAACGAGCAGCACAGAGCAATGCTGTGATGAACCATTACAACCCCGTGGCGTTGCCAAGGGGTTCTTTTTTGCCCTTCTGAGCAACTGTGACTTTTGCCAAGAGGGTGGTAAAAGAGACGCGATATAAACAGCGGCAAGGATGGCTTATGGCTGACAAGGTCAATCTCAAAGCCTATTTCGACCGAATCGGATTTGCTGGATCGATCGCCCCCACTCTGGCGACACTTGAGGCGCTTCATGCGCTCCATCCAGCGGTCATTCCCTTTGAGAACCTCAGTCCATTGCTCGGTGTGCCTGTCGCGCTAGACCAGCTAAGCCTCGAGAAAAAGCTGCTGATTGATCGGCGCGGTGGGTATTGCTTCGAGCACAATACGCTTTTGCAGCGTGTTTTAACCGATCTCGACTACACGGTCCGGCCGTTGCTGGCGCGCGTGGTCTGGACGGATGAAACTGGAAGGGATCGGCCTCCGACCCATATGCTGCTGCTGGTTGAAATTTCTGGCCAAAGTTACATTGCCGATGTGGGCTTTGGTGGGTTGTCGTTGTCTGCGCCTTTGCGGTTACGAGCCGATGTCGACCAGCAGACCCCTCATGAAGTGTTCAAGCTGATCCAATCGGATGGACAGTGGACGCTGCTTGTTAAAATCAATGATGACTATAAGCCGGTTTATGTCTTCACCACCGAAACGGTGAACGAGGAGACCATCGCGGCGATCAACCATGAGATCGCGCTTGGGGACGGCAGCCCATTTACAACAGAGCTGCGTGTCGCCCTCGCTCCGCCTGGGAAACGCCTGAAACTGCACAATACAAGCTATGCCGAGCAGGTTGTGGGCGAGGCGCCAGTAAAAACCGAACTCACCGCCTGGCAGGATATCAAGCAGGTCCTGACTGCCGATTTTGGTTTAGTTCTGCCCGAGCCCGATCTCATTGACCCCATTCTGGCGCGGTTTGCACCACCAAGACCGGTAGTCGAACCAGTGACAAGCGAAGCCTAACGATGGCGCCGGTCGTTGTTGCTCAAGAGGCACTGCGAGAGTTTGTGAGCTTTCAGGAGTTCTACGACTGGCTGGCGAACCACCACGATCATGACGCAGAAATATGGATACGGATTTTCAAAAAATCCTCAGGTCGCGCCACAATTAGTCCAGTAGAGGCGATAGACGCGGTTCTCTGCTGGGGATGGATTGATGCGATTAAGAAGAGCTGGGACGACGTCTCCTTCGCGCAGCGTTATTGTCCGCGCCGAAAGAAATCCGTGTGGAGCCAGGTCAATCGAGACAATGTCGCTCGGTTAAGTGCGGCGGGGCTGATGACACCATATGGACTCGCTCACGTGGAGACCGCCAAAGCGGACGGTCGCTGGGACGCGGCTTATGCTACGACACAAGAGGCTCCCGACGACCTCCTTGCTGCAATTGCCGCCAATCCATCGTCACAACGACAATATGATATTCTCACCGCCCAAAACCGCTTCGCTCTGATCTATCGCACAAATGGGGCTAAGACGGCCGCGACGCGCCAGAAGCGGATAGCGCAATTTGTCGAGATGCTGGCGCGCGGCGAAACGATCTATCCGCAAAAAGCGCGATGGGCTGAGACATGAGTGTCTGGGTGGGATTGCTGCAGGGCGTCAATGTCGGCAAGCGCCAGATGAAAATGGTGGAGCTGAAGGCGGCGCTTGAGAAGGCCGGATTTGAAGAGGTGCGAACCATATTGGCGAGCGGCAATTTCTGCGCTCGATACGACGGGAGCGAGGATGAAGTGAAAGCGAGAGCAGAGGCAGCGCTGGCTGCTGCTTTCGAGTTTCCGGTTCTCGTTGTTGTTCGCACCGGTCACGAGCTTGAGGCCTTGCGCGCGAGCGAGCCGTTCGCATCGCTTGACCCCAATGCAGACCTTACCCGGCATGTTGTTTTCTTCGACGCGCCGCTGCCGTCTGAGGTGAGCGTCGAAAGCAGGCCGCGCGATACCGAAATCTTGCGCATTACCGAGCGTGAGATCATCATTGCGGCTTATCGCCAGCCCAATGGGCGCTATACAGAGAATGTTGAAGCGGTTCTCAAGCCGCTCTACCGGGCCTTGGGAGACACTAGGCTCAGCACCATGCGCAACTGGAACACAATAGAAAAGCTGCTCACGTGATTACTGTTTTTGGTTCTACCAATCTCGACCAAGTCGGCACTGTGACCCGTCTGCCCAAGCCCGGTGAAACTGTGGCCGGTGGCACCTTCTCCATGGCCCCAGGGGGAAAAGGCGCGAACCAAGCTTTGGCCGCTCGTCGCGCTGGTGCGGATGTTCTGCATGTCTCGGCAGTCGGCGACGACGCCTTTGCAGGCATGGCGCTTGAGTTATTGGAAAAGGGCGGCGTTGACCTGTCGCAGCTGCGTAAGGCGCAAGCGGCGACCGGCATTGCTATGATCTTTGTCGACGCGGATGGCGAGAACGTCATCGCTGTTCTGCCCGGTGCCAACGGCACAGTCAGCGCAGCGGATGCCGACACAGGGCTGGCTAGGCTCTCGGCCAACGACACTCTTCTCGTGCAGCAAGAAGTGCCTCAGGCAGCGACCCGGCGTGCGCTTGAAATTGCCCGCGAAAAAGGTGTGCGCAGCGTGCTCAACACCGCGCCATTCCTCGAAGACACAGTGGAGCTCGCCCCGCTTGCCGATATCGTTGTGGCCAATGAAACTGAGTTTTCTCTGCTCTCGGGTCGTCCGATTGAAGAGTTGGATGCCGCAATGGCCGAATGGGCTGACAAGACTGGCAAGACCATTGTTGTCACCCTGGGGCCTGACGGTGCGCGTGCGAATGGGCCAGAAGGCGTCATTTCGGTTGCAGCTCATAAGGTGACCCCTGTCGATACCGTTGGCGCCGGTGATACCTTCTGTGGCTATCTTGCGGCAGCACTCGACGCAGGTTTTTCGCTCAAGGACGCGATGGCGCGGGCAGCAATTGCCGGCTCGCTTGCCTGCCTCAAGGCTGGTGCCCAGCCTGCCATCCCAACCAAGGCAGATGTCGAAGACATTCTGGGCGCTTAACAGTTGGACCTCAGATGCCTTATTGATCCCCGCGCGAGCGGGGCTTTTTATTTTTAAGGATCACATTTGCGGCATGGTGCAGGTCTGCTCCTTCGCCGCGTAATGGCGCAGCCAATAAAAAAGCGGGCCCGAGGACCCGCTTTTCAAAACTCGTATAAGTCGGTGCGACTTATTTTGGTGCCAACACCATGACCATCTGACGGCCTTCGGCGCGTGGCTGAGATTCAACCTTAGCAACAGCTTCAGTCTGTTCTTTGACCTTGATGAGCAAGGCCATGCCCAGATCTTGGTGTGCCATTTCACGACCACGGAAACGCATCGTGACTTTCACGCGGTCGCCGTCTTCGAGGAAGCGCTGCACAGCCTTCATCTTGGTGTTGTAGTCGTGGTCATCGATGTTCGGACGCATCTGAACTTCTTTGACTTCAATAACCTTCTGCTTCTTGCGCGCTTCCGCTGCCTTCTTTTGGGCGGCGTACTTGTAGCGGCCAAGATCAAGCATCTTGGCGACCGGCGGCTGCGAATTAGCGGCGATCAGAACTAGGTCAAGGCCAGCTTCCTGCGCTTCGGCGAGCGCTTCGCGGGTGCGGACGATGCCACGATTCTGGCCTTCCGCATCAATGAGCTGAACGTCGGGGCTAGTGATGTCCTCGTTTGCAAGCGGCCCATCTTTCTGGGGCGCAACGGGTCTCATTGGACGGCGAATGGCAAGCGTTCCTTGTGCTATTATTAGGAAGGGCTGAAATCGGCCCTAAAATCGTGCTAGCTGCGTCATAAGTCAACAGCCGAAGCAGTTGATTTATGCGCTCAATGGCATGAAATCCATTGCTGCTCTATCACAAAATCGACCAAGTCACGCATGAGTTCCTTAAACAAACGCATTATTACCCTTGGTAACGGCTCTGAAGCCCGAGAAATCGCCTCATTGCAGCGTGACGGACACGGCCCCGGGCTATTTTGGATTAATGGTTTTCGATCCGTTATGACCGGCGACAAGGCAACAGCCTTGGATGCGTTTGGGGCAGAAAAGGGTCTTTCGGTCACGCGGTTTGACCACGCTGGCATTGGCGACTCGCCCGGAGACTTTAACGCGGGAACCATCAGTCGCTGGCTGGAAGAGGCCGAGGCGGCGTTTTCGTCGACGACGGGACCGCAGATTGTTGTCGGCTCGTCCATGGGCGGTTGGTTGGCGCTGCTGCTCGCGCGTAAACACCTCGTCGAAGGAAAACCTCTAAAAGGCCTCGTCTTGATCGCTCCTGCGGTCGATGCCACGGAAGTGTTGATCCCGGCGCGGCTTAACCCAGAAGAGCGCGCGTTGATTCTCACTCAAGGCTATTATGACCATGTCAGCGCCTATGGAGACGGCAGCTATCGCTATACGCGAGAACTGCTCGAAGATGGGCGTAATCATTTGCTCTTGGGCAATGTGATTGAGACGGGGTGTCCGGTGCATATTCTGCAAGGCGGTTTAGACACAGACGTGCCGCGGCAGCATGTCGAAAAACTACTGACCCATATTCTGCATGACCCGGTGACGTTCTCTTTGATCCCCGATGGCGACCATCGCTTATCGCGGCCTCAGGATCTGGCCCTCTTGCGCGCGGCGCTAGAGCCCATGATTGCCTCTTAAAGGGCAATCTCGGTAAACCGCGCGTCCTTGGCGTCATAGAGCATCAGCCGACCGATCAGCGACGTGCCAACACCGCTGACGAGCTTAATGGCCTCCATGGCCATCAGCGTGCCGATGACGCCGGTCACCGGACCCAAAATGCCATTGGCCTCGCAGGAGGGGAGGGTGTCGTCATTTGCTTCATCGGCAAAGAAATCGCTGTGCCTGGGGCCGCCCAGATGAGGTGCAAAGACGGTGAGTTGACCTGAAAAACTCGAGACGGCACCAGAGACGAGCGGCTTTTGCAATATTTCGCAGGCGTCTGCCACGGCGCGGCGTGTGGCGAGGTTGTCCGTGCCATCAAGCACGATGTCATAGGGCGTGAGGAAGCGCTGCGCGGTTTCAGCCGTGAGCATTTCGGCAAAAAGCTCGAGTGCGACATGCTCATTGAGTGACAGGGCAAAGCGGCCAGCGCTTTCCGCCTTATTGATTCCAATACGAGCCGTGTTGTGCACAATCTGCCGCTGCAAATTGCTCAGCGAAACACTGTCGGCGTCGAAAATGCCCAAGCGGCCAATACCTGCGGCCGCGAGATAGGCAATGGCGGGGCTGCCAAGGCCGCCCGCGCCAATAATCGCTATGCTTGCGCCCTTGAGCGCTTGCTGCCCCGCACCACCAAAATCTTTGAGCACAAGATGACGCGCATAGCGCTTGGTCTCGTCAGCAGAAAGATGGGGCGGGGTGTGGGGCGTCATTTAAGCCGTGCCGGTTGATCCAAAGCCACCTGCGCCACGCACGGTCTCGTCGAGATCGGTCACGACCTCAAAGCGAGGCTGCACCACAGGGGCAATCACCATCTGTGCAATGCGTTCGCCGCGCGTGATGGTGAAGGGCACATCGTTGGTATTGAGCAAGATCACCATAACCTCGCCGCGATAATCAGCGTCGATCGTGCCTGGAGAATTGAGGACTGTGAGACCATGCTTGGCCGCGAGACCCGAACGCGGGCGGACTTGCGCTTCATAGCCTGCGGGAATGGCCATGGCAAAACCGCAAGGAATGATGGCGCGCCTGCCGGGCAAAAGCTCGACAGGCTCAGTTTCACCAACCGCAGCTCGCATGTCCGCCCCAGCCGCTAAAGCAGACTGATAGGCCGGGAGGGCAAGGCCCTCGCCATGGGGCAGGAGTTTAAAGCGAACGGTCAGGTCTTGTGTCACGGAGTGCGTACCAGTGCGTAATATTCTTTAGGGAATTCGGTGTCGCCCGCGAGGAGCTTGGCGAATTCGAGTTCGAGGGAAACCGAGGTCTTGTCGTCAGACACGGTCATATTGGTGTCGAGGATCTCTTCGCCAATAATGGTGAAGGTGATGGCATGGCCTTCGAACATAGCAACCATCATCGCCTTGGTGTCCGCATCCATTTCTTCCTCGGCACCCAGCTGCGCGTTGAGTGCGGACATCGGCATAGACACGCGGACGGTGCCGTCGTCCTGAGCGGCGAAGTGAATGCCACCTTCTTCTTCGTTCTGCGCGTTTAGCTCGTCGAGCGTGCCGTGCATCATTTCAACGCAAACAGCGCTGCCATCGGCGTTTTCCGTCAAATCGCCTTCCGCACAGAAGGACTCGCTGAATTCGCCCATGGCGTCGTCGCCGTCGGCTGGCGCTTCGGCCTCGGCGGCCTTGATCATGCCGTAGAAGTCCGCACCCATAGTCGTCGTGGTCATCACATGGGCGGTTTCGCTATCCATGAACGAAACTTCTACGTCGGCGTCCATGCAGCCAGCCAAGCCAGCGCCAAGCAGTAGGACCGCGGCGAATTTGCCAACAATGTTCGAAGTCATGGGTATCCCCCATATTGAAATTAGCGGGCAAATTATTGTGGGCGTGCATTTTGCGCAAGACGATGCGCCGCCAAGCCGATGTGTTAGTTTATGAAGTGGCCAATCAGTACAAGAATAAGAATGAACCCACCCATTTGTAGCCCGAGCGACAACGCTTGCGAGAGACGGTTGTGCGGGCGATTGAGGAACGCGCGGTGCTCTTCCAGCGTCGCTTCAGCTTGCGCGATCAAATTGGGCACACGCCCCGCCGCTTCATAAGCGCGGGTGAAGTGACCATAGAGATCTTCTAAGCGCCCGATCGGGCCTTGTTCACGGCGCAACCAATCGCCAACCACAGGCTCTGCCACGGTCCAGATATCGAGCTCTGGATCAAGTGTACGAGCGACCCCTTCGACCAGCACCATCGACTTTTGCAGCAGCACCAGCTCCGGACGCGTCTGCATTTGGAAGAGGTCGGTGATGGTGAAAAGCTGGCCGAGGACACGCGCCATGGAAATGTTCTCGGCAGTGCGCCCGTGCAGCGGCTCGCCGATGGAGCGAATGGCAAGAGTGAAATCATCCACCGATTGGCTCGGTGGAACATAGCCAATGTCGAAATGGCGCTGCGCTACGAGACGATAGTCGCGGGTGATGAAGCCATAAAGAATATCGGCCAGGAAGCGACGCTCGCGCATCGACAGGCGTCCCATAATGCCGAAGTCGACAGCGATGACATCGCCGCTCTTCGGGTCGGCAAAGAGATTGCCAGGATGCATGTCGGCATGGAAGAAGCCGTCACGAATAGCGTGGCGCAAGAATGACTGCAGCACGTTGGAGGCGAGTTTTTTGCGGTCGATGCCAGCGGCGTCTATCGCCGCGTGATCGCGAATGGGAATGCCGTCCACCCAAGTGGTGGTCAGCACATTCTGCGCGACATGGTCCCATTGTACGTCCGGGATTTGGAAGCCGGCGTCGTCTTTAATGTTCTCGGCCATTTCCGAGATGGCCGCAGCCTCAAGGCGCAGGTCCAGCTCAAGGCGCATAGAATGGTCGAGTGTTTTGACCACTTCTGTCGGGCGTAGACGTCTGCTCTTGGAGGAGAAAGTCTCAGCAAGGCGCGCACCGGCGTAGAGTGCGTCAGTGTCGGCATGAAAACGCTCAGAGACGCCGGGGCGGAGCATTTTGACGGCGACAGTTTTCGGCAGCTCACCGTGTTCGACGAGCTTTGCCCTATGCACCTGCGCAATCGAGGCAGCAGCAATGGGGCCGCTCATTTCGGTCAGTTGGTTGGCTTTGGGGCCCAGCGCCTCAGACAAAATTCCGGGCACCAGCTTTTCGTCAAAAGCGGGCATGCGGTCCTGCAATCCGGAAAGTTCGGCCGCCGCCTGTGCGCCGACAATGTCAGGACGCGTTGCTAGAGTCTGACCAAACTTCACAAAGCTGGGGCCCAGCTTGTGGAGTGCCGCGTTGAGACGCTCGACGCTCCCCGTTTTGCGCACAGAGGGGCGCTCGACGATGCGCCCCATGCGAATCCCCAGCCTCATCATTGGCGGCAACGATTCGCTTGGGAGCACCGATAGGGCGCCTTCGCGCGCCAGAACCCAGCCAGCGTTGAGCAGACGGAAATACGACGTCAAAGCCATGCTTAGAGTTTCCACCCGGAGAAGAGGGTGGCGATATTGCCTGTCATAGAGGTGTGCTTGACGCGTTTGAACGCGGCCTGGGTCATCATCGCTTCAAAAGCGGGCGGGTTCGGGAACTTCCGAATCGATTCGATGAAATACTGGTAGGGCTGTGCGTCGCCCGTGACGAGCTTGCCCATCGGCGGAATGACCGTGTCGGAATAGAATTTGTAGACCGCGTCAAAGCCAGGGACATCCACTTGGCTAAATTCGAGCACCAAGAGGCGTCCGCCACGCTTCAAAACGCGATGGGCTTCGTCGAGTGCCCGCTGGATACGCGGCACATTGCGAATGCCAAAAGCGATTGTATAGGCGTCAAAGCTATCGTTCTCGAAGGGCAGTTCTTCGGCATTGGCCTCAACAAAGCTCACCTGATCAGGATAGCGCCACGTTTTGGCACGCTCGGCGCCGACGCGCAGCATGTCCGAATTAATGTCAGAGACGACGACAGAAGCGTGGCCGAGCGATGAATTGATGATGCGCTCGCCAATGTCGCCTGTGCCGCCCGCCATATCGAGCACACGATAGGGACGCGAGCCAGACTTGGGCGGCGCCAGTTCGGCGACCAGAGCGCTTTTCCAGAGGCGGTGGACGCCGACACTCATCAGATCATTCATCAGATCGTAGCGGTCCGCTACGTCATGGAACACCTTGTTGACGAGGCCCTGCTTTTCTTCCAGCGGGACTGTCTGCTCGCCAAAATGTGTGGTTTCGCGTGGCTCTGTCATGGCTTGGCCTCGATAGTCGGTTTTGCGCGCACCATATATAAAGCCCAACAAAATGCCCATGCCTGTTCGGCAAGAGGGTGAAGGAGTTTAGAGACGATGCCGGAATTGCCAGAGGTAGAGACTGTTCGCAGAGGCTTGGAGCCTTGGCTGACGGGCGCGCGCTTTGAGGCTGTCACGCTCAACCGCCCGAACCTGCGCTTTCCCTTCCCGGTCAGTCTGAAAGAACAGCTCGAAGGGGCGACTGTGCTCAACGTTGGGCGGCGCGCAAAATACCTTCTTATTGCGCTTTCAAACGGCCACACCTTGCTCAGCCATTTGGGCATGACCGGGTCATGGCGCTTTGCCGAACATGGAATCGATAAGCCTCCGCGCTATTACGAACCGGGCACAGAGCCCAAGCATGATCACTTTGTCGCAGAGATATCTCATCCAGAGCATGGATCGAGCCACCTCATTTATGCAGACCCGAGGCGTTTTGGCTTTCTCGATCTCTTTGAGACCGGCGCCGACAATGCCTATCTTTTGGGAATCGGTCCCGAGCCTTTAGGCAATGATTTCAATACTGAAGCATTGGTCAGAGGCTTTTTCGGTAAAAAAGCTCCGGTCAAAGCTGCGCTGCTCGATCAACGAGTCGTGGCGGGCCTGGGTAATATCTATGTGGCGGAAGCCCTTTACCGCGCTCATATCTTGCCAACTGTTGAGGCGAGATCTTTGGTGACACCGAAAGGAAAGCCCAAAAAAGCACTAGAGGATCTCACTATTGCTGTCCGTCAGGTGTTGACGGAAGCGATCCATTCCGGGGGCTCGACCTTGCAGGATTTCCGCAATGCTGAAGGTGGAACTGGCTATTTCCAGCATAATTTTGCCGTCTACGATCGCGAAGGGGAGCCCTGCCGGAGCGCCAATTGTGCGGGTCAAGTTCAACGCATTGTGCAATCAGGGCGCTCGACTTTTTTCTGCCCTTCGTGCCAGAAGAGCCATTAGCGCATTTGGTATGCGGCAGAGCAGCTCTCAGGGTTTGAATCCAGTTGACGCTCCACTGCCAATCCCCTATAGCACCCCGAACTTGGCGGCATCTTGCTGCCGCATTCATTTTTCCCGGTGGGCCGGACGCGAGCAATTCGCGCTGAGTTTGCCGGCTGGACGATCAAGAGGACCGACATGGCCAATACGCCGTCAGCCAAGAAGGCGACCCGCAAGATTGCTGCTCGCACCGCGATCAACAAGTCGCGTCGCAGCCGCGTACGTACCTTCATCCGTAAGGTTGAAGAAGCAATCACCGCTGGTGATCACGCAGTAGCATTTGCCGCTCTCAAGGTTGCGGAACCAGAAATCAATCGCGCTGCGACCAAGGGCATCGTTCATGCCAACTTGGCAGCTCGTAAGGTTTCCCGTCTGAACAGCCGCGTTAAGGCTCTCGCCGTCTAAGACGCGAGGCTCCGCGGCGCCACTCGGCAGACGCGGGACGTCAGAAAATTGGGCTCCTTAGGGAGCCCTTTTTGTTGGTGAGTCCCGGGAACGCTTTTCTGTCATCAATCTGTAATGTGTCGATCTACGGACACGACTGCACGATCCGGAACGGATCGGGCACAGGCTGTTTTATTCCTTTAGGGCAGCGGGTTGATGACGTTAGGGGTTGCGCGGAGAATGCTGCGGCAAAGCGACTTTCAGAGCTAAGCCGAATAAATTTTTCACCTTTATCGTTCAGCTAAGGTTTGGAATCTGCTTTGAGTCACAAGCCCTTGCTGAGAGGGGCTTTTGAGAGGCGGGTGACGTGAAAAAATGAGGTTCGGAGTCAAGCCCCTATTTCAACGATTCACGTGTTGCGGCATGAAAACCGTCACTCTAATGTACCTTGGTCAGCGGGAGAAAA